>CAZOPU010000009.1:0-30423 GCA_964581965.1 uncultured Methanosarcinales archaeon | reverse complement strand
CTTACCCCTATAAGTTTCATATCTCTTTTCCAAAGAACATTATAAAAAAGCTGAGGAATCTCATCCAGAAACGTGCCCCTTATTTTTTTACCCATAAATGTTAATTTACTCTCATCTACGTATTTTAATCCATAACTATCTCCATTGCTTAATTTAACCAAGTCATCAAGATTAGCATCTGAACCAAATTTCATAGTTCTGAATTTGCAGGCATATATTATCTTTCCATCTTTTCCTATTGAAGGTTTCATATAGAAAATATAATCCTTAATTCCATGCTCTTTTATGGATTTTAACTCTGTAAGAATAGCAGAACTTGCTTTTCCTAGTTTGGATTCTCTCTTATTCTTGGATTTGTCCTTATTTGCAATCTCTTCCAATCCCTCTCCTGACTTTAGATTACTTAATGAATTGCCTTTCCATTCATTTTCAGAGACAAAATAATTCTGCATGAATAAAGAAATTCATTTTGTATTATAAATATTGCCAAGACATATAAAGAGGCAATTTAGATGAACTTTATCTCAGTAAAATCCCCATCAGAGACATACCTGTCTGCCTCCTTGAATACAAGAGCTTTAGATTTAAGTATTGTGCTTGAGGCAAAATCAAAATCAGGGTATCTTTTCATTTTTTTGGTCTGCGCAGGAGTAGTAAAGAAGTTTCTTCCTTCTCTATCATCTTCTTTTAATTCTCCTTTTATGCCTGTTGCAAGGTAGAAGAATCCTATTATATGGTGAGTAAGCTCTTTTTTATCCTCGTCGCTAGTCCTATAATTAGTTATTAGCTTGAGCTCTAATTTTTTTGCAGTCAATCCTGTTTCTTCAAGAAGCTCTTCTGCAGCCTGCTCAGGAACTCTTTTGCCAAAGTCTAGTTTTCCACCAGGTATTCCTACAAATCCTAGAAAAGGCTGTTTTCTCCGCTCATTTACAAGTATTTTGTTTCCTTTTTTAGCTAGTACAAAAACGCATACAAGAGGACGCCTATTTTCTACTATTTTTACTCCATCAAGTGCACTTATAAGCCGCATTCCATTCGGAGTAAGAGAATATCTATCTCCTACTCTTTCTACAATTTTTTCATCTACTAGAAGCTTCAAATGATAATTAAACTTGTTTGACATAACCTCTCCACGAAGCTCATTATATTTCAATGACTTGTTATAAACGAATTTCTGAAGAATCTGCTTTCGCACATCTATATCTTCCAAAGATGATTTTTCTTTTTTCATAACACTAGAAACAATTACAACTATTTAAATAATAATGTCAAAAATATTTGACAAATAAATGTGTTCCTTCACGTCTAGATTTGTTAAATACAAATAGAGTATTGAAATATAACTTGTTATTTTAAGATATTATTTCCAACCATTTAAGCTTGATTTATTTATGCTTTAACTCCTCTAGGTATTTCTCTACTTCGAGAGCTGCCTGTGCACCAGTTCCTGCAGCAGTTATTGCCTGCCTGTATCTTCTGTCCTGGACATCTCCTGATGCAAATACTCCTGGAATGTTAGTTCTGGTGCTGTTGGTTTTCAAGTATCCTAATTCATCCATATCTAGTTTTCCCTTGAATATTTTTGTGTTTGGAACATGGCCTAAAGCCAAGAATATACCGTCGCATTTTATCTCTGATATCTCTCCAGTCTTGTTGTTCTTAATTTTTGCACCAGTAAGCCCCATGTTGTCACCGAGCATTTCTACTATTTCAGTATTCCATAGAACTGAAGCATTAGGGGTAGCAAATAGTTTTTCCTGCATTGCCTTGCTTGCATTTAATGTGTCCGCTCTATGGACTACAGTCACTTTTTTAGCTATTTTGGCAAGAACAGTTGCCTCTTCCATTGCAGAGTCTCCCCCTCCTACAACTACTACTTCCTTATTCCTGTAAAAGAACCCATCACAAGTAGCGCACACACTTACTCCTTTTCCCTTGAATTTCTGCTCCGAAGGTATACCCAGCCATCTTGCGGATGCTCCTGTAGCAATTATCAGTGTTTTTGTCTTGACTATTTCGTTATTCTCAAGAGTTATATCAAAGTAATCCTTTTTCTGCTCAAAACCTATTGCTATATCCTGCCTATATCTTGTTCCGAATCTCTCTGCTTGAATTTTTGAGTTTTCAGATAACTGCGGACCCATTATTCCATCAGGAAATCCAGGAAAATTCTCAACATCTGTGGTCCAAGTTAACTGTCCTCCTGTCTGCGGACCAGATATTACAAGTGGTTTCAGATTTGCTCTTGCCGCATAGATTGCAGCAGTATTTCCTGATATTCCGCTTCCAAGTATTACAACATTTTCAATCTCTTCATTTGCATGAGTCATAATAATCACCTAAATTTAATTATCAATTGGAAATGCCTTTTCCTTTTAATAGGTTTTCGGTGTGCCTCTCATAATTATAATAAAAATACAGCCTCACAGGACATTTACTGGAAATGTTTATAATTAGAGAAATATGATTTGTATATATGGAGATAACAAAGACTCTTTATGTAAAAACAAAAGATGAATGGAGAGAGTGGCTGAAAAAGAATCACAACAAAGAGCAAGCAATTTGGCTTATTTTTTACAAGAAAGCATCTGGAAAGCCCAGAATATCTTACAGCGATGCACTAAATGAAGCTTTATGCTTTGGCTGGATTGACAGTACAGCGAAGCGTATTGATGATGAAAAATACTGTCAGAGATTTACTCCAAGAAGAAAAAAAAGCGAGCTTTCGCAGGCAAACAAGGAGAGGGTTCGTATTCTTATTTCAGAAAAGAAAATGACAAAAGCAGGACTTAATGCAATATCTCACGCATTCGATGCAGAAAATGACGTGACTGAGGATTTTAAAATACCCTCAGAGATTCTGAAAGCATTAAAATCTAATCCTATTGCCTGGAATAACTTTCAAAAGTTTCCAGAGCACTACAAAAGGTTAAGGATAGCATACATAGGAAGAAGAAAAGATTATCCTGAACTCTATAAAAAAAGGCTTAATCATTTTATAAAAATGACAGAGCAGAATAAAAAGTTCGGGTTCGTCAAATGAATTTCTGAAATCACTTCCCCATAAAATAATAAGAAAGCAACCTCACACCAGAACCCGAAGCACCCTTAGGATTACAATCATTTAACCAGTACGCCCGTTAACGCCCTACTAGTGTGCGTGCATTCCGCACTTACACCGTAAAAATCACTTCCCCATAAAATAATAAGAAAGCAACCTCACACCAGAACCCGAAGCACCCTTAGGATTATACTCTTTTCCTTCATTGAGGAATGCGGTTCCTGCAATATCAACATGGGCCCACTTGGCTTTGTCCACAAACTTCGAAAGGAATACTCCTCCTGCAATCGTCCCAGCAGATCTGTCCTGCTTTTTTGAGATATTTGCAATATCAGATATATCTCCATCAAGCATATCCTGATATTCCTCAAAAAAAGGAAGCTCCCATACCTTGTCATAACTTTCTTCTCCTGCTTTCTTGAGAGATGAGGATAAAATTTCATTGTTTGATATCAAGCCCGCAGTATAATATCCTAGTGCAATAACGCATGCACCTGTGAGAGTGGCCAAGTCTATTATAGCTTCTGGCTTGTATGTTTTTTCCGCATATGCTATCGCATCAGCGAGTATTAATCTTCCCTCTGCATCAGTGTTTAGCACTTCAACTGTTTTTCTGTTGAACATTTTTATTATATCTCCTGGCTTGTATGCTCCCCCATTTATCATATTTTCACATGTCGGTATTACACCAATTATATTTCTCTTCAAACCGAGTGCAGATGCAGTTTTTATCGTGCCCAGTATTGCAGATGCCCCTGACATATCGCACTTCATTGTTTCCATAGAACCGAATGGTTTTACATGGAGTCCTCCTGAATCAAATGCAATTCCTTTTCCTATTATGGCAGTAGGACTTTCATTAGCCCCTTTATACTCAAGAATTATAAGCCTAGGCTCATGAATACTTCCTTTTCCTACGCTCAGAATTCCATTCATTCCCAATTTTTCAAGCTGCTTTTTTCCTATAACAGATACTTTGACATTTTTCCCTTTTAGGGTCAAGGCTTCTTTTTCTATTTGCTCGGGAGTCATGTAATCAGCAGGCTCATTTATAAGCTGCCTGGAATAATTTGTGTTTTCTGCTATTATCCTTCCTGTCTGGATTCCTTTCTGAAATTCTTTTTGGTCTTCTTTCCATGAAATTGACAATGAATCTATTTTTTTTATCTTTGGCTTTGAGAGATACTTGTCAAATACGTATTCTGAGAGAATGAGTCCTTCTGCAAACGCCCTTCCTATTTCCTCATCCTTTAATTTTTTTGCTCCTCTAATCATTTCTGCAATATTAGTAGTTGCAGTCTGAAGATTAAGTCCTTGCATGTATCTTACTATTCTAGATGCCGCCCTTCTGGCTCTTTCAACAGTCATTTCTCCTTTTTTTCCTAGTGAGACTACAAGAACATAATTGTATGAAGAATTTGTTATTTTTGTTGAGTACATACTTCCAAATTCAAGTTTGAATTTCTCTGAAGAAATAGCCTTTTTAAGTTCCGCATTTAAAATCTGATTTTGCTCTTTGTAGAATTCCTGCTCTTCCTCAAATAATCCTAATGCAAGCATTTCCTGCTTTGTGTCCTGTCCTTCCTGGATTTGTATCTTCATTTTTATTACCTCTCAAATTAATTCTGAAAATTTATTTTAATTTAAAGCTTATGCATGTTCCTGTGAATGGATTACAATTAATGATTGCGTTTTCTCTATTCCTTCTATATTCTGTATTTTTCCAAGCAACACCTTGTCATATTCCTCCACATCTTTTACTCTTATAATCGCAACTATGTCTGTTCCTCCAGAAACTATGTCTGCTCGCTCTATGAAATTCATTTTCCTAAGCTCTTTTGCTATATCATATTGCGTCCTGTTTTTTGATTTTAATACTTGAAGGTTAGCAGAAATTAAAAGATACACAAGAAGACTCTTTCCTATTTTAGTATTGTCAATATCTATAGTGTATCTTTTTATTATTTTTTCCTTATTTAATTTCTTTATCCTGTTGTGTATTGTAGTTATTGGAAGAAGAGTTTGTTTTGCAATTTTTCTTGTGGTACAATTAGACTCATTTTTCAACATTTCAAGTATTTTTGTGTCTTTTTCGTCTAAATTATAAACCATTATGGAACAAGTGTTCCATTTAATATATAAATATTGCTATTTATTGCATTTATTCCCACTTTTTATGGAATACTTATTAAAACAAGCATTCATTTTCCAAAATTATTCGATAAATGCAGAAGATAAGCAATAAGATACAATAAATAGATAAGAAATACAAATGAATAAAAATGCTAAAATATGAGCAATTAAATAAAATAAAAAAGGTGGAAATATGACTAAAAAAGAGCTTGATTTTTTTGATACTGAAAAAGCAATAAAGATTGTTAAAGATACTTTTGAAAAGAAACTTTCAAAAAAGCTCCGATTACTAAGAGTTACTGCCCCTAGGTTTTTAATAGAAGGAACAGGATTGCAGGATGATCTGGCAGGAACTCAAGTGCCTGTAAAGTTCAGGATAAAAAAAGAGCCTAGGACAGTAGAAGTTGTGCATAGCCTTGCTAAGTGGAAAAGATACACTTTAGGAAAGCATAAATTTGCTAGAGGAACAGGACTTTACACAGACATGGATGCCATAAGGAAGGATGAAGATCTTAGTGAAATCCACAGCATTTATGTGGACCAATGGGATTGGGAGAAAGTAATAGGAAAAGAAGACAGGACTCTCAAATATTTAAAAGAAACAGTGGAGAAAATATACATTGCGATTAAAGAAACAGAAAAGGAATTGCAAAAAATGTTTCCTTTATTAACTCCAAGGCTGCCCAAGAAAATAACATTCATCCAATCAGAAGAGCTGAAAAGGATGTTTCCTAAACTAACATCTAAGGAAAGAGAAGATGAGATAACTAAAAAATATGGCGCAGTATTCATAATAGGCATAGGACATAAGTTATCCTCAGGAGAGCCTCATGATTTAAGGGCTGCGGACTATGATGATTGGTCTACCGAAACAGAGAAAGGATTCAAAGGATTGAACGGAGACATAATTGTATGGGATGACATTCGTAAAAAAGCGCTTGAGCTTTCCTCAATGGGAATAAGGGTTGATGCAGCCGCAATGAAGCGCCAGCTTGAGTTATGCAGTATTCCAGAGCGAAGGAGTCTCCCTTTCCACAAAGGAGTTATAGATGGAAGCATTCCTCTTTCAATTGGAGGAGGAATAGGCCAGTCAAGGCTTTGCATGTTCCTTATGCACAAGAGGCATATAGGAGAAGTTCAGTCAAGCATCTGGCCTGATGAAATAAGAAAAGAAGCAGAAAAGAAGAAAATAAAGCTTCTTTGATTTTTTTGTTTTTTTAATTTATTTTTTGTTCTATAAGAACATTTGCAAGCTGGAGCATTTCCTGAGAATTAATTCTTTCAGCAACGCTTCTTAGACCTTTTCCAAGCTGCTTTATTGCCTTTGCTTTCTCTTCCAAAGAAATTCCTGCCTGTGAAGAATTAGATTTACCTCCAAGAGCCTTCAACCAACCAAAAGAGCTTTTTTTATTTCCAATCTTACTTCCTGCAACTTTGAATAAGTCGTCAACAGTTATACTTAAGTTTTCAAAATCTCTTCCTAGCTTTGGTTTTTCCTTCTCAAGAATTTCCACAGCTCTTTCATAAAACCTTCTCAAAGGCAAAGGAAGAGCATCCAAATTTAATCTAGCCATAAATATCACCAATACGAAAAATATCCTCTGTATATATAAATTTTACTTTGAAACTATTAAAAATAAAATAAAAATAAATACTGACTTGTAAAGTTATTTCATTACATCTATATCCTTTAGTATCTCTATTGCATGCTCTGCAGGCTTTACTTTAGGATAGATTTTAATTATTTTACCCTGCTCATCAATTATATATGTCATTCTTGCGATGCCCATCATTATTTTTCCGTAAAGGTTTTTCTTTGTCCAAGCACCATATTTTTCAAGGACATTATGTCCCTCGTCAGAGAGTAGTACAAATGGAAGCGAATATTTGTCAGAGAATTTTTTATGACTCTCTTTTGTGTCTGCACTCACCCCCAACACCACAATATTATTCTTCTTGAATTGATAAAAATTATCCCTTATATTACATGCTTCTGCAGTGCAGCCCGGAGTATCATCTCTGGGATAAAAATAAAGGATTATTTTCTTTCCCTTGTACATGCTTAGAGTGTGGCGCTCGCCATTCTGGTCAAGCAATTCAAAATTAGGCGCATCATCTCCAACATTTAGTTTCATCTTCACCATGTCTTTCCCTTTTTATTTTCTGTTCATTATATTCATGAGTTGCCCATGAAGGTATGGGTTTGCGGCAAGTACATCTGTTTTTTCCGTGGGCTGCCAGTCCCTATCCATAAATGTTGTTACCTTGCAGCCTGCCTCCTTCATTATTATTGCGGGAGCAGCTATGTCCCAAATGTTTGTTCCCGTCGCGGGCGTAATAAAAAAATGTGATTTACCAGACGCTACAAGAGCCATATCATATGCCCCACATCCGAACTCAGTGTTCCATATTTTTATCTTGTCCGCTTCCTCTAAAAGTGAAACCATCTGCTTCCTATTCTCTTCCCTTAGCCTCATGTACCCAGTGCTTCTCAGTCCTTCCATGTTTCTTTTGTCCGAGCAGAATATTTTCTTTTTATTAAGGAATGCACCCATGCCTTTTTCTGCAAAATAAAACTCTTTGAAATATGGGAAATACGCCCCTCCTACAATAAGTTCTCCTTTTTTTGCTACGGCTGCAAGCACAGCATATAAAGGTATTCCATTAAAAAAGTTCCAGGAGCCGTCAAGAGGGTCTATTATCCAGACATATTCTGAATTTGTATTGTAGTCCTTTGACTCCTCCGAGACTATGCCGTCGTTTGGGAAGTGCTTTTTTATTGCATCAACAATTATCTTCTCGCTTCGCAAATCTGCCTCAGTCGTCACATCCTCAACATTCTTTTTAGTGTATTTTACTTTTGCCTTTCCATAAAACTTTAGAGTTTCCTTACCCGCTTCAACTATTATTTTTTCAAGCAGTTTTTCGCGTTCCATATTTTCATCTTTTTTTTATTTTATGTATGTTGTTTTACTTCTTTTCATCTAGGTATCTCTCGTTGACTTCATCCCAATTTATTATGTTAAAGAAGTTATCAACATATTCCGCTCTTCTGTTCTGGTATTTAAGATAATAGGAGTGCTCCCATACATCAATTGTAAGAAGAGGAATTTTTCCTTCGCTCAGCGGAGTATCCTGGTTTGGAGTTTTTATTATTTCCAGTTTTCCTTTATTTAAGACCAGCCATGCCCATCCTGAGCCAAACTGTCCAAGTGCTGCTTTCTTTAATTCTTCCTTGAATTTTTCAAATCCGCCAAGATCCTTATTTATTGCTTCAAGCAATTCCCCTGATGGATGTGTTCCTTTCTTTAGTATTTTCCAGAACAAGTTATGGTTCCAAACTCCCCCTCCATGATTTCGCACAGCTAATCTTATGTCCTCAGGTATTTTGTTAAGGTCCTTAAGCAGCTCATCAAGCTTTAACTTATACAGCTCAGGATGCTTATCAAGAGCCAAGTTCAAGTTGTCCACGTAAGTCTGGTGGTGCTTATCATGGTGCAGTTTAACTGTTGCCTCATCCATGTAAGGTTCTAATGCGTTGTAATCATATTCCAATTTAATTAGTTCATGTTTTTTTTCCATTTTAGTTCATCTCCTATTATTTCTTCCCGACAATTATTTTTCTATTTCAAAGAAGAATCTTTCTCTTCTTCCAAATTGCTCTTTGTACATCCTGAATTTCTTTATTCTTGCTTTCTTTATTACTCTAGATATACTTTTTTCATCATGCATATAATGCTCTGTTTTTGAACCATCTATTAGAGTTATCCTAAGTCTATGATCTTTTCCATGTGCATTTCCATTCTTTATGTCTTCTGATGTTGGAGGCCTGTAAACAGGACATTCAAATATTGCCTTTCCTCCATCCCTAAGTATTTTATATGTTCCTTTTATGCATGCAACCTGCTCTTTCTCTGTGAGAAGCTCATTGAATGCAGTCCAAAGGCATAAAACTATATCAAATGTATTTTCTTTATAGTCAAGATTACACATGTTTCCAACTTTTAATTTTAATTTTAATTTTTCATTTTTTGCATATTCCCTTGCGTCAGCTATCAAACCAGGAACTATGTCCACTCCTTCTATATTATAGCCCATTTTTGCAAGGGGAACTGTTATTCTTCCATAACCACAACCCATATCCAAAATTTTCTGTTTCTTTGATATTTTCTTTTTCAAATCAGCAAGAATACGTTTGTCCCAGCTCTCTTTTGTTCTTTTTTTAAGTCCTTCTGGTTTTAATTCCTTGTAAAATTTTAATGTTTTCTGAGATGAACTCATTTTTTCCTCACAATCCATCATAATATTTCTTCATGAGCAGTGCGTCCTGCTCTATGTTTGGGGATTCGCAGATTACTACTCCTTTTATTTTGAATTCTTTCCAGACTTTTAGCAACTCGCGCCATTTGAAATCTGAGTCTTCAAGGAATAAGTGGTTTCTTTCACCTTTTGCAGTGTATTCTATTCCTGACATATGAATATGCATATTGTCCAGACCTCTTCTTCCAAGACCTTTTTCTATTTCTTCGAGAAGTGCCCTGAATTCTGAAGGCGTGTTATTTTTTCCTCCTGTTCTTGCGTGAAGATGCGCAAAGTCCACGCATGGAAGAACTTGCTCGTTTTCGTTGCTCAGTGCAATTATTTCTTTAAGATTTCCGAACTGTGTTTCTTTCCCTGTTGTCTCGGGACGTATCCATATTTTATTTCCTTGCTGCTCGAGTTCATCTGTTATTTTCTTTAGCTGCTCTTTTACTTTGTTGTAAACTACGCTTTGCTCGTCCTTAAGGTAGAATGCGGCGTGGAATGTCATGCTCCATCCTCCTGCGAGCCTTGCTATTTTTGCAGCGTCAAGTATTCTTCCCCTGCTTGCACCTATTTTTTCTTTTTCCACGGCGTTAAGATTTATGTAGTATGAGCCATGGCATGTCATTGTAACATCGCTTTTTCTTCGTGCTTCTTCTGCCATCTCTGCAGTCTGAGGAGTAAGGTTTACGGAATGTACAAATTCAAGCTCCATTGCTTCAAGCCCAAGTCCTCTTACTGCTGCAATCCCCTCTGGTGTCTTCATTCCATGTGCAGATATTGGTATTCCTGCTGTTCCAAAACGAAGCCTGTTAGGGTTTTCCACTTTTATTTTTGATAGGTCTATCATTTTTTTGCAACTCTTAGCTTATTTTTAATTCTGTACACTTCCCACATTGAGCTTACAATTTCTTTAATATCGGAGTGTGCTGGTTTCCATCCTAGCAGCTCATTAGCAAGCTTTGATGAAGCCACAACAGTAGCAGTATCCCCTTCCCTTCTGGGCACTATTTTATAAGGTATTTTTTTTCCAGTTATTTTTTCTGCGCATTTTATCACGTCAAGAACGCTGTTTCCTTTCTCTGTTGACAAATTAACTGTTATGTTTTTTTTCTTATCTAATATGTAATCCATTGCGCGTAAATGTGCATCTGCTAAATCAAGCACATGTATATAATCTCTTACTCCTGTGCCGTCCTTTGTATCATAGTCATTTCCATAAACCATTACTTCTTTTCTCATTCCTGATGCAACTTCCATAACTATAGGAAGAAGGTTTCCTGGATTTCTTTCCTTGCATTTGCCAGGAGAATAGCCTGCGGCATTGAAGTACCTTAGTGCAGCATAATTTATTCCCGCAATTCTGGAATACCAGTGAAGGAATTTTTCTATTTCAAGTTTTGTGAATCCGTAGAAAGATTCTGGGTTAACAGGATGATCTTCGTTTATAGGATAATATTTAGGAAGCCCATATACTGATGCAGATGAAGAGAATACAAAGAATTTTACATTGTGCCTTTTCATCCCGTTAAGTATATTTAATGTTCCTATTATGTTGTTTGATGCATATTTATCGACGTTAATCATTGATTCTCCGACATTTTTTAGTGCTGCGAAGTGGAAGACAATATCAAATTTTTTGCTTAATGTTTTTTCAAGATCGTTCTCGTTTAGAATATCCCCCTTTACTAATTTTGCTTTTTTGTTTACATTTTCCTTGAAGCCGGATGAAAGGTTGTCAAATACAGTTACATTATGTCCCAATCCACAGAGGGCGTCAACTATATGACTTCCTATGTATCCTGCGCCGCCTATAACCAAAATATTTTTCCTGCTCATATTCTCATCCCGTCATATCCTATGAAATAGGTTTTGTCAACTTTGCTTAACTCTTCCTGAAGCTGCTCGTGATTCATTTCTGTCAGTCTTGTTATATGGTGAAATACTGTCTTTTTAGCATTCAATTCTTTTGCAAGCTTTAGCGAATCTTCGCTCTTCATGTGGTCAGGGTCTTTTTTAAGAGCTGCAAATTCATGGTCATCTCTTATTTTATCCCCAAAAAGATAAACCCCATCCATTATTATTGTATCTATACCACTTATTGCCTCTTTTGTTTTTTGGGGCATTTCAACATAATCAGCCATGTAAGCTATTTTCTTCCTGCCATCATCTAGAAGGAATCCGAATACATTATCTTCTGTTTCTATTGTATCATTTTGCATATGCCTTACTGGTAGAGGAGTTATTTTTACTCCAGCTATATTAAATGGGACATATGCCTTGAGCTCAATTATTTTTATGTGTTTCATCATATGTCCAAATTTCCCCCTTATCCATTCTGCAACTTCATGGGAGCAGTATATTTCCAGGTCGTTTATGAAAGAAGAATAAGAATGAAGCTCCAGGAGTCCATATAAGTGATCGAAGTGCCAGTGAGATATGAGGAACTTGTTTATTTTTGTCAATTTGAATTTTGAGGATATGAGCCTTATGTCAGGGGGTATTTCTATGAGGAATGTTTCTTTTTTGTTTTTTACCTCAAAGCAAGGTCTGAATCTGAAATCTTTGCTGTTCCATTTTGCGCTAATACTTACTTTGTCATTTGAGAACGGCGCAGGTATTCCTTCCCATGCTCCTGATCCTAAAATTCTTACTTTCATCTTATTCCCTCCTTTAATTTATTGATTCATATCCTTTCTCTTCTATTTGCTTTGAGAGCTCTTTTCCATCCAGTCTTACTATTTGTCCGTTTTTCATAACGGCTATCCTGTCAGGCTGGATATAATCAAGCATCTTCTGATAATGAGTTATTAATATTATTGTCATCCCTTTGTTCTTGCTCTTTATCTGTTTTATCGCTTCGCAGACCTGTTTAAGTGCATCTATGTCCAGCCCCGAATCTGTTTCATCAAGTATGGCAAGCTCCGGCTGGAGCATTGAAAGCTGAAGCATTTCTATTTTCTTTTTTTCCCCGCCAGATAATCCTTCATGTATGTTTCTAGACATCATAGATTTGTCTATTTTAAGAAGTGAGAGATTTTCATTTAGAATCTTTATATAATCCTGTATTTTAAGGGGGTTTCCTTTAGGCCTTCTTGAGTTGATTGCTGTCCTTATGAAATTAGATATTGTTATTCCCTGTATTTCCACAGGCTGCTGGAATGAAAGGAATATTCCTGAGCGAGCTCTTTCATCCGGTTTCATGTTTGAAATGTCCTTCCCGTTGAATAATATTTTTCCTTTCATTTTTATAAGAGGATACCCTATGATTGTTTTTGCAAGAGTGCTTTTGCCTGAGCCGTTTGGTCCCATTATAGCAAGAACTTCTCCTTTATTTACTTCTAGGCTTATTCCATTTAGTATTTTCTTCCCATCTATTTCAGCTTCGAGTTTTTTTATTTCAAGTATTTTCATTATTTCAACTCCTATGATTTAAATTCAATTTATTGCTCAATGAATACTCTTATTTTTTGTTCTCCTTTGTTTCCTTTATTCCTTTTTTCATTGTGGCAAGTCCTAGAGTTGCGCACTTAACTCTTGTAGGTGTTAGGTTTATTCCTATCAAGTCAAGCATATCCTCTCTGGTAATGTTTTCAGCTTCTTTTATTGTTTTTCCTATTATTGATTCCATAAGCAAAGATGCCGACGCCATGCTTATAACGCATCCTTTTCCATCGAACGATGCATCCCTTATTTTTCCATCCTTTCCAACTCTTATGAATATTTCAATATGGTCTCCGCATAGTGGATTGGAGTCATCTGCTTTTATGTCTGGTTTTATCATTATTCTTTTATTCTGTGCATCTCTGTATCTCTGAAGGAGTTCCTGCCTGTATAATTCGTCTTCCATTATATCACCTGAATATTTTGTCTGCCTCTTTCAAAGCTTCAATAAGCATATCTATATCTTTTTCATCATTATAAAACGAAATACTTATCCTGTTCGTAGCAGGCAGCCCCAATCTTTCATGCAAAGGCTGGGCGCAATGATGACCTGCCCTTATGCACACGTTGTTCCTGGCACATATTTCTGCTACGTCATGAGGATGAACATCCTTCATCGTAAATGAGATTACCGGTCCATACTTTCCTTTTTTATGACCTAATATTTTTATTCCGTTTACTGATTCTAATTTTTTTAGTGCATATTTTTTTAGGTCTTCTTCTTTTTTGAAAAGAGACTCCTGACCTTTTTTTCTTAGATATTTAACTGCCTCTGCAGCACCTATTATGCTTTCTGCAGTCATTGTTCCAGGCTCGAACCTTGAAGGAATTTCTGCCCATGTGGATTTTTCTGCAGTCACTAACTTTATCATGCTGCCTCCATATCTTCTCGGCTCAAGGCCTTCAAGGGCACTTTTCTTTCCGTATAATATTCCTACTCCTGATGGTCCATACATTTTATGCGCTGAGAAGCATACAAAGTCAGCGTCAACTCTTTTTACATCTATTTTCGCATGAGCTACTGCTTGTGTTGCATCCAGTATTATTATTGTATGCTTGTTTCTTTTTTTTATTCTGGAGATTATTTTTTCTGCATCAACAATTAAACCAGTCACATTTGACATCATGGTGAAGGAAACAATTCTTGTATTTTTATCCACTAATGTTTCTGGATTTATTTCTTCTTTTGCCTCATCATATTTAGCAATTCTTAATTCGCATTTCATTCTTTTTGCAAGCTGCTGCCATGGAATGAAATTGCTATGGTGCTCTATTTCAGATATAACTATGTTATCCTGTTTTTTTGTTCCTTTTTCCAGCATTTCTGCAATAATATTAAATGAGTCTGTCGCATTCCTTGTGAATATTATTTCTTCTTCCTTTGCATTTATTAATTCTGCAAACTCTTTTCTAGCGTTTTCTATTGAGGCTGAAACTTTCTCTGAAATACCATATATGCCGCTGTGAGCATTTGCATTTTCATTTTCATAAAATTTCTTAATTCTATCTATTACAACCTTAGGCTTTTGTGTTGTTGCGGCATTGTCCAAGTATGCTATTTTTGCTCCGAGGAGAGGAAATTCCTTTTTCATTTTTTCACATCTTTGTTTTTATTTTATTTAACTATTGACAATAATTTGTCTTCTATTATTTTGTCAATCTCGCTTCTTTCATTTTCCTGCAGATCTTTTATTAAAGAGGAAATAAATGCACTTGCCAGGATGTTTTTAGCGGATATTTCATCAAGTCCTCTGGTCTGAAGATAAAATATTTTATAATCATCCATTTGGGTTATAGAGGATCCGTGGCTGCATTTAACGTTGTTGTTATGTATTTCCAAATCAGGTATTGATACCGCCTCTGAATCATTAAGTATCAGAATATCTGACTTCTGATAACCCTCTGATTCCCCCGCATTTTGTTCTATTTTTATAAGACCTTTAAGTACTATTTTTGAATCTGAAAGTAGACCTCTGCTTTGCAAGTCTGACTTTGAGTTTTCTCCTTTGTGAATTACAATAACATCATGATTGTGATTCTGCTTTTCTGCAAGGAATATGTTTCTTACATAAATTCCTGAGTTTTCACTTAATTCAGCCTTTGTAGAAGAAAGCTGCGTTCCCTTTCCCGCATATATATTATAAAAATTAAGGACTGAATTCTCCCTGAGACTTATGTCCCTAATTATTTTAGTCTCTGATTTTTCTTTTTTTGAATTGTTTATTTCTATGTATTTTGTGACAGAGTTTTTTGCGCATATAATATTAAGGCTCCTTGAATCTGCATTTGTTACAATTATTGTGTTGACTGAGTTTTCATCAGTTATTATTTCTGCATTTCCAAAATTTTCATCTATCCTTATTATATTTTCCACGGCAGTGCTTTTTTCCGAGGAAATATCGCTTGAATAATTAATTGATGATTTCAATTTGGATATTTTTTCAGAAGAGCGCGATGTCTTTTGTTTTCTTTTTGTTTTCATCCCAGCGACCCCTCTATTTCAAGCTCTATAAGCCTGTTTAATTCTACTGCATACTCAAGTGGAAGCTCTTTAACTATGGGCTCCATGAAACCTGATACAATAAGCTGAACAGCGCGCTCCTTATCTATTCCTCTTGTTTGCAGATAGAATATCTGCTCCTCGCTTATTTTTCCAACCCTTGCTTCATGGACAAAATCTGATTCCTTTTCCTCTGAAATTATCACAGGATATGTATTGCTCCTGCTTTTGTTATCGAACATTAATGAGTCGCAGTTAACAGAGCATTTGGTTTCTTCAGCCCCTTTTCCTATTTTAACAAAGCCCCTGTAAGAGACGATTCCCCCATCCTTGCTTATACTTTTGGAATTTATTGTACTGCTAGTGTTAGGAGCCAGATGGTAAACTTTCGCACCAGTATCCTGGTTTTGGCCTTTGCCAGCGTATGCAATTGAAAGATGATTTGCTTTTGCATTCTTTCCTTTCAAAACAGATGCCGGATAAAGCATTGTTACTCCGGATCCCAAGTTTCCTGAGACCCACTCAATTATTCCATTTTCATCAACTATGGCTCTTTTTGTATTGAGGTTATAAGTGTTTTTTGACCAGTTTTCAACTGAGCTGTATCTCATTCTTGCATTCTTCTTCACGAATATTTCTACGCATCCTGCATGTATTGAGCTTTTATTGTATATTGGTGCAGAGCATCCTTCTATATAATGACATTCCGCGCCTTCATCTATTATTATAAGAGTGTGCTCAAACTGGCCCATTCCCTCTGCATTCATCCTGAAATATGCCTGAAGGGGCATGTCTACTTTTACATTTTTTGGAACATAAATAAATGTTCCACCGCTCCATACTGCTCCATGAAGCGCGGCAAACTTGTGAAGTTCTGGAGAGACACATTTAGTCATGAAATATTCCTTTACAAGATACGGGTATTTTTTTACAGCGGCATCCATGTCCTCGAATATTACTCCTTTTTTCCTAAGGTCTTCTTTTAGGTTATGGTATACTATTTGACTGTCGAATTGCGCTCCTGCTCCCGCAAGAGCCTTTCTTTCTGCTTCAGGGATTCCTAATTTTTCAAATGTCTGCTTTATTTCATCAGGGACATCTTCCCATTTGTTAGCGTTTGACTTAGCATCAGGAATTATGAAATAGCTTATTTTATTCAGGTCAAGTCCGCTCAGGTCAGGCCCCCATTTTGGGAGCTGCTTTTCCTTGAATATCTTGAATGAGCTAAGCCTCATTTTAAGCATCCATTCAGGCTCATCCTTGTATTTTGATATCTGCCTTACAGTTTCTTCTGTCAGTCCTTCATCTGTCTTGAACCTGTTTTTTATCTCAACTGCTTTTTCCAGATGATTTTTTTCTTTTGTTTGCATTATTAGACCTTTAGTTTAATCCTTGAATATTTTATAATTTTGAATCCTTTATTATTTCCACGATTGCAATTGTATTGTTTTTTTCGTCCTTAAGTGGCTTTGTAATAATTGTTCTTATTCCCCCTTTTGTTTTTTCCTCTCTTTTCTCTTGCTTTCCTGTTTTGAATGTTTTTTCCACAGGACAATTTTTGCATCTGTGACTTTGATCAAAGTATGCCTCATGGCATTTAGGAGAATTGTTAATTGACTTAGCATACTTGTTCTTCCAGATTATCTTGTAGTTGCTGTCCTGAATACTTATATGCTGATCTACTGTATCAAGTATTTCTGCAAGTTGCTTTGATACTATGTCCTCTCTTTTAAGAATATCTGCAACAGGAGTTTTGGAGACACTCCAGACTTTAGCTCTTCGTTTTGTCTCCTTTGAAATAATCCCTTTACTTTCCATTGACTCAAGATATTTTATTGCTGTATGCCTGTCTATATTGAGGCGAGAGGATATTTCTAATGTGTTTAAGGATGTGTTTCTCAGCAAGGAAACTATTTTTTTTTCTATAGATTTTCTTTCCACAAAGAGCAGAATCCCTTCAATTATATAAACTTTTTCTAATGGTAGCCATTAGAACAGGAAAATAAACTAGAAATGACATAAAATAAATAACATAAAACAAATATATTAAATAAATTAGGTTAATAGAACTTAAATAAAAAAGAATTAAAAAAAATAAAACTCTTACTTAGCACCGCAGCCACAGCCGCCTGTTTTTGCCGCTGCGCAATTTCCGCCACAACCACCTGTAGCTCCCCCGCAGCCACTTGCTGCACAGCCACCTGTGCATCCTGCTGATGCTACCGTCTGTGTCTCTTGCACTTGCGCTGTTTCTTTCTGTGCAACTATTGTCTTTGCAGATACTGCGAATATAGCTCCTACAGCGAGAACTACTGCAACTATCAGCATTATTCTTCCAAAATTAACCATTCTTTATACCTCCATAATTTCATAAAATACAAAAGAATGAAACGCCTTATAAACCAATAGGTGAAACTAGTTTCAATAATCCTAATGCCGATTTAATGCTTCAAAAGAACCACGTTAGTCATTCCCCTTCTTTTCCGCTCAATAATTCCCTTTCCTTCAAGCCGGTCAAGAACTCTTGTAACTTTTACCTTTGTAAATCCAGTCTTATTGATTAATTGTGATTGAAAAACTGCCCCTTCTGATTCAGATATTATATTAAAGATAATCTTTTCGTCTCCGTCAAGACTTTCTGTTTTTTTGAAAAATTCTTTTTTATTCTCATCATCCTTTTTTCCTTTTTTATCTACAGGAACTTCTTTTATTACCTTTATCCTATGAACTTCTTTTACACTAACAGGATCTTTTGCAAAAAAAGCTATGTATACTCCTGCAAGGAGAACCAGCACAAGAAGGGCTATTCCAACTCCTGTCTGAAATTTTATACTATCCCACATAGCACAACTTGGCCCGTGACTGCAGGTTTCATTAACTATGCTACTTAAAGTATTGTTGAAAAGCCATATTAGAAATCCTATTAGTAATGCAATTCCTATTATTAGCATCCCCGCGTGCCTGTTTTTCATAAATGCAAAAACAAAAGCCACTTATTTAAAACTTGTGAAGATGGAATGCATAAATATAAGCACTTTAAAGAAACAAAATTTAAAAAGAACCCCCCATCCTCTTTCCTCATGGCAAAGAACAAGAAAGAAGAGCATGAAAAAAAGGATGCGAAGGAAGTTTCGCACAACAAGGGAATCTCCTGCTCAAAGGAAGAGAACTTCTCTGATTGGTACTCAGAGCTTGTCCAGAAAGCAGAGCTCGCAGACATGCGGTACAATGTAAAGGGATTCGTCTGCTACCTTCCATGGGCTGTTCAGTCTATAAAAAAAATGTACTCAAAGTACGAGAACATCCTTGAAAAGAACGGACATCTTCCATTGATAATGCCTTCTCTTATTCCAGAGACAAATTTCCTTCTTGAGTCAAAGCATGTAGAAGGGTTTGCGCCTGACGTATTCTGGGTTACAGAAACTGGAGCAGGAGAAAAACTTCCTGAAAGACTTGCATTGAGACCTACAAGTGAGACTGCATTATACAAAATGTACAGCTACTGGATAAGAAGCTATAATGACTTGCCATTCAAAAGATACCAATCATGCCAGGTTTGGAGGGCTGAAGGAACAAAAGCTACAAGGCCATTCCTAAGAGCGAGGGAGTTCCACTGGATAGAATCCCATAATGTATATGCCACACTGGAAGAAGCCCAAGCCCAAGTTATTGAGGATATGGACATGGCATATGAAGTCCTTCAAAACGAATTTGCAATACCTATAATGTTTTTCCAGAGACCTGAATGGGACAAATTCCCAGGGGCGGTGCATACATATGCAGCGGATGCGCTTATGGATTCTGGAAAAGTGATACAGTTGCCCTCAACCCACTTGCTAGGGCAGAACTTCTCAAAACCTTTCAATGTTACATTTACTGACAAGGACGGAGAGCAAAAATATGGTTATATAACCTGTTATGGGCCTGCTATAAGCAGAATTTATGGAGCAATGGCTGCAATATTAGGAGATGACAAGGGCCTAGTTCTCCCATTTGATATAGCCCCTTATCAGATAGTAATAATACCTATACTTTTCAAGGGAAGCGAAGATGAAATACTAAAAAAATGCAAAGAAATAGAGCATAATCTTTCAAAGAAATTCAGAGTACACTTTGATAAAAGAGACATTAGTGTTGGTGAGAAATACAACCAGTGGGAAATAAAAGGGGTTCCCGTCAGGCTTGAGCTAGGACCAAGAGACCTAGAAAGGGAAGAAATAGTGGTTGTGAAGAGAAGCGACGGAAAGAAAAGAACAGTAAAACTGGATGAGCTCGCAAAGGAGATAAACCATATTTCAGAAAATTTCACAAAAGAGCTAAGGGATGTGCAGCTTTCAAAACTTAAGGATTACGTGGCTGACTGCGAAGATTTGGATGATATAAAGAAAGCGGTTAACAACAAAAAGATGGCCCGTGCAGGATTCTGTACAATGGATCTTGAAGGAGCTAAATGTGCAGAGATAATAGAAAAACAGGCAGGCGCATTTGTCAGGGGAAGTAAGTTGGGTGAAACTCCTGAAACTAATAAGAAGAAATGTGTAATCTGTGGAAAGCCTGCAACGGAAATAGTTTACATAGCTAAAAGCTACTGATTTTTTGTTCCTATGTTAAATACAATTGAACAGGTAGAGTATCTCTATAATCTTAGAGAATCTCAGGAAATAGCTGTAGGTACATCTCCATTCCCAACTGCCGATGGCAAGCTGGCAGTCCATAGTTATATGATTATTGATTTCTCCTCTTTTCCTATGAGTGTGCTTAACAAGGATAAGTTTGAATATATTTATTCGTCCCAAAAGCACAAATTCGACATGTGGCAGCAGCGTGCTATTTTTCCTATCGAATCAAGGCTGATAGCCGCGAGTGCAGTAATGACTGCATTTGTTCACATGCTTCTTGAATTTGATTCTTTCAAGGCAAAAGAAGAATCCTATCATGAAAAGTATACTATGATGTTTGATGAAAAAAAATCCTAAGTTGTCAGAATTAAAGGGAGTGTCTATGTGTGCTCCACAGGCAGCGTTGGGAGTTAAGATTTTTCAGGAGATAGCTCCTGATTATTTATCTGCATACATTAACACTTCAATAAAAACTAAAGAACAAGCTCCTTCTAGGCACTCAACTATAGTTGTGCAAAAATCAAGCTCTCCGGATATAACTTTCATTTTAGAGCCTCTTTCACCCCATAATAATGATTCCGTTCCAGGAGCAATACCTAAAATAGCGCACACAGAAGTCCCATTCACTAAAGATAATTTCAACGAGCTCCCTAGAAGATTTTACACAGCGACAGAAATATTTACTGGAGAGCAAGTTGAGTATTTGTTCGGAAGCAAATAAGAGTCTCTGCAGCATTTTAAATGAAAAACTAAATAAATACACATAGCAGAAAATAACCGATGAAGCTAAAGGAATACATACAAGAGGAATCTCAGGACGACACATCATATACTGTCCTTTTGCTTTCTAATTTCTCTCTGCTTATAATCGCACTGGCTCTGGACTGGACTATTTACCATGTAATCCTCTCTTTTATAATGCAAAATATAGTTATAGGATTCTTCAGTGCGACAAGAATACTTAATACAGGAAAAAACATCCTTGAGTACAAGACGTTCTCCGCAAATGCACTTACTAAAATAAAGATTCTTGGAAGCGCAATACTCTTAACTATTTTCTTTGTCCTTCATTATGGAGTCCTAAACTGGCTTTATCTTGTATTTATAATAACCAAGATAGATAAATTAAGCTGGGCCCTCTTCCTTATTCCAGTCGCTATATTCATAATACCTCACTTAATCTCTTACAGGGAAAAACAAAGATCTATAGGGGAAGAGTACAGCCTAAGAAGAGTAGAAAAATACATGGTCTTGCCTTATTTAAGGATTATACCAATGCATCTTATAATGTTCATAGCCGCAATGTTTAAAGAGAGCGTGCTTCTTCTTATAATAGCTGTTGTTCTAAAGACTGCGGCAGACTTGATAATGCACTCCATAGGAAGAAGGGTGACAAAGATAAAGGCATGAAATACAATTTAAGGATGTGAAAAAATGACTTCTGAAATACCATTATGCAAGCATTTTGGCTCGTGCGGAGGATGCACAGCCCAGCACATTCCCTACGCACTTACATTGGAAAACAAAAGAAAATATGTTTCAGACCAACTGAGACGCCTTAATATAACTGCCCCTCAAAATATAGAAATAAAGCATACGGATCCATATCATTACAGGAACAGAATGGATTTTGTTTTTTCCGGAAAAGGACTTGGGCTAAGGGAAAAGGAAAAATTTGACAAAATAATACCCATAGAAAGATGCGAAATTGCAAATGAGAAAATAAATTCTCTTCTCTCGGAAGTAAAGGATTGGATAAGTTCAACTGACCTTGAGCCGTTCAATCTTAAGAACAACCAAGGAACAATGAAATATGCACTTATAAGGGCATCAGAATACAGCAATGATTCTTCAATATGCTTCGCACTCAACTCAGATTCAGGGCAGTTGGCATACCACATCGACAGAATAAAAGAATTCGCAAAAAAGACAACTGCACACAACATTGTTATTTCAAGAGTTAAAGCCCAACGAGATGATAGCACTTCAGATGACTATTTCGAAGTAAAAGGAACTGAAACTATGGAAGAGCTGTTCCTAGATAAAAAAATAGAGTATCATAGTCAGGGATTTTTTCAGAACAATCCTAAAACCGCAATGCTAATGGTAGAGCACGCAAGGAAAATATTCTCAGGATACGACACAAGTGAATCGACTCTTCTGGACTTATACGGAGGAGTTGGGACATTCGGCCTTTGTATTGCGGATATGTTCAGGAAAACAGTGATAATAGAGTCAGTCCCAGAGAGTATTGAGTGCGCAAAAAGAAACATAGAGAAGAACAAAGTGCTTAATGCGGAAGCGCACTGCCTTGATTCTGCAAAAATGAACAAGGTAGTATCAAAAGGAAAAATACTTTCAATAACAGATCCTCCTAGAAGTGGAATGACAAGGCAGGCCATAGAAAACCTAATGGGGTTAGAGCCAGATGTAATAATATATGTATCATGCAACCCTCAGCAGTTCGCCAGGGAAATGCTCTTGTTCCACAAACGATACGAGCTTAAATCGATAACATTATTTGATATGTTTCCACAGACAAATCATATAGAGACTATGGCTGAGTTGGTGAGGAAAAAATGAATTCAAAGAGAAAAAGAATTATCGCAATAGTATCATTTATAATTGTTGTAGCTGTGATTTTAATCTTTTTTGTGCTAGTCCTGAATGACGAGAAAGAGAGCTCTTGCAATTCCTATTCTCTAGAGGAGTGTCCAAGTGAGTGTGTGGTCTGTCCTCCTTGCGAAGTGTGCAGTTCATTAAGCTGCAGGTCAGAGGAATTCTGCGAGAGCATAGGTTTCAATAGGAACTGGTCAGAGCAAATAATGAAAAGGTAAAAAAATTATTTCTCTTCTATCAGTGATGCGTAAAGTGATTTTATTGCACGCTTGTAATCACATGCATTAACTCCAAGAATTATATTGTTCTCTGAGGCTCCTTGGCTTATTATTTCTGTCTTTATTTTTTCAGCTGAAAGAGTCCCCATTATTCTTGATGCTATTAAAACGTTGTTCTTCATTCCTTCCCCTACAACTGCAACAAGACCTAAGTGCTCTTTTACATTAACAGAGTCAGGCGAAAGCTGAGAGTTTATATCCCCTAGTATGTCTCTTTTGTATCTTTCAAAGGGTTTCTGCTCAAGGACTACAGACATGCTGTCTATTCCTGAAGGAGAATGCTCATAGTTTATCCCATAATCGCTTAAGATGCTTAGGAGCCTTGCGCCAAATCCGACTGTCTTGTTCATCAAGTATTTTTCCACAGTTATGCTGCAAAATCCATTCTTTCCCGCAATGCCTCTTACAGGCATTGAGTCGTACTCGTCGCTTATTAGCGTTCCGGGAGCAGAAGGATTGTTTGTATTTTTTATTAAGAGTGGAATTTTATTCTCAAAAAGAGGACCCAATGACTCGTCATTAAACACCTCGAACCCCATGTACGTAAGCTCCCTTGTTTCTTTGTAGCTCATCTTCTTAATTATATTAAGACTCTTGCCCTCAAGCTCTTTTTCATCGAATAATCTGGGGTCAACTGAGTATATTCCGTCCCTGTCTGTCCAGTTCTCATACAAACTTGCATTTACTCCTGCAGCTATAATAGACCCTGTAAAATCTGATCCTCCTCTAGAGAAGGTAAGTATATCATCTGAGCCAAGGACGCTCCCATAAAAGCCAGGGATTACAGAGAGTTTCCCTCCTGAGATTTCCCTTATGTTATCCAATGTATTATGCATTATGACTGAGCCGTTCCTTCTCATTTTTATAAGACCTGCAGCATCTATGAATCCCGCACCTAAATGCTCAGCTATTATTTTTGCAGAGAAATACTCCCCAAAAGAAACAATCCTTCCTTCGGAGCTTTCAGTTATTCTTTTCACAGAGATTCTTTCCTTTAATTCATCAATTACATTTCCAGACAGCCCAAGATCTGTTGAGAGATTTTCATATCTCTGTACAAGAACATCCTGAAGATAGTCAAAAGGCTCGTTGATTATTTCATAATTCGGGAATTCTGGAGTTTTGAATTTATTTACCTTAAAATAAAGATTGTACAATATGTCAGTTATCTTATACTTGAAGCTCTTGTCCTTTCCTGGTGCAGAGACCACAATAAATTTTCTTCTTGAGTCTTCCCTTATTATCTTTTCAACTTTAGATATTTGCTCTGCATTTGCAACAGATGAGCCCCCAAACTTTGCAACAATAAATCCGTTTTCATCATCTTTATTTCTTTCCAGTGTTTTTACAAGCCCATTATCCATTTATAACCCCCATAAACCAACTAAATAATTCATAAATTATAAAATATAAAATAAAGCAACATAATATTTATTAATAACTTAATGTTATTATAATAACAAATAGGTGATTTTTTGTTATGGTTACTGTTGCGCATGTTGTAAAAAAAATAATAAGAGACAAGCCATTCATAGAGGAAGCAATATTTCTAAACATAATAAATTATGGAGGATTGGCAGATCTAATAATTCCTGAAATAGAGGAGGAATTAGGAAAGAAAGCAACCCATGCATCAGTAATGATGGCGATAAGAAGATATGCAGAGCAGCTTGACAAAAAGGAATTCAGCCGCAATATCCTAGAGTACATAAATGACATAAATGTCAGGTCCAATCTTTTTGAGGTTACAATATACAAAACAGGGGAATCAAAAAATATCCTCCAGAAAATACAAAACCTTCCAGACTCCAGAAAGGGAGATTTCTTATCAATAATAACAGGAATGCATGAAATAAGCATAGTATCAAATGAGCAATTGGAGAAAGAAATAATGCACATAATTCCAAAAAAGGAAATAAAACAAACTACAAAGAATATATCCAGCATAACTGTAAACCTTTCAGAGGAAGCCACCGAGGCGCCTGGATTGTTTTATCTTATAACAAAAAACCTGGCCCTTGAGAACATAAGCATAATAGAAATAATATCCACCTGGACAGAGACAAGCATAATAGTAAAGACAAGGGATGCAGCAAAAACATTCTCAGTTATAAAAGATCTTCTTCAGAAAAAAGAAAATAAAAAATAGCGCTCAAATAAATGTTGAGATTTACTTTTTAGGATGATAACCCAATCTAGCCCTGAACTGATTGTTAGGCGCTAATTTTCCTGAAACATTATGGTTATAACCCACTCCTACATCGAATTGTCCTCTTTTTGTTTTTATCTCTGCAGTAAATCCGGATTCTCCATAATCAGATTTCATCTTGTTTGCAATGTCAAAATCAAGAAACGAGCTTATATTTATGTTTAGTTTATCATTAACCTTTACATCCTTTGATACGAAGTATCCTAATATTGCACTTTCTTCCCTTCCGTCTTTTCCAAGCACATAAGGAAGAAATTTTATCGTAGCAAATATGTTTCCAGGAATCATGCCCTGTTTCTCGAAACCAAATCCTATTGTGTTAAAATAAATATCCTCCACCCCTTCATTTAGGAATAATGCATGTTTTGTTTCTGTTTTCACACCCACTCCCCATCTTCTAAATAATGGAGTGTAAAGCATGCTTTTTCCGAAATAACCATTTTTGCCATAGAATTCCATGAAGCTGTAGACATCTGTTTTAAGAGGCAAATTATAAAATAAATTAAGTCTTGCCTTGTCATCATTGTCTGCGAAATGCCACTCAATACTGCTTTTGAAAAATTCAGGCACCTCTTCTTTTACCTGTTCTGCATCCTTTGTCTGCCCTGATGCAATTGCAGGAACAGCAACTATTGCAGCGATTGCAGCAGCCTTTTTCAATGAGCTTGATTTGTTTTTATTCATAGCTTTTTCATCTTTTATCATCTTATTTGCCCCCTATTCTTATCTGATTTGTAAATGCCTTGTTAAAAAAAAATTCACCGTCACACGCCTCTGCAGGATAAGAATCATAATCAAAAACTTCCGGAGTTTTTTTCATAATATCAATAGAATATAACCTATCAGGAAACAAGTTCTTTCCCCCTCGCCAGTCCGTTTTATATTCCCATTTGGCGCCAAGCTTAATAAATGTAGCATTTCTTATTTTTTTATTATTCCACAATTGGTCTGAAGTAGGATCTACAACTATTACTCCCTTAAAAGTCTTATTTTCAAAAACAAATGGAAGAACAACATATCCATGGTCATGTCTTTGGGAATAAGCATAAACCGCATTAGGATATCCTAACTCAATCAAAGATAAAGCGACATGAATAGAGGATATTCCGCAGCATAATTTTGGAAAACTTCCGTCTTTTAATTTATGCTTTTTTCCAAGAATATAATTAAAGTGAGCGACTTGATATCCCATGGACATGTGTTCAAGAAGCTCATCCTCTGATTTAACAACCATAGAGCAAGGACTAGAAATATTATATTTATTTGCAAGGGCTTTTATTTCTTTAGACTTATAAACTTTAAAGTATGGAACAAACTTTCTTAAAGAATCGTCAATTTTATCAAGATAAGGATAATAACCTTCCTCGAATTCTCTCAAAGATACATTTCCGTTATTTTTTTCCATTTGCTCTTCAAGAACTAAAGTATCTAATTCAAAACCATCAGAAATTTTCATTTCGGGCAATTTTAAATTAAAGAAATCTTCCTTCATCATTTTCCCTCTATTCTTATCTGATTTGAGAAAGCCAAAGTAAAAAAGTCTCTCGCATTGTGAGCCCCGCTTATATCCCTTCCGTATGTTTTCTTTATGTTGTCTATAGCGCACACAAATCCAGGATACATGCTTTTTCCATCTGGAGACTTGTATTCCCAATCAGAACCAATCCTTATGAACACTGCATTCCTCATATTTTTGCCGAATGGAAATTGGTCATATGTAGCATCAAGAACTATTGAACCTTTCAAATTTTCATTTTCAATGACAAAGGGAATTATGTTATAATTATGGTCCATTCCATCTGCACTTGCAAACGAAACACCAGGATATCCTTTGTCAAAAAGGGAGAGCATTACACTTTTTGATGACCTTTTGCAGCATAATTCAGGAAAGCTTCCTCTTAAATTGTGTTTTTTGCCAAGAATATAATGGAAAAATGAAACCTGATAAATATTGCTCAAATGAATTGAAAGCTCCTTTTCTGACTTAAGCAGGATTGAGTTGGGCCCATTTATATTTGGATATTTATCTGTCAACATCTTTATCCTATCCCTGTCATCTTCCTCAAAAAAAGACACATAGTTTCTAAGGAGTTTTTCATCTACATTCTTAAAATCAGAAGAGAGAATATCTATTCCTGTATATCTTCTCATTTCGGATTCCATAAGAATTGTGTCTAGTACAAAGCCATCTATAATTTGTATTTTCGGCATGTTAACATTTAAAAAAGAGTCAACCATACTGCTAAAAATTAAAATGCATTTATTAACTTTTCGTTTTTTTAACTACTTTACAATAGTAAAATATATAAATGAAGTCTTTGTCCTCTAAACAATATAGGTGAAAAAATGAGTAATACATATACAGTAGAAATACCTGCAAAACAAAGAGAAGAACACATGCTTTTCGGATATCTTACCCCAGAAACAAGAGACCTGGCATATGACTTCTATCAAACACTGAAATTAGAAAAAAATGAAGATCTTCAAAGAATAAAGGAAAGCGTAGCTCCAAAAGGAATCTCTGACTTATTCAAGTATATTAAAAGCACTAAAAGAGTGGCAAAAACAGCAGCAATAAGGCAAATCCTAGATGAAAGAGAATTCGAGGAAGATTACCTTATATAATTCTTTTTTAGATTGTGAACTCCTAATGCAACAGCCCCCCCTATGATTGCAGTATAAAACTGCACAATACCCATAGATGAGAGGAAAATAGACGGAATAACTCCAGTTTTTACCAAGATTAGTGCAGAAAAGAATAGAAACAAAGCCTTAGCGCTAGCTCCTACGAACAACGAGACATAACTCTTTATCTTTCTCTTAAGCATTAATTCCCTTAAAGAAGCCAGGAGTATAAAATTTCCCACCCATATAAAAGGCACCATAAACAAAAGAAAGAAAGTAAAAGGTCCAAATATCAACCCCCTAGAAAAAACTGCCAGACTAGGAAGAATTAAAACAGGAAGAAGCTTCTCATTCCTCAAATTCAAAGCCGCAAGAACTATTGCCGCATTTACAACAATACCAACCAAAAACTGAGGATGACCAATTGCAAACGGAACTAGGAACGCAAGAGCGGAATAAACAATCAATTCCACATTCTCCTGAAAAAAACTCAAATCATATTCAGAAACATTCCAGAAACCTTTCTTCTTCTCAAACAAATACTCGCCTGACTCCATGATTCTCCCCTCTGGAAAAAGAAGAAATAAATTCACTTATATATTTTGTGAAAAAAAAGCAGACATAAAAAAATCTAAAAAATCACTCTTTAATAGCTGCGTCCAGCTCCCTCATTTTCATGTTAAGCCTCCTAAGATCCCTTATTAGGACGTCAAGCTCTTTCTCAAGCCCATCCGAACTAAGCTTATGCCACATCCTACGAACCCCGCGCTTTGCATGAGAATATACCATCAAATTAGTAAAACCAAACTTAAGCATAAATATTCCCCAAACTAATTATTACCCATGGAAACTCGGCTTAATTTATATATTTTATGAGATAAAAGTGCAAAGCCAATTGACGCAATCGCCCATACTTTCACAAAAGAGCTAAGGGACAAGCAGTTGCATAAACTAGACAACTACATCGAAGATGCAGACAGCCTAGAACAAATCAAGACCATTGTTAACAACAAAAAGATAGCAAGAGTCCCATTCCCGCTCAACAGAGCTTGAAGGCGCCCCCTGCGCGGAAATCATCGAGAAACAACTCGGCGCTTTCGTGAGCGGAACGAAGTTCGGAGCCGATGAAACTCCTGCGAAGCACTCAATTTGCCCTGTCTGCAAAAAACCCGCCACCCAAACAGTCTATGTGGCGAAGAGTTATTGAATAATATACTAATTCAATACCCTCAGAAATAGTTTATCGTGGTGGAGAAACTAGGACTGAGAACTATTTATACAAATATATTGAAAATTGTCATTTTTTTGTAACAAAAAATCACAGGACATATCTCCAGCGAATATTTATATATGTCTTAATTTTTCTCTTTCTTGGTGGGAGCAATGACTAAAAATTTAATAAACTATCTACAAAAAGATGCTGAATTAAATAAAAACAAGAAAGTTCTGAATGATGAAAAAGTATTTACTAGTATAAAAAAAGATATAACAAAAAACACTAAAAATATAACTAGAAAAGATCTTATTCCTGCCAAAGACTTAAAATCTATTTTTGATGAAATTAGAAATTATTTAGCAGGCAACACTAAAGGAATTACACGAGATGAATCTTTAGCCAAAGAAACAATAAACATATTATTTTGTAAAATGTATGATGAACTTCACACAAAGCCAAATGATATTGTTTCATTCAAATCTGATAATTCTGACACAACTGAAATAGTTTCTCAAAGGATAAAAAATATATTTCTTGATGTAAAGAAACAATATAATGATATATTTGATGTTCATGATCAAATTTTATTAGATAATGACAGCATAAATTACATCGTAAAAAAATTACAAAATTACAGTATTTTAGATGCAAGTAGAGAAGTTGTTGGTGAAGCATTCGAGATTTTTATGTCCTCAAAAACAAGAGGAGGGGAAGGTCAATTCTTCACACCTAAAAGTGTAACTAAAATGATAGTCAATATTATGCAACCAAAAATAGGTGAAAAAATCATAGATCCTGCTTGTGGAAGTGGAGGTTTTTTAACAGTTAGTTTAGAACATTTATGGAACTTGGCAGATAATCAAGTTCAAAAAGATAAATTAAATAGTACTAAATCAGATATAGCTTCAAAATATATTAGAGGTATAGACAAGGACTCATTTTTAGCTAAAATAACAAAAGCATATATGGTTTTAATTGGAGATGGTAGAGGTTGTATTTTTTGTGAAAATTCTTTAGACTATACTAACTGGCATAAAAATACTAAAGAACGTATAAAACTAGGAGAGTTTGATATAGTAATAACAAATCCTCCTTTTGGTTCTAAAATATTTATTGATGATGCAAATATATTATCTTCCTATGAATTAGGACACAAATGGAAACGAGACACAAATGGAAAGTGGATAAAAAGCGAGTCATTATTAGACTCACAAACACCCCAAGTACTATTTATTGAATTATGTATTAAACTCTTAAAAGAAAATGGCAGACTAGGAATAGTATTACCTGATGGAATATTAAGTAACTCGTCAGACGAATATATTAGACAATTCATATTAGATAATGCATCAATCACAGCAATAGTAGATTGTCCTCCAGAAACATTTCAACCTAGTACAGCAACCAAGACGAGCGT
>CAZOPU010000008.1:0-30834 GCA_964581965.1 uncultured Methanosarcinales archaeon | reverse complement strand
CTAATTTTTTTATAAATATTTCGGTTTTTAAGGCTTTGGATGAAGATTTAACGACAAAATATTTTTCAGTAACTTATTTTTTTGGTAAACTATTTAAGTGATATTTATTATGTGTTTTTTATGGGTGAGGTTTTTTACAAAAGAATAGTCTTGTTTCTTTTGTTTATGTGCAGTTTGTTTCTTGTATTTAGTATTATAGTTAATATTAATTATAAAGAGTACAAAATTGAATTCAATGGAGAGGATGTCAATCTTGGAAAGACAATAACTGGCTTTGCGATTCACCCAATATATAGGAATTTTAGTTCTCCTGAACAGGGCTTTTCTTTGAGCGGCAATTCATTATCAGTCTCAGACTATATTATTTACAAGGTGGGCTATTATAGTATTAATGGCAGCACATGGAGGAACTTTACTCTGTCAGGAAATACATATAGTAATAGCAATGTTTGGCTTAGGAGTCTTGCTTCATATTCACTTCCTAATTTAGGCCAAGGAGAGCATTACATAATAATATACAGCTGCTCATACAATAACGGATGGGATTGTCACGATAACAGGTGGCAGCTAAAAATAATAAATAACACAGTTATCCTCAATGGCTCTGAATTAAGCATATTTGCACTGGGCAGGATGGGAAGTGGTGCATATCCTACCATGGAATTATTTATCGACAATAAAATAGTATCTTCATGGGTTGTAAACAGCGAGACTTTTGCAAAATACACATATAAACACACCAGCGTAATTAGTAATAACAGCATAATTCGCGTCAATTATCCTAATGATATCTATGGTTCTACTCGTGATCTTCGCGTTGATAAAATAGTAATAGATGGCATTACCTACGAATCAGAGTCTTCTGCAAACATAAATACAGGAATGTGGGATGGCGTTAATTGCGGAGGAACTCAATATCCTGGCAACGAATGGCTAAATTGCACTGGCTACATTCAATATAGTCTTGTCAAGCAATCAAATATTCCTAATTGCCAGAATAAATGCTCTCAGTCTGGAGAAAAGCAGTGCTCAGAAAATGGATATATAACATGTGGCAATTATAATAATGATGCTTGCCTTGAATGGAGCCAAGTAACTCCTTGCTATTCCCCTCAAGTTTGTGTAGAAGGAGTTTGTAAAACAAGCTCTAGTCCTCCTGTTTCATCTACAGGCAATACATATTATGTATCCACTTCTGGCGACGATAATAATCTAGGGACGTTTGAAAGACCGTGGGCAACTTGGCAGAAAGCTTTTGATACTGCGAGAGCAGGCGACTTAGTTTATATTAGAGGGGGAATATATTATCCTACAGCAACATATGAAGGGGGAGTTTATGCTGGAGCGATAGAAAGAGAGCATTCAGGCACAGAAGATAATCCAATAAGGATATTTGCATATCCTGGGGAAAATCCGGTTTTAGATTGCAGGAATGTGGTAGGCCAAGGAAGCAGATTTGGAATATATTTAGGGTATGTAAGTTATTGGCATTTGAAGGGATTGACTGTAAGAAATGTGCCTGAGTTGCCTGGACTTTATGCGAGCAGCAGTGGAATATCCCAGTCTGGAGTGTCGCATATAACTTATGAAGAATGTACTGTGTATAATTGCGGGGATGGTTTTAGTTCTAATGGTTTCTCTGACTATTGTTATTGGATTAACTGCGATGCATATGATAATGTTGATACTGCAGGGGGAGGAGGTTATGCTGATGGATTTAAGTTGACTAATTATGGGTCAGGTGGAAATACACACTTATTTTTGTCAGGATGCAGATCTTGGCATAATTCTGACGACGGCTTTGACTTCCTTAATGCAGATGGTAATGCTAAAGGAGGATATGTTACAATTGATAATTGCTGGTCATTCAGGAATGGCCACAGTGGAGGAAATGGTGTAGGTTTTAAAATGGGAGGTGCAATAAATGGAGATGCTAATCCAGGGATTAATAGGATTGTAACAAGAAGTATTGCCTGGGATAATGCTAATGCGGGTTTTGATGAAAATGTAAGATATGACCCTCCTGAATTCACAGGCTCGAAATTGAACTGCATATTTTATAACAATATAGCGTATCATAACAATCTGGCTAACTTTAATTATGTGGAAGGTTTTGACTTCAATTATCATAATGATGGTGCAAGGCATATTTTTAGGAATAATATTGCATTTTCAAATTCTTATGGAAATGCTGCAACTCCTGATTCTTATTGTACGCATGATCACAACTCATGGGATACAAGCGGGATTTATGTGAATGAAAATGATTTTGTAACTCTTAATGATGATGGTGCAGATGGTCCGAGAGAAGATGACGGCTCCTTGCCAAATATTGATTTCCTAAGATTAAAAAGCGGAAGCGATTTAGTAGATGCAGGAGTAGATGTGGATCTAGATTATTTTGGGAGTAGGCCTGACATCGGTGCTTTTGAGTATAGATGAATTGCTTGTTTTTTGAAAAGTTATTTAAGTAATGTTTATTATGTATTTGTTATGGGTGAGGTTTTTTATAAGAGGTTGTTTTTTTTGTTGGTGTTTTTGTGTTGTTTGTTTTTTCTTTTAGATGGTTATGGTGTGTTTGATGTTAAAAAGGCAAAAGATGTTGATTTTGTTTTGGAAGATGCTGTCACTGGTTTTGCTGTTCACCCTGTCTATAGGAATTTTAGCTCTCCAGAGTCAGGCTTTTCTTATGATATAAGTAGCAGTGTTGTTTTCGTTACGGATGATATTATTTACAAAACTGGTTATTATAGTGTTAATGGTGGTGCTTGGAGGAATTTTACGTTGTCTGGTTCTTTGTATGGTTCTAGTACTGTTTGGCTGAAGAGTTCTGCTTTGAGGACTTTGCCTGACTTTGGTGATGGGGAGCATTATGTTATTGTTTACAGTTGCTCATACAATAATGGGTGGGATTGTCATGGGAACAGATGGCAGTTGCTCATATTTAATAACAGTTTTAATAATGGTTGTAGTAATAATATTCAAGATAGGGGTGAAGAAGGGGTAGATTGTGGAGGTGTTTGTGTTCCTTGCAATCATGGTAATATATATTATGTTGCAACAAATGGAAACGATGATGATCCAGGAACAATAAACCAGCCTTGGAGAACTTGGGGGAAGGCATTTACTTCTACTTCTGTGCAACCAGGAGATATAGTATACTTCAGAGGAGGAGTATATCCTATGCCTGTTACGAATGGACAGGGTATTGGAGTAACGCGTTCTGGAACATCTGAGAAATGGATAACTTATTCTAATTATCCCGGAGAAACTCCTATATTAGATGGAAGCAATGTTGATCCAAGAAGCACAAGACAGAATAATGGAATAATTGTCAGTACAGGAGAGGGAGCTAACTATGTTAAATTCAAGGGACTGACAGTGAGAAACATTCTTCAGAAATATGTTCAGGATCCTCAAATTGAGTGTACAGGCATCGCTGTTAATAATGGATATTTCATATTTGAAAATTGTGCTGTTTATAATATTAATGGAGAAGGTTTTGTTTCATATTTCTATGAGGGATGGCCTGATGCAGATGGCGAACATTATTTTATAAATTGTGATTCTTATAATAATTCTGATGTATTAACTCAGATACTTCCTGGCAATGATGGCTCAGGTTTTTTAGCCTATAACTTTTATGGTACAACAGGGCATACATATTATCAAGGTTGCAGAGCATGGAATAATGGAGATCAAGGATTTTCTAGTGGAGATTCCTATGTTGAAATTGACAATTGCTGGTCTATGGGCAATGGGCAGCTTCAGGGAGAGGGGCACGGATTTAAGCTGGGATGGGTTTCTTATCCTTATAATGGTGTAGAAAAAGTAGTAAAAAACAGTATTGCAGCAAATAATAGGGGTCACGGTATTAATACTAATGATGCTGGATATGATGAAGTTTGTAATATGCAAGTATACAATAATTTTGTATATCATAATGGTTATGCGGGTGATTGGTATTGGGGTTATAAGGCGTATGGATTCATGATAGATAATACTGCTGCATCGGACGCTAAAGAATTGATGCGTGTATTCAGAAACAATGTGGCTTATGAAAATGAGGGAGGTTCAGTTTATCCTTATGGCGGAATTTATACTCACAGCAATAATAATTGGGATACATCAGGGATAACCGTTACAGATGCTGATTTTGTAAGTTTGGATGTAAATCAATTATATGCTCAAAGGAAAGCAGACGGTTCTTTGCCAGATATTACATTTGGACATTTAAAATCGGGAAGCGATTTGATTGATAAAGGTACAAATGTCGGTTTGCCTTATTCAGGAAATTATCCAGATTTAGGTGCATTTGAATATAATGGTTCAGAAATTCCCAGTTATACAGGAAATACTTATTACGTTTCTACAACTGGAAGCAATAGTAATTCAGGGACAATCGATAAGCCATTTAGGACAATACAGTATGCAGTAAATGCTGCTCAACCAGGAAATCGTGTTTATGTTTTGGCCGGAACATATTATGAAAGGATTGTTTTTCCTCGCTCAGGCACATCTGATAAACGCATTGTTGTCGAAGGTCAGAGGGGAGCCAATGGAGAATGGCTGACTATAGTTAATGGAGGGGATAAAGTCAAACCTAATTCTTGGACTCCTGCTCCAGAGATAAGTCCCTGGACTTATAAGACAAATAGTATTCCTTACGAATCATTCGCAATGACGGTTAGGATAAATGGAATCACCAGGGACATTCCAAGAATAAATGAGGGAGTTAATTATAAAGATATATTTAGTATAGCGCCTGAAGAAATTGTAACCACTATGTATGCTCAGTTTGACGTTAAATTCTGGGATGGTCTTGAGGCAGCTTACGCTTATGATGCTGACACTGGAACGACTTATTTAAGATTCAGAAATGGAGATAACCCTAACAATCTTGAAGTATACTCCTCTCCTGGTAGCATTAATTACTGGGGTGATGAGCAGGGTGCTGTGTTTTTCATAAACGATAAGAGTTATATTACAATCAAGGGATTTGAAATTGATGGGGCACAGAATGGAATTTTCTTATATGGCTCCGGCGCAGCATATAACATTATAGAGGATAATGATATCGTAAATGGTCAGCACAGATTTAGAATAGCAAACGGTGCGAATTCTAATCATATAAGAAACAATGAAATGCACATGCGCTCATTAAGCAAATATCTTCCTGGTGCCTGGGGCAGCGTTAATGGGATATATGCTTCTTCATCATCATCGCCTGAAGCATATGATAGAGGAGTTAAAGAGCATATTTATAATGCTTATAAGATTGAGCTTGGAACTCAGATAATAGGAAGCACTGAGGATGACAGTGGAATTTATTATGATGAAGCGGGTGGAAATAATAGAATATACAATAACAGAATATATAATACACTCGGCGCTGCTGATGGAAATATACGTGAGGGACCTTTGTATATTTATGAAAATGAGATATTCAATATATCAAGCATAGGTCTTATAGTGGATGACAGCTCAATCCATGAGATGTATTTTTACAAGAACAAATTCTACAATGTTAATATTGCTTTCAGAGTGCAGATGAATGTTGATGATGTGTCTTATCTTGCAAAGAAAACTTGGTTCTATGAAAATACTGTAAGAAACCCAGAAGGAATAGGAAGTAACATCTATTTTAGCCGTACACCTGAAAGACCAAATCCTTCAAGCTCTTCAGGATATCCTAAATTATATATTTATCATAATAGTTTTCTAGGAGGGGGGGAGGATGAAATGCTTATTTATACTATAGGAAGTGATGTTTTATTGTTAAATAACATATTTTCAGATAATTCTCTTAGAACTTATGGTTCAATAGGGGTGGTTGATTATAACTGGTTTGGAGATGGGTATGATTACCTTAATGCATATTTTATAGGTGGGCACAATATAGATGGAAATGGTCAGTCTATGTGGGTAAATTCGCCAAACTGCGATTTTAAAATTCCATCAAATAGTTTAGGCAATTCTGTAATAGGGGCAGGAATAGATTTATCTAAACAGTTCATACTTAATGGAAAACAGTATCCTGCAATGCCTGGAATGTTACCAGGGTATTTTAAAGGCACAGCACCCAATTTAGGGGCTATACAGAATATATGATTTTATTGGGAGAATTGTATGCACTTTAGAGTACTTCGCTTTCGTGCTCGTGTTTGCGTATTTTTATTATGTGGTCTACAAAACTCTCCATTTTTGATTCGTGGCTAACTATTATTGTTTGTTTTGAATTTAGAGCTTCAAGAACCTCCCTTACCTTATCCAGTTGGTGGCTGCTGAACCCGTCTGTTGGCTCATCAAGAATCAACAAGTCTTTTGTTTTTATGTTTCCCATCATGCTATTTATAACTTTGTTAAGTGCCAGTCTGTATGCTAGCGCAACTGCTGTTTTTTCTCCTCCTGAAAGATTTTCTATTTCTGTATCATAACCATTCTGTGATATTTTGGGGGTAAATTTATCGTCAAGGGTTGCAGATATGCTCTCATCTTCTATGAGCATATTGAACCAATCTTCGAAGTGCTCTTTGAATTCTCCTCTTATGCTTCCCATTACATTTTTTTCTATTACACTTACAAGATTTATGAAATGGTTTGAGAGCCAGTGCTCTAGTTCTTTTTTTTTCTGTATCTTTTCAAGGAGTTCTTTTTTTCTTTCTTGCTCTTCTTCGTTTAATTCTATGAACTTCCCTATTTCTTTTATGGATTGGGTTGTGCTTGCTTCCTGCATTTTTATTGAAAGATAGCTGTTTCTTGATGTTTTGTATTCCTTGTTTACTTCATTCATTGCGTTTTCATCTATTAGGCTGTCTTCCAGCTTCATTTTTAGATTCTTTAATAGCTCCTCATTTGAAAGCATATCATCATCGTATGTCTTTAGCTTTTCTCTTGTCCTTACTATTTTATCTGCCAATTCCTTTAGGAAATACTCTTGCTTTTCCCTGAACTTATTTTTGTTTTCCTCCTCTTTTAATTCCAGAAGGTCTTTTTCGCTAAGGTTTATTTTTTCTGCTATTATCCTCATGTTTTTTTCTGCTTTGTCAAGAAACAATGCAGCTTGAGATTTCTTATCTGTTAATTCATTTATTTTTTTGTCTTCCTCTGATTTTATGTGCTCCTTGTGGTTTTCATTAACCTCCTGCTGGCAGGTGGGGCATTTTGTTAAAGTAAGAATACTTTCCTTTAGTTTTGAGGAATCCTCTATTTTTTTTGTTATTATAGATATTTTGCTTTTGTAGTCTATTATTTTGCTTTCCGTTTCTGATTTAAGCTCTTTGTATTTTTTAAGATCAGCATTTATGTCATTTAGCTCTCTTATTTCTTTTTTTGAAGTGTCTTTCTTCAGTTCTTCCGAGCTTTTGCTGTATTGTGCTTCAAGGGATGAAAGATCTGTTTTCATATTCTCAGATGTTTTCTTTAGGTTCTTGCTTTCAAGCTCAAGAATGCTTATTTCATGCTTTAGTGTGTTTAATTCTTTCATGGAATCTTCCATTGATTTTATCTTGCTTTCAAGTTCTTTGATTTTTTTCTCTTCTATGGATAATTTTGATAGAATCTGCTGAAGAAGTATGTTTTTCTCTTCCATCTCGGAGTCATATTTTCTGCGCTGCTCTTTAATTGAGGAAAGCTCAGAGTTTACGTCGTTGTATATTTTAGTTTCACTTCTAAGTTCTTTTGCATATATTTCTGCGTTTTCCCTTATTCTCTTATACTTCTCCATATTGAATATTTTTGTAAGCTTTTCAAGCCTGTCCTCCTCAAAATCGAATATTATCTGCTTCATTTCCTCCTGAGGCGTATAAACTGTGTACCTAAAAATAAGGCTTTTTGATTTCGTTATTAACTCATCAGGATATCCTAAAATTGAAAGAATTTTGGACTTCAGCTCTATTGCGGTGCATTCTGTTCTTATGCTATTTATCTCTATGAACCCTGCATCCTGGGATATTCCTGATGAAGTTCTTTTAAGAGCGCGATAAATCTTTATGTTATTCTGATCTATATTGAATTCTAATGTAACACTTCCTTCTCTTGAGCCGTGCCTTAGGAGAGCTCCTCCAGAGAGCATTCCTTTCATCAATCCAAAAAGTGCAAATTCAAGGCTGAGAAGGATTGTTGTTTTTCCAGCACCTATATCTCCTGACAAAAGGGTGCTTCCCTCCTCAAAATTTAGACTTAAAGAAGAGTAAGATCTTATATTTTTAAGGGAGATTGATTTAAGCAGCATTATTTTGTGGGAGTCTGATTATCTTTATATTGTTTTTGCGTCGCTAGATGGAATTCTTGTATATTGGATAACATTGCCTGAGTACTTTTTTTCTTGGTTGGGAATTTTATTTTTGTTTACTTCTTTATCTGTATATTCGACAGTCTCCAATAGGGGATAAGAATATTTATCTTTTAGTTTATCATATGAGTTTTTTGCTTTCTTCCATAAGTCATGACCGAATAATATTGTGACAAAGCCACCTTCTATAGGTCTGGGGTTTATGGGAAACATCATAACTGGAGAAGGTGTATGTATTTTGTCTTTTTTGTATAATATGGTCCTTACTCCTACCTCAATAATCCTGAGTCCTTCTGCAACTGTAAACCACCATTTTAGTACATCTTTGCCTACGCCTATTGCGGTGTATGTGCGCTCAAGAAGGCCGGGGTCATTGTCTCCAGTCCAAAAAGAATATGCAATTGCACCCACAATCCCGATCTGAAACGCGTCAAATATTATGCTTCTCTTAGTTAAAACTTCTAGGTTCTCATTCATTAATTTAGCTATGGGCTTCGCATATCTCTCAGGCATGCTTCCTGCGATTGCATCAATCCCAAAATCCAGAGATCTTCCCAGAATGTTTTTATGAGGCTTATGCTTTGGAAGACCTATCATCCTGGATGTTATTCTGGCAATAGGCTCCGGCCACTCATAGAATTCAACAAGGTAATCCTTGCATTTTTCTTGATAGTCATGTCTGACTCTCTTCTTCTCGCTCCTTCCTAATTCTTTCCAGTTGAAATTATTCCTGCCATAAATGCTTATGACATAATTCCTAAATTCAGGGTTTTTAAAACTGAAATCCTTAGGAAATTTGAATCTGGCCCTCTTCTGGTCTAACGTTTCATTTCCCGAATTATTAAGCAAATCATCTATGGAGCTTGATTTCCCAGCACCTGTCGCTTTATTCGTTTCATTAGCTGTATCCTTTGTCCCAAAAACATAACTCATTAAGATATAGAAATCTTGATTGTCTTAAATGTGTTATGATAAATTTACCTACGATGGCTAATTAAAGTATATATCTATAGGAGAAGCGCAGATTCCTTGAACAATCTTTATAAATCGCTGAAATCTTCTCTCTAATATCAGCCCCGTAGTGTAGCGGCCAATCATTCAGGCCTTTGGAGCCTGAGACCTCGGTTCAAATCCGAGCGGGGCTACTTACTTTTCGGTAAAAAGATGGGGAAACCGATAATGGAAGAAAATTGTTTGTTTTGCAAACTCAAGGATAAGCGAATATTTGAGAACAAGTATTTCTATTCTATTTTGGATATTCATCCTGTTTCTCCAGGGCACGCTTTGGTCATTCCAAAAAGACATGTTGTTTCATTGCTCGATTTAAAAAAAGAAGAATGGAATGAACTTCACGAAGCCATAAAAAAGACAATTAAAAAAATAGAGAATAGCAATTTTAAAGAAGTTTACAAAACTATGAAAGAGGAAAAACCCTCTGCGAAATCTACTTTTTTCTGCAACAAAATGTTAAAACACAAAAGTATTGGAAAAAAACCAGAAGGATATAATATTGGAAACAATGAGGGGGAGGTCGCTGGAAGAACAATACATCATTTGCACATTCAGATAATTCCAAGATACAAAGGAGATGTAAGTAATCCAACAGGAGGGATTAGAACAATAATTCCAGAACTTGGAAATTATAAGTAATTCGTTTTTTCACATTTTTTTGCGAAGCGAAAGCCGGGCGAGGCTAGTAGTTATCGTGCTCGTTTCGTGGGCTATTTAATGGCACACGAAAAAAGCATATTTTGATAACATTTTTAATAAGCTTTGTTTCTTATATTCTTTATGACTGATATTGACGCATATGTAGAATTTAATAAATATATTAAGTTTCAGCACTGTAGGCCTGACTATAATGACGCAATTTCTACATCTTTGAAATTCGCTAAAAAATATGTTAAAGGAAATGATGTTATTATTGGAGATTTTTGTTGTGGTACTGGCAGTAATACGAAGATGTTTGCCGATTTTTCAGGCCGTGTGCGTAAGGCACTGCTTATAGATATTAATAAGGGTTTTTTGGAAATTGCACAAAAATCTAATATTAAGGCTAAAGACATAATTGTTCACCATTCTGATATTTTAGATGTGCAATTTCAAAAAGAATGCAATTTAGTATTCTCTGTTTTTGCTTATCATCATATTATGGATACCAAAAAGACAAAGTATATTTCTCAAATAACAAATTGTTTGAAAAAAGGAGGAATCTTAATTCTGGCTGAGATATACTTTGAAAATAAAAATCAATGTGTTATGTATTATGATAAACTATACAAATCTATTCCTAAGGACAAAAGAATTTCTGGGCTGGATACATTTCTACAACAAACTGCCAAGAGCGATGATTTTGAGTTTAAAGTATCCAAGAAATTTGCAGATACTCAATTTAAACAATACGGATTTAAACTTATAGATGAACTTAAAATCTGGCCAAAAGACTCTACATCTGAAATTGGTACATTCGTTCAAGTTTATCAATTATGAATTAATCTTCAATCATAGCCTTGGTCGAACTTCGTGTGTTTGTGATACATTCTCCGACATAATTTTTTAAAGGCGTCTCTGGGCGGGGCTATTGTTATTTGTTAGTTTAGATATGCTTGCTTATGTTTTCGTGGAGTTTTTTGTTGGCTGCGAGCATCTGCCTGTCTTTTATGCTCCATGCTTTTTTCTTTAAGTTTGTAACTGTGCATCCTGCTTCTTTTAGTATTATTACTGTAGGTGCATAATCCCATAGCCCTTTTGAGCCGGAGAATATGAACCAGTCTCTTTGTCCTTTCGCAACTTTTAATGCAGAAACTCCAACACAGTTATTTCGTGAGTGCCATATGTTATTTTTTTCATATTGTATGTTGGTAAAAGGAAGGTGTTCTCCCCACGAGTCATCTATTCCATAGCTGTATTTAAATGAGGGGAAATTAGAACAACTTGCTTTTCTTCCGTTTATTAATGTGCCCTTTCCTTTTATTGCTAGAGCTAACTCTTTAGTCACAGGAAGGTATATTGCTCCCATTGTTATCTCTGATTTGTGGGCTAATGCAATCATTACTGCATATTCGTCTCCTTTTGAAAAATTTCTCGTACCGTCTACAGGGTCTATTATCCAGACATACTCAGAATTTATTTTGTATTCGCTGTCTTCTTCAGATATTATTCCGTCATTAGGATATGCTTTTTTTATTTCCTTAACTATTAAGTTGTGTGATGCAATGTCTGCCTGTGTAACTATGTCTGCCTCATTTCTTTTTGTCTTAATTATTTTTGCATTTCCGAAATGTTTTAGTGTTTCATTTCCTGCTTTTTTTATTATTCTATGGAGAAATAACTTGTCTTTCAGATCACTATGATATTTGCTCATTTTAAATAATCGTTTTCTAAGTATTATAAATATTTCTCTTGTTTAGTCTTTTTTCTTTAATGCTTTTTCATATGCAAATATGGCTGCTCCGAGTGCAACTACAATCTGAGGATATTTGGGTACAAAAAGCTCGTAACCAAGTTCTTTTTCAATTGCTTTTTTGAGTGCCGGGTTCTTGGCTCCTCCTCCATCAAAAAAAACAACTTGTTTTATTCCTGCTGCTTTAGAAAGGTCGGCTATTCTTTTTGCAACTCCTTTGTGTATTCCTGCTATTATGTCCTGTTTAGGAATTTTTTTTGCTATTAATGAGATTACTTCGCTTTCTGCAAATACTGTGCATGTTGAATTTATTGTGGTGGGACTTGTGGAGCTTAGAGAAAGCTTGGCGAAGTTATCCATTGGCTCTTGTAATACTTGTGCTATAACCTCAAGAAATCTTCCTGTTCCTGCTGCGCATTTGTCATTCATTACAAAGTTAGTTATTCTTCCGTTATCGTCAAGGACTATTGCTTTAGTGTCCTGTCCACCTACATCTATTATGCTTTTTACCTTTCCCATTTCGCTTCCAAGATATATAGCTCCTTTTGCGTTGGCGCTGATTTCTGTTATAGTTTCATTTCCGAAGTCTATTGATCTTCTTCCATATCCCGTAGAAACTATATATTCTATTTCTTCTCTTTTTGCATTTATACTTGATAATGACCTGGTTAGAACAAGCTCTGCGGCAGCGTTGCAGTCTGCTCCTGTGGGAGCTATTGAACTAGCAACAGGTTTTCCATCCTTTATAAGAACTGCTTTTGCTGTTGTAGAACCTATATCAACTCCCGCAACTATCATTTCAATCACTTATTTCTTTGCTTCTATCATCTCTATGAATGCTTCAATTCTCGTTTTTACTTGTCCCGCATCTTCTTCGCTGTATTCTGTTTCTATTTTTATTATGGGCATATTCCTTTTTTCTAGAACTCTGTAAACTTTAGAGAATTCATAATCATAAACTTGGCATAGTCTTAATATATGATATACTATTCCATCTACATTAAATTGCTCCGAGAGCTCAAGTAACCTATCAATTCTATCATCTGAGTGCACAAATATAGGGCATACTGTAGGAAGCATATATTTGTCCGCGATTGCATCTATCATAGATTTCATGGACCAATCATCTAGCTCAGCAGGATTGTAGAAGTATTGTCCCATAGAGCAAATATCATCAGATACTACTACTGCGCCTGCCTCTTCTATTGTGTGAAGAAGTTTCATATTTGGCCAAACAAGAGAAGATCCAGTTATATGTATTCTTGGAGTATTCTCAGGCATAATTAAAATATTATTTTTCTGGTTGTTGCTTATTTCAGTAATTAGGGAATTTACATTACTCATCCACCTGTCTATGTCATCAAAAAATGCTACTTGCATTACAGTATAGAAATCCCTCCCAGTTATTACTATTTTTCTATCTTTTCTTATGTCAAATATTTTCCTTACCAACGCGGTTCTGTTGTGGAGTTTTTGGACTGAGGATTTTAGTTTATCTTTTGTTATTGTGTTTCCAGTGAACTTCTCTAGTTTGGACTTTAACATTAATATTTGTTCAACCCAGAAGTTTCTTGATTCAGGATTATCCTTGTCATCAGGCAATGTGAGTGGCCATATTTGATGATAATCGGATAGTATATCTATCATCTTTTTCTTTCCATCACAAGTCGTAGGAACAATTAATAGGTCGCAGAGTTGGAATAAAGGGTTTATTTTTAATAAGTTGAAGCCTACGCTTGATTTTATGAGTGGACAGGTGTTTTTAGGTATTATCTCCTCCGCAGGACTTATGCAATCGTAAAATCCACATTCCATCCTTAGAGGTATTGCTCCCGCAGCATAAATTAATTCATCTGGGACTTGGATGCAGAATACTCCTATTACTTTCTTTCCTGATTCTTTTAGTTTTTTAAGCTCCTCATATCGTTTGTTCTTGTCATAGATTGCGTTGTCAAAGTAATTCATGCTTTTTGCCCTGTTTTTAACGGAGCGCATTCTTTTTATGTTAGCAAGAGATATTTTAGAATAATTCTTTTGGAGCTCAGTTATGTTCTCAGGATTTGCCTTAATCTTTACATCTGAAGGATACCTGTTTTCATATCCTGTAAATTCCATTGCCTCTTTTTTTTCCATTTTTGCAAATCTCTTGTTATTTTGAGTTTACTGCTTATTCTCTTATTATTGTTTAAAAATTTTGTGCATGCTAATCAATTACAGGCGCTATTTTTTCTTTTTCTTTCTTTCTGTTTTTTTAAGTTTCTGCTCGAGTACTGAATCGTTAATTTCTCCTTCTTTATTGTCTCGTAAATCTTCACTTTTTTGGCTTGTGTACTTTGAGCTGAATATTTTTTTCCCTGCAAATTTTACTTTCAGGCATCCATCTTCAGGGCACTTATCCACGCAACTGTAGCAATTTATGCAATTCTGGTTGTTAACATTCTTTTTTATTTTTTCATCATATACATATGTGTTGTCCATAGGACATACTCTTTTGCATATTCCGCATTTAGTGCATTTTCTTACATCTTTTTCTTTTGTAAAAAGACTTCCTCTATTGAACCATCCCTGTATTATTCCATTAGGGCAGAATCTGCACCATATTCTTTTTCCGAAAAATCCTAATGTTAGCATTATAAGGAATAATATTCCAAGTAGTGAAAATAAAGCAACTAAGGGGTCATTGAAAAGAAACCATGTTGGAGCATTTCCGGAAATTAATGGAAATACATTTCTTGCAGGACAGGTTTGGCACGCAATAAGGAATAGCTCATTCTTATACGCCATCATGCTTACTATCGGAAGTGCTATTGCTATCGCCAGCACTGACAATATTACAAGCCAGACTATCCTGCCTATTTTTATGAATCGCATGAATTTATCCGATAATGTTAATCTTTCAAGTCCTAGCCATTTTCTTAACATTCCGAGGAAATCCTGTATTGACCCGAGAGGACATACCCATCCGCAAAAGACTCTTGCAAAAATGAACATAAGTGCAATTATAACAAGAAAATGAGGAATAAAGTCGTACCATGGCACGCCGTATGCAGGAACTTCAGTAAAATAATGCACTGAGCAAGCCCTGAATATCCTATTTCCATCAAGGTATCTGCATGTCCTGAACGGAGTGTACGTATCAAATACTTCAGTATATCCTTGAGGCGCTTCAAGTGAGGATATTTTTTTGTAATCAGGATTATTCTGGACGAAAGGGAGTAAATCTGTATCTACTTGGGGAAGCATAAGATATCCTCCATAAACTAACAGGAGAAAGAAAAATACTTGAGATATTCTTCTTAGAGTTGTAATGCTTATTTTTCTCCTCTTGTCCTTTTGACTATTCATATTTCCTCTTTGTACGTCCTTCTTTTTCAATCTTGAATTTTCTGTAAAAAAGTATAATTAGAAGTATTATAGAAATCGCTGCATATGTTAAGTAAAGGCCGGTTTTTATCTTTCTGACTACTTTTAGTTCGCTTTCTAGGACAAATATTCCTTTTGGAAATTCATCACTTTCTATGTCAAATTTAATTTTATAATCTCCCTCAGTGGCATTTTCCGGAATTGATACATTTACCCATGCTCTTTTTATCTCCATTGGTTTTATATCTTCAAAGACTTTAGGCGTTATACTGTTCACTTCAAATGGGAAATCTTTTTGGGAAAAGAAGACATTATGTAATGACCTATTATTCATCCCGTTTTTAACAAATATCTCAAATGTATAGTCTGTTCCTTTTTCTGCAATAATTTTATAGCCCCCAGTAGAAACTCCTAACCAAATATCGCTGAAGTCTTGAGGGGTGTATATTTTTACGCTAAGATTTCTTTCTGCAGCATATACATTATTTGATAAGAATAAAATAGCGAGAGAAATTATAAATGAAAATATTATGACTTGTTTGGAGACTGTTTTTTTGTCGCATAATTTTATTTTCATAGTTATCACCTAATTTTACTCTTTTTCATTTATACATTTTGGCTTTGCTGCGGTTTTTATGCAGGCCTGGGGCCATTTTTTCTCTAAATTTAAAAGTGTCGCTATCGGACTTTCTCTCTGGATTCCGCAGCAAAACTCAATAGTGTGGTTTTTAGTGGAATCTATTACTTCCCACGTAAAAAGTGAACTGTTTTCAAGTCCGTAATAAGATCCTGACTCTACATATTTATTTACGCCGTCTAGTATTGTATAACAGTGTATTTCTCCTCCTGTTTTTACAACTTGGTCTACCTTTGTTATTGTGATATTCATGTCAAAAGGCCAATTGCATTCGTCTCCTCCTTTTTCAAAACATGTCTTACAGAATGTTTCATTATCCTCTTGGGTGTAAACTGTCCCATCACATGTTTCTGTCCATGAGGCGTATTCAAATTTCATATCTTCTTCGTAAATTTTTTCATTGAAGAAAATGTAAAGCTGCAAAGCTATGGCAAGGATTATTATTACTATAAGTCCTGCAACTAGTTTAATCCTGTGTTTTTCATAAAATCTGATTAATTTTTGAATTATGCTCATTTTCTTATTTTTTCTTGAATTTTGAACTGAATATTTCTTTTCCTGCAAACTTTACTTTGAGACAATCTTTTTCGGGACATTTGTCCACACAGTTAAAGCACATAACGCAATTAGGATGATTTATATTTTTGGCTTTCTTCTCCTCGAAAACATGATTGTTTTCAAAAGGACATACTCTTTTGCATATTCCACATTTGGTACATTTTCTAACATCTTTTTCTTTTATAACCCATGCGCCTTTGTTAAACAATGAGGTAAATGTTCCGTTAGGACATATCCTGCACCATGCTCTAGTTATTGCTAGACCAGAGATGTATATTGCTAGAAATATAAGGCTTAGCGTGGAGAATATTGATGTTGTTATAGTTAAAAAAGTAGGCATTGTAGGCTTTACTCCTCCGAATAAGGGTATTATTGTACGTGCAGGACAGGCTTGACATGCAAGTTGATAAAAGTCTTTATTCATGTAGATTCCATATGCGAAAGGAAGGACTAATGCTACCGCAATAAAAATTAGAAATATAAGAAACGAGTACCTCCATAGTTTAAGTATGTTCCTTACTTTTTCAGAAAGATGTATTCTGTCAAGCCTTAATTTCTGCCTTATCCAATTAAGAATATCTGATACAAACCCTAAAGGACACATCCATCCGCACATAAATCTTGCAAGTATAACGTAAAGCAGGATTATTATTAAGAGATAAATTATTACGGAATATAATGGTGGGTGATATAAAGGAAGATTAAGCATATATCTTATGGAGCAGGACTCAAAAAGAGTTGGCTTTGGCTCTATGTATCTGCATGTTCTTACAGGCAGAGCAGCATCAACCAAGTTTACATCAGCTTCTGTGCCCATTGGAGGATATTTTGGAGTTGTGTTGAATGTCTGCGCAACGAGGAAACCTCCATATATTATAAGCACAAAGAAAATTATTTGAGATGTTCTGCGTACGAGCTTTATATTCATTACCTGCCTCTTTTTAATAAATGTGAGTTAATTTAAAGATTCTCATATATCTTTTTTATCCAAACAAGATATATATTGCTCCCATAATAACCAAAAATGCTCCACTGACATATGGGATGACTTGCTTAAATTCTTTTTGTTTGGCAATCCATCCTGAAAAAAACCCAAGGATTATGATTGGCGAGATTATAGTTCCTATTCCGAATAGTAATCCCATTAGTGCTCCTGCTATTGCTGATTTTGAAAGTGCAGCCATGCCTAAAAGAGCAATCAATGGAGGGCACGGCCCGAGGCCGTATACAAAACCAGTCACAAATGACATAAGGTAGCCTGTTATTTTAATCCTAGATCTTAATATGCACTTTCCCTGAAACTTGAAGAACACAGCCAATCCAAGTATTATAAAAAATATTCCAAGTATCTTTTTAGATATGAAGAAATCTATTTCGCTTCCAATCCATCCTGTTACTAATCCCAGCAGAACATAGCTTAGAACTCTTCCGAAGCTAAATACAAAACTTGAGATTACTCCCTGTTTTCTGTTTTTGGAAGAAGCCATTAGCAATGGAACAACTATAGGCGCACATGATATTGTGCATGGGCCTATTCCATAAGTAAACCCTAAAACAAGCGCGCTCAATACATCTATCATCGTGATAAATTAAATAAGAATATTTATAAACATATCGTTATAAAATTAGGTATTAGGATGAGGGGAAAAATAAGGTGGGCGATAGTTTTAGCTTTATTAATTAATATATCTTTTGTTTATGCTCATGTATGCAGTGATGTTCTTCAGGGAGGATACCAATACAAAGATGGCTGCGATCCTGTTATAATTACAGTTCCCAGTGGAGCCAGCCAAAACGGAAATACAGTATCATTGACTATAAATGTGGAAAACAGGAGGACTCCTTATTCCCCTGCTACTAGTTGTGTAAATCCATTTAGCTCCACTCTTACTGGAACTAGAATAGCGTCTATGGAATCTGACCCTTATTGCTCTGGATGTTTCACGATGAATAATCCGGGAACTAAAAACATACCTATTAATTCAGATATGGACTTCAATGTTGTTGTTACAATAAGTGGTAGTGCTTCTCCAGGAGAGTATGATTTGACGTTTACTTTTGAATCTGACTGGTTTGATCCTAATAGGTATGTTACTATAGGGGGTATTTCAGTGGAGGGGGACGACTGCACTCCTGACTGTGATGGGAAATCATGCGGGAGCGATGGCTGCGATGGAAGTTGCGGAACATGCGGAGGAGACACGCCTATATGTAGTAATTATAACTGTGTAGAATGTGATGACGCAGGAGATTGCGGAGATGGTAATGCGTGTACTGTTGATTCTTGTTCTGGTGGTGTTTGTGGTCATAGTGATTTGGCTGATGGTTCTGTTTGTGGTTCTGGTCATTGTTGTGATGGTGTTTGTGATGTTACTGTTGGTAATTCTGGTTTTGTTAGTGGTTGTAGGTCTGGTCCTTCTTGTGTTGGTTCTAGTTGGGAGTATTCTGTTGCTAATAATGGTTTGTTGTGTGGTGGTTTTGAGTGTAGGGAGTGTAGTAATGGATATTGCAATTACGATGACACTACAAGATGCGACTCTTTTGAGACTTGCAGTTCTGGAACTTGCATTTCTACTGGATGCACATCAAACTCTAACTGTGCCTCACCAACTCCTTATTGCAATGTGACATCCCATCAATGCGTTGAATGCCTTCAAAGCAGTAATTGCGATGATGGTAATGCGTGTACTGTTGATTCTTGTTCCGGTGGTGTTTGTGGTCATAGTGATTTGGCTGATGGTTCTGTTTGTGGTTCGGGTCATTGTTGTGATGGTGTTTGTGATGTTACTGTTGGTAATTCTGGTTTTGTTAGTGGTTGTAGGTCTGGTCCTTCTTGTGTTGGTTCTAGTTGGGAGTATTCTGTTGCTAATAATGGTTTGTTGTGTGGTGGTTTTGAGTGTAGGGAGTGTAGTAATGGATATTGCAATTACGATGACACTACAAGATGTAGCTCAGGGGAAACTTGCAACTCAGGAACTTGTGGATGTGTTCCTAACTGCGCTGGAAAGAATTGCGGGGATGATGGCTGCGGGGGAAGTTGCGGAACATGCGCTTCTTATATAAATGGAAGCAAGTGTTATGATTCTCCTGTGTGTACTTCTGGTGTTTGCGGATTTGTCATGAATACATTATCTGTGGCGGCAGATTGCTGCGATCGTGTTTTTAAGTTGAGTAATTCTGAATGTGTAGAAGATAGTGTTCCAAATTCAAACAAATGCGGCTCAGAAACATCCTGCTCTTCCTCTTGTGCATGCGTAGAGAATCCTTGCAGCGGATATGATTCTAAGGATGAATGTAACGCTGGAAACGATTGCGAATGGTGCACCCTGTCATCAAAATGCATGGATGCAGAAGAGATTGAATGTACTAGCAATTCTACTTGTTATTCTGGAGGAAAATATTGCAGCGGCTGTAGGATTGATGAATGCGAGGGAACTGTTTTATCTTGCGGATGCGCTTCTGGAAAATGCACTATCTGCTCTTCTGGGCAGACTTGCGTTAATAATCAATGTATTCAATTACAGGTACAGTGCTCTCCTTCATGGACTTGCACAGATTGGTCTAATTGCACAGCACAGGGTAAAAGGACAAGGGTTTGTACGGATAGCAATAATTGCAATAGTACAGCAGATAGGCCTTCTTTGACTGAATCATGCCAATACTCTGACCCAAATGTGGTTGTTAGCCAGGTCAATGTTTCAAATCCTCAAAGCAATTTATCTGTTTCGCAAAAAAATTTGTCATTAAATATGTCAAGTCCTGAAAATAAAAAACCAGAATCACAAAAAGCGTCTTTAAATGGGGGCAATGGAATTGTTGTTTGGGTAATTATAGGTGTTGTCCTTTTTGTTCTAATAATGGGTGTTGTTTATTTTTTTAAAGATAAGCTGTTCGCACTTATGACTCCTAAACAAAGGGGAGGTAATGAAACTGTCTCTGGAAAAATAGCTAGTACAAATGAGGTGGACCAGAGATTAGTGTTGTTGGATAGGTGGGTTAGGTATTATTTGGATAGGGGTATTGCTTCTGAGTATATTTGTAGTTATCTTGTTGGTAAGGGTTGGAAGGAGGCTGACGTGAAGAATTCCTTGAGAAAACAAGGAAAATAGTTAAATTACCAAGTTTAAGAGATTTTTAAAAGCAATTTATTTAAATAAGAATAATAAGTTGTTTTTATGGATTTGCCTTTTACAATAGATCAATTCCTTAACGTTTTCAAGAATTATAATGAATCAGTTTGGCCAATGCAGATATTTCTTTTCCTAATGGCGATAGGGGTCATTTTTCTAATATATAAAAAATACTCATTTTCCAACAAATGCGTGTTATTTTCTTTGTCTTTTCTTTGGTTATGGATAGGTATAGTTTATCATTGGATATTCTTCTCACAAATAAATAAGCCTGCATTTGGATTCGGGGGGTTATTCGTTATTCAAGGAGTTTTGTTTCTATTTCTAGGTTTAAAGAATAGGGTTGAGTTCTCATTTAGAAAGAAGTTTGACTCTATTATGGGTGTGATTTTTGTGCTTTTTGCTTTGATAATATATCCTTTAATGAATTACTTTTTTAGTCATGTGTGGCCATACAATCCCACATTTGGATTGCCTTGTCCTACAGTAATATTTACACTTGGCGTGCTCTTGCTCTCTATCAAGGGCCTTCCAAAATACATTGTTGCGATTCCTTTACTTTGGTCACTTATAGGAGTAAGTGCCGCAATTAATTTAGGGATTTGGGAGGATGTTGCATTAGTTGCTGCAGGGATAGTCGGCTCAATATTGATCTTTAAGAGAAAGTAGACTTTTCTTTATTTCTATATTTCCAGGATTTATGTATTTTAATTATGTTTGCTCTGGATTTTAACGTATTTTCGCTTTTCCCGGCTTAATATTGTGGTTTGTAGTATTCTAGTATACTTTTTTGGTCAAAAATAGAAAGTATTAAATATTAAAACTTATTCCAGATAGTGTCAGGTGAGGAGGGAACTCTAGTTAAACTCTGGTTTTAATAAGAGAACATAGATAGAATGAGAGTGTCAGGCAGGATAGTTTTATCATTAAGTTTACTTTTTCTTATTTTAATTTCAACTTTTACTTTTGTTTCTGCAGTAGATTATAGAAATGCATATTTAATTAGATCTGATGGTTCAGCATGTGATAATTTGGCTTATGCAAAAAATATGGGTTATGATTATGTGGGCTATCAATATGGTATGGAAAAATGTGAAGGGGATATAAATTTATATTTTTACATAGAGAGTCCAGAACAAAAACCTCAATTAATCAGTGATTATATATATTTTGATAAGAGCTACACTGATGCGCAAAAAAAAGAGCGTAATGATTTTCTCTTATGGAAATCAAATGCTTCGTTTCCTAATAATATAGCTACTGGTTGGTTTTTTAGTAGTACTAATTTTAGACCTCTTGCTGATTTTCAACAACAAAGAGTAATAGATTCTGTTGTTAATGAATCTCTTTCATTAATAAAGTCTATTGAAGATCCTGATAAGCACTTTTTCTTTGGGGGATGGTCATGGGACGTTCCAAGTTTAAAGGGAGATTTGTGGAGCAGCCCTCAATCAAATGGAGGTAAACAAGTAGATATATCTTATTGGACTGGATCTTGTTCAGGTTTTAAACATCCTGGAGTGATACAGGATTATGCATGCTATTCAGAAGGAAAAGCTGCATTTTATAAGAAACTATTCAGTGAGACTAAAAAACAATATCCAAATATGAAAATTTATATGGATCCATATTTGCCTTGGTTTAGTTATATGGGCGAAATTGCATCCAGATCTGATGTGGCACAATTAAAACCGGACATATTATGTGAAGAATATGGCACTCTTGAATTTGTTACTGATTCAAGATTATTTGCATCTGGTTTAATGACTAAAGACAAAGTTTGTAGTTCTACAACATATGTATTTGATCATAAAGGTAATCTTGAAATTGCTGGAAATGCAGGAATTAATGGCGCTTGGTTCTTATGGTTTGGTAAATTTGGAGGAACTGGGAACTTTCCAAATTATGATAGTATAAGGCAAATACCTGATAGGCTTAAGTTGATAAGGGCAATGCCTGGTTGGGATAACGTTAACGGGGTAGCTCTAAAAGATAGAAAATGGGATGCGTCAAAATTGGAGTATAGTAGCAATCTTAGTTTTGCAAATATGAATATTATCTATTCAACTCATCCTAAAAATAAAAAAATATATTTAGTTATTCTTAACAGGTCTGCAGGAGTAAATCTAAAAGGTAAGGTTGTGGATACTATTTACTCAGTTGATGAACTATTTTCTCCTAAAGCTAATGCATCGGGAGATTTTACTCAAAGTAATGGATATCTTTATTTAAAATCCGATTCTAATTTAGGAAAGGGATACATTTTGACATTAAAGAATACACCCACAACATCTAATGCGTCTAATGTTTCTGTTGTTTCTTTGTGTAATGATTCTGATGGTGGTAATTTTACTTTTAAGAGGGGTAGTGCTTTTGGTCGTTATACTACTGGTGTTTCTTTTAATTTGACTGATTCTTGTTTTGTTTCTGGTGGTGTGTCTAGGATTAGGGAGTTTTTTTGTGTTAGTAATGTTGTTAGGGAGGGTAATTATACTTGTCAGTATGGTTGTAGTAATGGTGCATGTCTTTCTGCTCCAAAGACTAACACGACAAACACAACTAATACTTCAAATACGACAAGTACGGTGCCTACTACTACAACTTCATCTTCGTCTTCATCTAAGAAATCATCTGGTGGAGGTGGTGGAAGCAGGCTTTATTGCGGTGATGGCGTTTGCACTTCTAGCAAGGAGAACTGCTCTTCTTGTCCTTCTGATTGTGGGAATTGCATTGTTGTTTTGTATTGTGGTGATGGTGTTTGTACAGCTGGTAGTGAGGATTGCTCTTCTTGCTCTTCGGATTGCGGTATTTGTGAAGTAGTTGAGCCGGACCAGGGGTTGGAGTCTTTTGAAGAAAATGTAGAGGTTCCGTTGGAAATTATTGGTGTGGGAGAGGTTGAGAGCAGATCTGAAAAGGCTAGCGAGATAAATGTTCAAAAGAGCTCTCGTATGTACAGACCTGCATTGTCATATTTGATGGTTGTTCTTTCAATAGTTTCACTTACAGCAGGGTTTATGTTCTTGCAGAAAAAGGAAAAGGATAATTTGTCTCTTTTGCACATTAACTCGTTTTCTCATTTTTCAAGAGAGTATCCTAAGCACGCAAAGGATATATTAAAGTACATTAAGAAGGCTAAGTCTTTGGGTCATTCTGATTATTTGATTAAGTATAACCTTCTTAATGGAGGATGGCCTGAGCACATAGTTTCGTCTGCCCTAGAAATTCAGGAAGAAGCCTGAGTTTTGTAATTAATTTCTTAACTCTTATTTTACGTTAAAATCCGTAAAAAAAAGATAAAATATATAAAAAAAGACTATTTTTTACTTTAAAATAGTTAAATTTGGGGGAATTAATATGAATGCATCAAAACTTGTCGTAGCTATTTTGTTTGCACTAACAGTATTTGCATTGCCAATGGTATCTGCTCAGGCGGATAAAGATGCAGTTTGTCCAAACGAAGGATTTAACTGCGAATGCCAGAACTTTTACAATAGTACTGATTATAGGGCAATAGCTAAATAGTCATATGACGGAAACGATTATAAGATAGATGAAACAAATCCAGCATACGCTTATTTCAACATTGACGTAACAGGGGACTTAAAGGAAGCAGATTGGACATCAAGTCCTGACGTGTACTCTGTTCTTGTTAAAGCAGGAAATGAGCAAGTGGAATTTGATGGCGGAGCATCAGGCACTGTAACAAGCAAAAAGGACATAAGCCATATTACCTTCTGTAAGTATTATGATGGAAGCAATGGTGGTTGTACTGGTGGAAACTGTGGTGGAAATGGAGTTCCTGAGTTTCCTGGTTTGGCTGTAGGTGCTGCTGTTGCAGTTGCTACCTTGGGACTTGTATTCCTAAGAAAAAATTAAGTTATTTTTTTATTTTTTTTATTAACATTCTTATTGTTACTAGTTTTTATTATCAATACTTTAACATAATTTCATTGTCTGGATTGTCTGGCATATATTTATAAAGTTCTGAGGTTATTGCTTTAAATATGGACATATTTCAAGCGGTTATCTTGGGCATAATACAAGGAGTAACAGAATGGCTTCCTGTATCTAGCAGCGGCCATCTTGTTTTAGCCCAGGAATTATTTGGGCTGACTCAGCCTTTGATATTTGATATAATGCTTCATCTTGGAAGTCTTTTAGTTGTCTTTCTATTCTTCTGGAAGGATATAAGAGACCTTGTTATAGGTATATTTAATTGGGAAAAAGAAAAACTCATGCTTTTGTTATATATTGTTATTGCTACAATTCCTATTGCTTTGGTAGGATATTTTCTTGGAGGTCTTATAGAAAAGGCATTCCAAAGTCTTCTTATGGTAGGAATAGGTCTTATTTTTACTTCATTGCTTCTTTATATGTCCAGGTATCCTAAGATAAAAGACAAAAGCCTTAATTGGCGTAACGCATTTGCTGTGGGCTTATTTCAGGCTATAGCAATACTTCCAGGTGTTTCAAGGAGTGGAAGCACAATAAGCTCAGGGATGATGTTTGGGGTAAAAAAAGAGGATATTGCCAAATTCAGCTTCTTGATATTTATTCCTGCAATCCTGGGAGCGACTGTACTTGAAATAGGAAACATAACTGCTGTTGAGAATGTGGGGGCAATGCTCATAGGCACATTAGTATCTGCAATTGTTGGTTTCTTTAGCCTTAAGTTGCTAATGAATATAATAAAGAAGGACAAGTTTTCATGGTTCAGCATTTACTGCTTTGTTCTGGGAATCATAGTTATAATTGTAGCTCTGTAAGTTATCAATTAAGAATATATTTAATATATTTCTAAAGAAATAAAAGTAATAAAAATAAAAAAATTTATTTATGCTCTTTCTTTTTTCTGCTTTTTGTCAGGTATTATGCTGTTTGCAAATATTGCAGATCCTATTGCTGCTCCCAATGCAAGTATTATTCCGAGTGCTATATTCAATTCCTTATTAGGTTTTACTGGGGCTTCAGGCATTTCTGCATACTGGACAATTTTAAGATTTGTACTCTTTGAGTTTGCAGTTATCTCTGCTTCTTCTTTCTTTGTCAGCAGGTAATCATATATCTTTGTCTTTGCAGTTATTTCTCTCTGTATTGTCTGGTACTCTAGCTTTTCCTGCCTTGTTAAAGCAGTGTTATTCTTATAGTATGCAGACTCAAGATCAAGAAGGTTAAGCTCTTTGTCGTATGCAGCAATTTTGTCTGTTATGAAGTCTATGTTGTTTTCTGCATCCTGTACTCTTGCGTTTGAAGTATAGTTTACATAGCTTTCAGATATTTCATTTGCTATAATGACTGCGTTTTCTGCGCTGTTTGCTTCTACTGTTATTTCTATTATGTTTGAGTTTTTAATTATGCTTGTTGAAAGCTTAAATGTATCTTTTCCGTATTTTATGTATATTGGATTCATTACGCTTGGACTTTCAAGGATTACTCTTTGGGTTTCCAAGTCAGTTGTTTTTGGTGCCGCTGAGCTTCCAAGTGCGAAGTTTGCCTCGTCTTGGTTTGTTAATAGTATAAGGCTTTTTGTTTCATATACTGGGTCACTCAAGTATGTATATGCAACAACAGCTCCAAGAACTATTACAAAGCTAAGAAGCGCCCATATCCAGTGTTTCCTAATCATTCCTAGGTATTCTCCAAAATCCAATTCGTCATCCATTTTACATTACCTTTCATTTATAGCTTAAACTATTGTTATATTATATAATTAAAATTAATAAATTTTTCTCAGTTCTTTCTTAGGAATACAAGTCCCAAGGTAGCAACTGCAACAGCAGCACCTACAGCCAAACCAGGAAACTCAGGAACTCCGCTTCCAGTTGTTGCTAGAGATATTGAGCTACTTCTACCTGATTTGTATCCGCAGAAGGTTATATGGCTTATTTCTTTGTCGTCTGTTTTTACAGTTCCTTCTACTCCGCCGTCAAATTCTATTCTCTCATCGCCTAGTTTTACAAGAACTGATTCTATTCTTGGGTCAGAAATCCAGTTTGCGTTTAATAGGTCTCCTGTTACATCTATATTGTAATATCTGTAAAGGTTATTCTGCTCTTCTAGAACATACTCTTTTCCGTCATATGACCATTTAGCTATTGTGTAATAATTTGAATTATCATAGAAGTCCTGGCATTCAAGTGTTAATCCCTGATTGCAGAACCAGTTTGTGTCGCATTTATTCTCGCTTGACTCCGCCATCACAGCTGAAACAAGCATTATTGCCATTAATGCAAATACGAATATTTTTTTCATTTTGAGTCCCCCGTTTTTTTTATAAGAGCACTTCGAAAAGTGCATCTATTCATTTAACTCGTGTAAATAAACTTCGGCTTTTGCCGTTAATTTTTTTATATTAACAGTCCTCTCCGGAACCATTCCGGTTTAAACTGTTCCCAAACACTAAGGGTAATGAAGGGAAGTTTATAAATATTATGTTTTTTTTACTAAATAATAGTAAAAAGTGTATTTGCTTTAATTAAAGGCTATAAAGCTGTTTTTTTACAAAAACCACTCCTTTTTTTGGCTTTTCACTACTTTCTCATTGTGCTTTACAAAAATTTTTAATTGTTTGTGCCAGAATTATTTCAATATCTTCCTTTTGTCATTATTATGGATGGAATTGTTCTGAAAATAATGGAGATGTCCATCAAAAGAGACATGTGTTTCACATAATATATGTCAAATAGTATTGCCTTATCAAAGTTAAGCTCATGGCGACCATTTACTTGCCATAATCCTGTAAGTCCTGGTTTTACATTGAACCTTGCCATTCTCCATCCCTGGAAATTATGAAGCTCCTCATAAAGATGAGGTCTTGGTCCCACAACAGACATATCTCCTATGAAAATGTTTATTAGCTGAGGTAGCTCGTCAATGCATGTTCTTCTTAATATTTTTCCAAAAGGAGTTATTCTAGGATCGTTTTTCATTTTAAATAATCCTTTTACTTCGTTTTTTAGTTTTGTTTTTTCCTTGTCTGCGCCTACTCTCATGGTTCTTAACTTGTAGAGGAAGAAAGGCTTTAGGTTCTTTCCTACTCTTTTCTGCCTAAAGAATATTGGTCCTGGCATTGTAATCTTCATTATTGCAGCGATTATGAGAAAAAATGGAAATAATGCAACTATTGCTATTCCTGACATAAAGATGTCCGTTACTCTTTTGATAAATGAATATCCTTTTGTTTTATCCTTGTTTGATATATTTATTATGGGGTAATCCTTGAATTCATCAAAAGCCACAGGTTCTATTACGAGGTTAAGTATTGAAGATATTATCTTCCAGTTAACATTATCATTCTTTGTCATTAACTCCAGCATTTCATCATCTATGGATTCCATCTTTATGAATACTATTTCAGCATCTTTTAGATGTTTTTTAAGGACATCCCTGTCGGTTGTTACCTTTATTACTTTATATCCGAGATGCTTATCTTCCAGCTTCTCTAGGAGCTCATCTTTTTCCTCTCCGAAAAATATTGTTTTCTTTATGTCAAATCCTTTTTTCCTTGCAAAATAAACTATCTTGTTAAGGAAAAGTCTTCCTACGGTAGAAAGAATTACTGATATAACTAGCATAATTGCGAGCTTCGCAATCATGTTGAGTCCTTGTGGATTGAATATTAATGTAAAAATTAAAAGTATGATGAATGTAATTATGCTTGAATAAACTATGTTCATAAAATCAGTGTCATCAAACAGATTTCTTTTGTTGTTGTATAATCCGTACGATGCATATGCTGCTATTAGTATTGTGAGTGCAAATATGTAGAATCTTATATAGAATGGATCGTAAAGTTGGATGTTCATTAAAAAGGATAAGAGCAAAACTGATACTGCGAAAGAGAATACATCTGATATAATAAGAGGTATGAAGAATAGTTTCTTTTTTCCGGTCCAGAATTTTTTACTCATTTTTTATCTGCTAAACTGGATGTATATATAAATTTTCTTATTATGTAGTAGTAAATCAGGAAGTATATTACAAAGAGTATCCATCCAACATTAGTGTGAAACATGCCGACTGCAAAGTCTGGACTAATATAAATTCCAGTAAGTATCAAAAGGAAAAGTCTGAGAACATTAACAAAATATATTCCTATTATTCCTATTCCTGTAGCAATCCAGAAAGGAGTTTTCCTTATCCTTTCATGGTCAAGAACATATATTCCAATAGAGAATGCCACAAATAAAAACAATGATTCAATCCCAGAGCAAGGAGCGCCTATTGAAACTGCAAAGCCATTTATATCAAGGAAAGGGGATTCCCTTAATTCCAGATATGTTCCCGGATAAAACGGGACCAGCATATTGTAAAGTATTATTGTTATAGTGTATGAAAAATAAGGCCAAAGGCTCTGGAATAACATTAAAAGAACATATGCAGCCACTGTAAGTCCCAGAGTAATCCATATCTCCTTTCTTAATTCATTGTAAACGCTCTTAAGATACCCAAAAGAGAATATCCCTATGGCAAACAATGCAAAAGAAAGAGTTAACGCAAATATGCTTGCAATGAAAACAAGATAAAAATTAAATCCTTCAGTTATGCTGTTTACATTTGCAATATACCTTAAAAAATAATATCCTCCGACTGTCAATATACCAAGAAGAACCATAAGTGAAGAGCGTGCATAATTCTGTTTTTCATGATTTATCCTAGAAATCCTCTCCTTATAGTATAATGCAAAAAACAATATTGCCAACGCCATAATCTTAAGTGCGTCGCTCTTGCTGAAAATCCTAGTGGCGGAATTCATGGACAACAAATCAATGTTAAAATAGTCTATAGGGAACCTGAAAAGAAAAGTGACAAATAGCAAAAAACCTACAAGCAACCCTCCCTTTAAAATGAATAACTTAAGGTTTCTTTCCATGGACCACCTTTAAACAATTTATTGTTTCGGATCTTTAAGCTTTAAAAGCCAGTTTTTGTTTTCTAAAAACCAATCACAGAATATTTTCATGCCATCGTCAATATTTACTTTAGGGCAATATCCAAAGTCTTTTTTTGCCTTTGATATATCTGCAATTGTATTCTGCACATCTCCTGCCTGCATAGGAAGGAATTTTATTTTTGCTTTCAAATTCATATTCTTCTCTATGTTTCTAATAAAAACCATAAGGGGAACTGCTTTGTCTCCTCCAAGATTGTATATTTCATATTTAAGGTCTTTCTTATTTATGCACCCTATAATTCCATCTATAACATCAGAGACAAAAGTAAAGTTTCTGCTCATTTTTCCATTATTATATACATTTATTTCCTTGCCTGTAAGAATGTTCTTGCAGAATTTGAAAATGGCCATATCTGGCCTTCCGAAAGGACCATATACAGTAAAAAATCTCAGACCCGCAACCTCAATTCCATAAAGATGATGATAAGAATACGCCAAAGTCTCATTAGCTTTTTTAGTTGCTGCATAAAGAGATATAGGAGTATCTGTCCTGTCGCTTTCTGAGAATGGGACTTTTTTATTATTCCCATAAACAGATGAAGAAGATGCAAAAATAACTCTCTTTATTTTATTAAGCTTTGCAACTTCAAAAATATTCATAGTGCCCATATTATTTGAAATCTCATAAGCCATAGGATTAGTCAAAGAATACCTCACGCCCGCCTGCGCTGCAAGATGAATAATCATATTGGGTTTCTCTTTCTTCGTAATCCCATTAAGCTTCTTTAAATCAGAAAGGTCAATTTTGTAAAACCTGTAATTCTCTTTTTTAAGCAAAATAGAATTTCTCTTTAATTTTATCCTAGGATCATAATATTCATTAAGATTATCAATTCCTATTACAGTATGACCATCAGAAAGCAGCCTTTGTGCTAAACTAAAACCTATAAAACCTGCAGTTCCCGTGACTAAAAACCTCATTTTTTCTCCTCCAATATTACAAATAATAAAAACTTATTTTCTCTTACCCAGTACATCCTCGTAAACCTTAAGAGTCTGCTTCGCAATCTTATCCCAATTATACTTAGCTTCAACTAACTTCTTGCACTCCTTCCCCTTCTTGTCAATCTCGGACTTGTGCTTTAGCATATACTCTAGCTTTCTCTGAAGATCCTTCTCATCCTTAACTCTAAACGAAAAACCATTATTCTCAATAACATCCAAATTCTCCTTTATATCAGACACCAAAGGACACTTCCCAAAACTCATAGCCTCAAGCAAAACTATAGGCATGCCCTCGCTTTCAGAGGGCAAAACAAAACAATATGCATTTTGATATAATAATTTTACGTTGTGGCATTCTAATTTACCTGTGAATATCAATCTATTTTCTAGTTTTGTTTTAAATTTAAATAATTCATCATAATAATTCTTATTATTGTCATAAATTCCAACTATAACTAATTTTTTTGTTGTTTTAATCTTTTCAAACGCAGATATTAAATCAATTATTCTTTTTTCTTGAACAATTCTGCCCACAAAGAGAATATAACCATC
>CAZOPU010000007.1:10828-32882 GCA_964581965.1 uncultured Methanosarcinales archaeon | reverse complement strand
CTTCTTCAAGCTTTCTTACCGCTCTTCTATTGTCACGTATTAATTGATTATATCTTAGTACGTTTTCTACATATATCATTTGTCCACCTTTTAGCTTTTTATCTCACCCCTGTAGAAGGAATAGTAAGTAATTTATTTAATTTTGCATAATTAATACAAAAGTTTATAAGGATATAATTTAAGGAAAAGAATATGTTTGATATTGTTAATAAGGTCATGCTTGATGAAATTGTAAAAAAAAGCATACCCGAAAGACCACTTGAAAAGCAAGAGTTCTACAAAAAAATAGAAAACATCTTAAAAGGAAAAGAGCTGGAAATTTACCTTAAACAGTACGATAATGAAGACTTAACTTTGGTCAAAGGAGAATTTGTAGAGATGGAAAAGAACGGAAAATACATCGTCGTACAAAGCAAGTCTAAGGAGACTGATTTTGTTTTCTTTGCAGGCTGCGTTGATGCAGTTGTCGCAATCACTAATGGGCATAAAGAAATTATTTATGGAAACAAAGGAGTTTTCAATTATTCCAATTGGCCTCTTAAATCAAGAGAAGATTTGGAAAGGCTTAGAATGGAAGGAAAGTTCAACTCAAAACTTTTTGCAGAGGATAAATTCTTTGAGGAATATAATAAAAGTGCATAAGATTATTGCGTTTCGCACTTTGTGCTCAAGCGCAGATTGTTTATGGTCTTACCCATTTAACTTCCCAGTATGTGACATCGGATTCGTCATCGACGACTGCAAGCATTAATCTTTTCTTTGTGGAGTGAGCCACTCTATTCTTCGCTGCAAACTCGTACCATGTTAATGTGCTTCCTTCATGTACAGGATATACGACCCATCTTGCATGGTCTTCGCCTGGCTTAACTCCTCTATCATATACTCTAAAGTCAGCTCCGAATTTAAGCGCAGTTTTTATTATATATCCTCTTGTCCTCATATCCTTGAATACAGCATATCTTACCCAGAAATTTGGCTCTACTTTTTTTGCTTTCCTTAGAAAATCTGCAAACTCTATTTTCTTCTTTTTCTGGTCAAAAAGCTCAAGCTTTCCTTTTTCCATTAGGTACAAAGCTTCATGAAGGCTTAACTGCACTTGGCCGTCCTCAAGAACTACGCCATACCTGCTCTGAAGATACAGTTCCCTAGCTTCATTGCTATTTTCTGTAAGCACTCTCTCGTTTGCAAATAAAGCCTTTACCTTCGCTTTTTTCTTGGAGTCTTTTTTTTCATCTGACTCCGCAGGAAGCTTAGAAACATCATCAAGAACTGATTCTGGGTTCCCTTCTCCTTCATGCTCTGGAAGCTCATCTAAAGCTTTCTTTCCAGATACAGTATCCTCAAGCTTAGTCAATTCATAATTGTTGCTTGGCTCTTTTGATGATTTTTTCTTGCCCATTGCAGATAAGAGAGAAAAAGGGTTTTATAAAGTTATTGAAGCCACTAACCACTCAGATGAAAATGATTATTTTCATTGCTATATATCCCAAAATGCAGCCTGCGGTAATAAAAGGCATTGCAGGATAGAATCTGTCATTTTTTCCATACACAAAAAGAAGAGTGAGTGCAGCTGCAGCTCCCAAAGATATTATAGAAGAATATAATATTGCGCTAGAGCTTGCATGTCCTTTCTCTACCAGCTCAGTGAATACAGCGCCTGCAAAAAGCAAAGGAAACACAACATCTCCTCCTCCAAGAATGCCTGTTTTGGTATTGCTTTTCCGAGGGCTCTTTTCTGATGGAATTTCTGACTTATGCGACTGATCTGAGGATATTTTGCTTTTTATCTTGTCCTTTGTGTATGTTAATGCTAATCCTGGAAACAGATTTGAGTTTTTTGTGAATTCAGCCATCTTAATCATGTGCTTGCTTTTCCACACAGCATATGCATCATACACAGATATCAAAAGCAAAAGAACTATGGAAACAGGAATGCTCAATATTGGTGAAAGCAATACAGCTATTCCTGAGTAAGTGAGGAGCTCAGTTATATTGTGAATTACTGGATGAGCCCATTTTATTTTTATAAATGCAAGCGCAGCAGCAATAAGCCATGCTGCCCAGAAAAAGCTTTCTTTGAACAATACTCCTATCGCTATGCTCATAGTCATCCAGGATGCTATAAGGAACCAGACTTTCCATAATTTCATCTTGTTGAACCTTGCAAGCACTAGCAAAAGTATTGTGCCTATTGCTACACCTATTCCTATGTATATAAGAGTATCATATCCTTCCACATCAGGTCTTTCCCCAATGCTTGTATTTTCATAAATCACTGAATTTCCGTCTTCAGTTTTTATTATTTCCTTTACATTGAGACTTAAAAGAAATAGTCCTAAAAATTGTGCCAGGAGAAATAATGAAATAAATATTATTAGTACTTTCGCATTATGTTTCATGTTTTTTAGTTAAGTTTAATGCTTTTGTTTTTATCTTTTTGTATTATTAACTTAGATTAATGGTTTTTTCATAAGAATTATAAAGATTGCAGTCTTTATACTATTATGCAGACAATAGAATTGGTTTCTGAGGAGCAAGTATTTGATGCAGTAAAATCAAAAGGACCCTTGATACCTATAGAGATAAGGCACATACTTAAATCGGGAGACAGCATAATAATAGGTGCCACTCTTTCAACTCTTGTTTCAAGGGGAAAGGTTCTTATTACCAATATAAAGAGAGGAGGAAGTCCTTTTTATTATATAAAAGGTCAGGAGGAAAGGCTTGCGGAGCTGTCAAAATTTCTTAATGAAAAAGACAGGCAGACTTTTGAAATATTAAGGCAAAAGCACGTAATTAAAGATTCAGATGAAGATCCTTTGACAAGAGTATCTCTCAGGAATATTCCTGACTTTGCTAAGCAGTTTATAGAAGATATTAATGGACAAAAAGAGATTTTCTGGAAATGGTATCTTCTTTCAGATGAGGAAGCAGCAAGGTTTATTTCTAGGAAGAAAGAAATAAATGATGCTGGAGCCGAGAAGGTAAAAGGAGTGCAGGATGAAAAAAATAATGCAGGAGAAAATGAAGTAAAAGATGAGCCCGCTCCAAAGGAAAAAAAGAGAAAAGAGCAGAAGACAACCGAAAAGGAAGGCTTCTTAGAGGTGAAGGAAGAAGTGCAGCAGCAGTTAGCTTCAAATATTCCTCTTATAATTTCTCAGTTCAATGACTCATTCTTGAATAAAATAAGCTCCACTCTTTCAGAGGGTAAGATTATAATAAAGGAAGTTAAACTGGTCAAGAAAGGGGCGGAATATGATTTATCAATCGAGATACCTACACCTATAGGAAATCTTGATTATTTTTGCAAAGCAAAAAGCAAGAAGAAATGCAATGAAGGGGATTTGTCCTCTGCATATATACAGGGTCAGAACTTAAGGTTGCCTGTATTATTTTTGGTTTTTGGCGAAATAACAAAAAAAGCAAAAGATAAGCTGAAAACTGACTTTAAAGGCATGGCTATAAAAGAAATATAAATTATAATTGTATAATTTTGTAATTAATAAAATAAAAATAATAAAATAAGCGTCTAATTAAATAAGTTTTTTATTTGTTTTTTACCATAAAATAATACACTATTGCAGTTATTATACTGAACACGACTGCACAGACAGTCCATATTATTTTATGCTCTTCTTTCATTTTGCCTTGCTTTGTCCAGATATCAACTATGACCCAGACTGCGCAAAGTACAGCTATAACCCATAATAATGTACTCCAAAGTCCCATTTTAATTACCTCCTAGTTTCGCTTATTAGATATTTAAAAATTCAAACCTAAAAATTATATTTTTTTTAACACTATCACTACATTTATTCTATCTTTGCAGATTCAAACCAGTCTTTTGCGTACAGTTTGTCAGGAAGCTTGTTAAGATCAGTTTTAGCTCCTTCGATTATGTAATTAAGAGTCATCCTGTTATCTCTTTTATTTATGTCTATGCTTATAAGCTTATGTTTTCTGGTAAGAAGCATTATTTCCTTGTTTACCTCCCGCTCTGGGAGAAGTTTGCAAGTTTGTATAGTTAGTCTTATCTGGTATGCGCCTATGGCTTTTCTTTCAAGGTAATGATCTATGGATATAATGCACCAAGTTAGAGCAAATACTATTGCTGCTATAGTATATTCTCCTATTCCCATAACAAATCCTAGAATTGCAAACAGCCAGACAGTTGCTGCAGATGTAAATCCTAGAACTTTGTCTGAAGTTTTAATAAGCGCTCCCGCTCCCAAGAAACCCACTCCAGTCATTACTGCACTCAATACTGCCAAAGGATTTTCTGGAGTAAAATCAAGTGCGACTATTGCTGCGGCACATCCTCCTATTGAAACAAATATGTAAACGCCAAAACCTATTGGTTTGTGAGCTCTCTGTCTTTGTAGTCCAAAAAGGCTAGCTGCAAAAAATATTAGTATAAACCTCAAGATGATTGTCCATAAATCCATTCAGTATTCTTTTTTTCACTGTTTTATAAAAGTTTCTTTTAATCAGGAAGTTAAAATGGCTATTTTCATATAATGTCTTAGTCTTTGTAACTACTAATTAAAGAGTATTAACAACAAGAGAGGAAGAGTAATGCATATTTTTTTATCATATATATTATGCATTTAGGGTCAAATAGGTTGTAATGAGGGATTGTTTGGTAGTTTAGGTGTTTATTTCTGAAAATTTTATCACGATTAGAAATTATTTTTACTGGCTTCCAGTCAAATACTACTTTGTGCAAATCTCATTCATTCTTCAAAAGATTTATAATTCAATTGTTTGTCTAGGTGTTTGTGAAAGAGAAAGGAGAGGTTTGGAATCTTAACCATATATTAGGCAAGGACACTTACGAGTCTATTCTTAACAAAATAGAGAATAATACAAAAGTAATTGAGAGCTCAAGAAAAAGTCTTTCTTCTTCAATGAAGCCTTCTGATGTCTTTAAACTAATATCATTGATGGAAGAGACAGGAGAGCTTTTCTCAAGGATAGGGGGATTTTATTCACTTAAATCATCAGAGAATACAAAGGATGAAGATGCACTTGCAAAACTTAGCGCGCTAACTATGAAAGAAGCAGACTTTGAATCAAGAACTATGTTTTTCCAATTGTGGTTTATAGAACTTGATGACGAATCCGCTTTAAGGCTTATAAAAAGCAAGGAGCTTAAGACATATAGTTATTATTTATCAAGGATACGGGACTTCAAGCAGTATACAAAATCAGAGGAAATAGAAAAAATACTTTCTTTAAAGGATGTTACAGGAGGAGGAGCATTTTCTTCTCTTTATGATATTCACACTAATTCTTACAAGTTTGACTTCAACGGAAGGAAAGGCCAGACGCAGGAAGAAGTTGTTTCTTTTTTTATGTCTCCGGATCCAAAGCTAAGGGAGAAATCATACGAGCTTGTTTATCAAAAATACAAAGAGGACAGCGTTTTCCTTTCTGAAATATACAAGAACATAGTCCTTGATTGGGCTAATGAAACAGTCAAGATACGAGGATACAAGACATCTATTTCATCAAGGAATCTTGGAAATACTATAGATGACGAGTCAATAAATATGTTCATAAATGTTGTCAGAAAAAATGCAGGACTTTTTGCTGAATATTTCAAACTGAAGCATAAACTTCTTAACAAGCAGGGGAAAGGGAAAAAATTCAGTTTTTCAAGATATCATATTTATGCACCTTATTTGACAAAGGAAAAAAAATATTCATTTGAAGAATCAAAGAAAATAACTCTTGAACTTTTCAGAAAATTGGATTCAAGGTTCTATGATGCTGCGAAGAAAGTTTTTGAAGATGGACACATACATTCCCATCCGCAGGCAGGCAAAAGAGGAGGTGCTTTTTGTTCTACAATAAGCAATAAGATAACTCCTTACGTTCTTTTGAATCACACAGACAGGCTTTGGGATGTATCAACAATGGTACATGAACTAGGGCATGCAATACACTCTATTTTTTCATCAAAGCAAACAGACATGCTTTCTCATGCAAAAATACCTCTTGCGGAAACAGCCTCCACGTTTGCAGAGGTTCTTCTGTTAAATGACCTGCTCCAGAATTCTAAGAGTGAGGAGGAAAAAAAGAGCCTTCTCCTAAATTCTCTTGATTCTCATTATAGGTCTGTGCTTAGGCAGACATACTTTGTTATATTTGAAATATGGGCACATGAAAAAGTAAAAGAAGGAGTCACTAAAAAAGAAATGGATGAATATTATATGTCCCTTCTAAAAGAGCAGTTTGGAGATATGGATATCCCTGAAATATTCAGCCACGAATGGAACTACATACCTCATATACATCACACTCCATTTTATTGCTATGGATATTCTTGGGGTCATCTTCTTGTGCTTTCCCTTTATGCAATGTACAAGAAGGATGGTAAGAAATTCATAGAAAAATACATTGAATTCTTGTCTGCAGGCTCAAGTGATACAATCCCTAATCTTATGAAAATTATGGGGGCGGATTCAAAGTCTGAAGCGTTCTGGCAGAAGGGCTTTGACATAATAAAGTCAGAAATAAACGAGCTTAAAAAACTACTTGCATAAGATTAATCTATTAATACTTTAATGTATTAGAAATCATCTATTTTTATTCGAAATAATATTCTTCTTTATCCTTTAGAATTTGCTCTGTTTCCTTTAATTTTCCACTAAGTTTTTCCTTTAATTCTTCCTTGTCTAACGCAAATAAAGGGGAGATTTCAATTCTTTTCAAACCGTCCACAACATACGGTGAGATTCCTGCATATTTGAGCCACTCCTTAAATAAATCTGACTGCATTTTGTATGCAGTCTTAGGGCTGTCGTCTCCTTCTGCATTTTTTATAGGAGCAAATTCTTCCTCGCGCCTAACTTCGAATGCAGTTGTTCTGGCATGAGGCATTGGATCAAACACAAAGCTCTCAAATTTGAAAGCATTAGGCTTATCAGGAGTTACGGGGTTTCCTTCATCATCTATGTGAGGGACTTTTTTTGCAGAGCCTATAAAATTAACTAGATTATCCTTGGAAACTCTTTCCACATAATCCACACTTAGAATAAGTTTTCCTACATTTCCATGTTTATACATAAGCTCTCCTTCTTCGTTTAGTTTCTCAGCGTCGTCTTTTGAAAGAACAATATATTCAATTATTCTCTGAACTCCATCTGCTTTTATAACAAGGCCTATCGGCTCATGCGCATGCTTCTTAGGAATTACCTTAGGAGTTATCTCTGATTCTGTTAGTATATGACATCCAAGACAAATAGGATCTGCCACTTCAGATAGAACATTATCAACATGAAAATAAGTAAGATACTTTATGTCTTTTTCCTTCATTACATCAATCATTCCTGTATTTTTAAGTGCAGAATAAATTCCTCCAGTTCCATTAGGGCTGAAAAATATTTCATACTTGCTTTTCATAAGTATTTTACCATCTTTTCCTACTGCTGGAAGGGATTCCTGTGTAAAGAAATGAATCTGCTCTTTTTTTAATCCGAAGAATTTATTATCCTCAAAAAATTTTTCAGTAGAATTTCTATTTTCATCGCTCGTCATTATAAACCATTCAAATGTGACATTGTATTTTTTTTGCTTTGCAAGTATCTTTTCTGCAAAAACCTTGAACAAAGGCTTTCCATTTATTGGAGTTCCAGGAAAACAACCTTTCGGCCCGTCGAATCCTAACCTGGAGCCTTGGCCCCCTGCAACAAGGAATATTGCTAACTCATTATTTTTTATTGAGCTTTCTCCTATTTTCCTAGCCATCTCTGTCTGTTCTGTAGGAGGATATTTTCTTATACAGCTAGGAGGCTCCAGCTTCTCGAATTTAGGCTCAGTTTTTTCATTTACACATTTATTGTAAAGCTCATTAATTAATCCATAATCTATTTTTTCTGAATGACTTAGAAGCTTAAGTTTTTGCTCATCAGTCAATTCATGCCAGAATCTGAATATATGATCCTGTCCATGTCTTTCTGCGCGCTCTCTTTCTTTGGCAAATCGCGTATGCATTCTGTTTGTTTATTTCCCTCATTTTTATTTTTTTGCTATTTGACAGTAAATTACGCAAAAATTATTAAACTCAGAGTCTATCTTACAGACTATGGGCGTAGCAATAACTAACCTGCTTAAATCAGAAGAGCTTAAAATAGAAAACCTTTCGGGCAAAATACTTGCAGTAGATTCATTCAATATTCTTTATATGTTCCTTACAACTATAAGAGGGCCTGATGGAAGTCCTCTGGCAGATTCAAAAGGAAGAGTTACAAGTCATCTTGTAGGTCTTTTCTCGAGGTTCTCTAACCTAATGGAAAAAGGGGTAAAATTTGTATTTGTCTTTGACGGAAAAGCTCCTGATTTAAAAAAAGAAGAAAGGGAAAGAAGAAAGCAGCTTAAACAGGAAGCATCAAAGCTTTACGAAGAGGCGCAGCAGGAGGAAAATATAGAAAATATGAAAAAATACGCGGCAAGGACTGCAATATTATCAAGAGAAATGATAGAAGAGGCAAAAGAGCTTATAGAAGCGATGGGAATGCCTATTATTATTGCGCCCAGCGAAGGAGAAGCCCAGGCTGCGCATGTGGTTAAATGCGGAGATGCATATGCGGTAATGAGTCAGGATGCAGACAGTTTACTTTCTGGATCTCCTAGGACAATAAGGAATCTTTCAATAACAGGGAAAAGGAAAATTCCTGGAACTCACGCATTCAAGAACATTGTTCCAGAAATAATAAATCTGCACGATAATCTAGATGAAATGGGCATCTCTCAAAATCAACTTATTGTCCTTTCGATTCTAGTAGGAACTGATTATAATTACGGAGGTGTAAGAGGAATAGGTCCTAAGAAAGCTCTTGCTCTCGTAAAAAAATACAATGACAATTACGATTCTCTTTTTGAAGAAGTAAAATGGAAAGAGCATTTCCAAGTTGAGTGGAAAAAAATATTTGATACAATAAAAAACATGCCTGTATATTCAGATTACGAGATAAAATTCTCAAATCCTGATGAAAAAAGGATAAAGAAAATACTTGTAGATGAGCATGACTTCTCTGAGGAGAGAGTTAATTCCACTCTTGAAAAACTGGAAAATTACAAAAAGCAGAATCAACAAAAGGGACTTAGCGATTTCTTTTAGAGGTTAAGCAGATGGATTCAGAAAAAGATAATTATGAAATTCAGCTTTCTGGATGTGTTATAATAAAGGAGGGGAAAATCCTTCTTCTTTGGAAAAAAAAGCACAATCACTATGAACTTCCAGGAGGAAAAGTTGAAGATAAGGAATCAATAGAAGCTGCAGCATTAAGGGAAACAAAGGAAGAGACAGGCTGCGATGTAATTCTAAAAAAATATGTTGGATACAAGGAGTTTATAATAAAAGAAAAAAATTACAGGAGTCATAATTTTATCGCAGAAATAAAGGAGGGGCAGTTTCCAGTTGTTGCAGAACCTGAAGTGTTTGACCATATTCTATGGATGCCTATGTATGATTACAAAAAATATTCTGTTGCTCCTAATGTAAAAAGTCTGTTAGATGATTTCCTGTCTGTAAAGATAAATTATTGATTTTCAACAATTAATATAAATAAATCCTTTTTCTCTAGTTTATGCTTGTTTTAAAGGCCGAGTTGAAGAATGCAGAGTGGGCGAAGAGAATTATACTAGATGAAAATCTTCTCAATACTGATTATTCAATGCACAAAGACAAAGATTTCATTTATTTTCCAATTAAGTCAAAGCCTAAGAAATCAAATGACTTTGAGTTTTTGGACATGGATCTTAAAAAGAAGGACTATGGATTGACAAGAGACTTGAAAGAAGTGCTCAAGGGAGAACTGACAGACGAAGAGTTTGAGCGTCTTAAGACATCTTACGATACAGTGGGTTCTATAGCGATATTAGAAATAGACGAATTGTTAAGAAAAAAAGAAAAGCTTATTGCAGAAGCGCTTCTTCAGTCAAATAAAAACATAAAGACTGTTCTTAGAAAGGATGACAAGCATGATGGAGAATTCAGAACCCAGAAACTTAAGTGGCTTGCAGGAGAAAAAACAAAGGAAACTATGTATAAAGAGAATGGAGTCTCTTTGATGCTGGATGTTGAAAAAGTGTATTTTTCCCCCAGGCTTTCCACAGAGAGAAAAAGAATAGCTGAGCAAGTGAAGAAAGGAGAGGATATACTTGTTATGTTTTCAGGATGCGCGCCATATCCTTGCGTGCTTTCAAAAAATACAAAGGCTAAAAGTATAATAGGCATAGAATCAAATCCTGAAGGGCATATTTACGGTCTTAAAAATCTAGAGCTCAACAAATTGAGGAATGTCGTATTAATAAACGACGACGTAAAAAAGGCAGTTCCTATAATTCTCCAAAAAATAATAGGATTAAAGACAGGAATAAAAGAGCATGAGTTTAATGAAAGGCTCAGAAGAAATCCATCAATAGTAGAGCTCCACTTGGAGAACAAAGACCTTGAAGAAAAGAGCAAGTTAGAGGAGAAAATAATTTTTCTTAAGAAAAAAGGAATACAAGTGGTGCTTCACGTTCCTTTCTACAGAAGTGATAAAAAGAGATATGAGTTGGAGCAGGAAAATACAGAAGAAGAGGAAAAAATGCTAAATCTCCTAGGAGGCTTATGCAAGAAATATTACCTAAGAGCAGTTGTTCATGTAAATGGTGCGGAGCTTCCTCATAAGACTAATGAAGAGCTTCTTGTAAGAAATATAAGGAAACTAAAGCAGTATTATGATTACTTTTACTTTGAAACACTTACATCCGGATTTGCAACAACTGAAGAAATAATAAGAGTGGCTAAGAAAGCTGAAATAAAAAATATATGCATAGACATAAATCATCTTTTTATAACATACAAGAAAACTGAAAAGGTTGCCGAGAGCATAGTTAAAATTTCTGAGGAATTTAATGTATACTTCCATGTTTCAGATCATGACATGAAAACACATACATGTGAAATAGGAAAAGGATACATAAATTTCAATCTTGTCGCTCCACTTTTTACATACGGGGTAGTAGAGGTATCTTCGAAGGATGAGGAAAAGCCAGACGGAGAACTTGGAAGCTGGAATGCATTAAAGGAAATTTCTCCTCTAAAAAAATTTGACAGGATACTAATGCCTCTTCCTAAAAGTGCGGGAGACTTCCTAGATGATGCGCTTCTTGTCTCAAAGAAAGGAACAATAATACATTTCTATTATTTTCTCCCTGAAAATGAATTCTCTGAAGCTGAAAGGCTAGTTGATGAAGCTTGCAAAAATGCAGGGAAGAAGTGGAGAAAAATAGCTCTTGTAAAATGCGGCCAGCACGCGCCGAGAGTATTTAGGATATGTCTTGATTTTGAAATTATAGAATAGATTGACTTAAATATTGCTTGTGCAAAATTTATAAACAATAAGTTATTTCTTAAGCACATTTTTTTTTCAGATTTATTTTATGCAATATAAGGGGATTAAAATGGGAAACTATGAATATGAATTTATAATGAAGGAATACAACAAGGCAAAAGAGATTGCAGAAGAAAACATAGGCTTGGATTCGCACACAGGAAAATTCACTGTTGATGAGAGTTCAATAGACTTAAAGGTAATAAGCAACGAGATAGAAAGAATGTTTGATGCAGGCAGAAAGGTGGGCAAGCTATTCCCTAATGGAAACATATTATCCACTGCTAAGAATATGGCTACAGTTAAAGACTACAGAAAGGCAGTAGATGCAATAAGCAAGTATGTAAATACCACAATTCCAGAACTAGTTAACATGTATGATGGTGAAAATATATTATTGGCTGATGAAACAGAGACTGTGCCGTTGCACGCAAGGACTGTTATAAATGATTTGTTCAATGCATTTAATCATGGAATTGTAAGTGCGTATAATAAAAATGATTTCTGGCCTTACACAGAGATGTTTTCCACACGAAAGGTAACGAAAAACTCTCTAAATTAATAATTTTTTTACTTTTTACTATTATTATGACTTTTATTCTGCACATGGCTAGTTTCATAATAAACTTTATAAAATATCTTCCTCTCCGTAGTATCAGGTGATAATATGAACATAATCAATATAGGATTTACAGAGATAAGTGCAAACAGGCAGGCTGCTCCAAAGGGAAATGTATCTATATCAAACAATGTAAAGATAGAATCTGTAGAGGAGACAAAGCTAGGCATAAGTGATGTAAGGCAGGCTTACAAGGTAGTTTTTAGCTTCAAAACACAGTACATACCTAATTTTGCAGTAATAGACCTTAAAGGAGAAGTTCTTATACTGGATTCTGCAGAAGAAGTCTCAAAGATGATGACTCAGTGGAACAAGGAAAAAAAGCTTGATGTTAATGCGGCAAGAGTAATACTAAATAATGTTATGAACAGATGCTCTCTGGAAGTAATCCTTCTTTCAAGGGAATTAGGACTTCCTTCGCCAATACCTCTGCCAAGCATAAAAGCAGATGCTGCACAGGCGCCTAAGGTGGCTCCAAAAGAGGAGAAACCAGCTTCGAAGCCAAAAAAGAAATAATTTTATTTTTTTTAATATTTTTTATTTTAACATCAAAAATTATCGGAGAATTTTTTTAAAATGCCTTTTTGAAATATTTTCTCATTATTTATCAAAAGTTATTTAAAATTAAATCTATTTTCTCAGGCAAAGATAAATCTTTGAAGGGCTGAGACCATGAATGAACATACAGATTCGAAAGAAATCAAGCTTAAAGTTTCTGAAACAATACAAGACGATGTAAATAGAGGAATAGTGAGAATTGATGTAGGTTATATGAAACAGATAGGTGTAAGGGAAGGACAGTATGTAATGATAAAAGGTCAGCGAAATACAGTTGCTATAGTTCAGAGAGCGCTTCCTGGAGATATAGGACTTCCTATAATAAGGATGGATGGGTTGCTTAGGAAGAATTCTAAATCAGGAGTGGGCGAGATGGTATCAGTTAAAAGGGCTGATGTAATAGAGGCTAAAAGAGTGACTATTGCCCCTGCAAGGGAAGGGGTTGTAATAAGCACAAATAATCCTACTTTATTTAAGCTAAGCTTTGTAGGAAGGGCAGTAATGAATGGGGATGTAATAGCTGCGCCGCCTAGGAGAACAACGTTATATGACAATAGGAATATAGATCCATTTGCTCTTTTGGGTCTTGGAGATTTTAAGTTTGTTGTAACTGAGACAAACCCTAAGCAAGGTCCTGTTCTTATATCAGAGAATACTAATCTGGAGCTAAAACAGGAAGGAGTGGAGCCGAAAGAAGACGAGCAACAATCAGCATCCCTTGAAGTTTCATATGAGGATGTTGGTGGTCTTGATGATGAAATAAAGAAAATAAGGGAAATGGTAGAACTTCCGTTAAAGCATCCTGAAATTTTCCAAAGGCTTGGCATAGAGCCTCCTAAAGGAGTTCTTCTTCATGGTCCTCCTGGAACTGGAAAAACACTCATGGCGAAAGCTGTCGCTAACGAGACGAATAGTAATTTTTACGTTATAAACGGGCCTGAAATAATGAGCAAATTCTATGGAGAAAGCGAAGCTAACCTTAGAAAAATATTTGATGAGGCAGAAAAAAATGCTCCATCAATAATATTTTTCGACGAGATAGATGCAATTGCATCAAAAAGGGAAGAAAGCAAAGGGGAAGTAGAGCGAAGGGTTGTTGCACAGCTCCTTGCACTTATGGACGGCCTTAAATCCAGGGGGAAAGTTGTTGTAATAGCTGCTACCAATATTCCGAACTCACTTGATCCTGCATTAAGAAGGGGAGGAAGGTTCGACAGGGAGTTATTTATAGGTGTTCCCCAAACTGCAGGAAGGTTAAAGATTCTAAAGATTCACACAAGAAACATGCCTCTTTCAGAGGATGTATCTCTTGATAAAATAGCAGAAGTAACTCATGGATTTGTGGGTGCAGATATAGCAAGCTTGGCTAAAGAAGCAGCGATGAATGTTCTAAGAAAACTGTTGCCTGAAATGAAAATAGATGAAGAAGAAGCTATATCTGACGAGATACTTCAGAAGCTAAAGATATCTATGGATGATTTCAAGGAAGCATTAAAGACAGTAAGGCCTTCTGCACTGAGGGAAGTATTGATTGAAACTCCTAATGTAACATGGAATGATGTAGGGGGACTGGAGAATATAAAACAAGAATTAAAGGAATCAGTAGAATGGCCTTTAAACCACAAAGAGGAATTCAAGGCCCTGGGAGTCAAGCCTCCTAAAGGGGTTTTGCTTTTTGGTCCTCCTGGAACTGGAAAAACCCTTCTTGCTAAGGCAGTTGCCAAAGAGGCAGAGTCAAATTTCATTGCAGTAAAAGGTCCTGAGTTGCTTAACAAATGGGTAGGCGAGTCAGAGAAGGCTGTGAGGGAAATATTCAGGAAAGCAAGGCAGGCAAGTCCTTCAATAATTTTCTTTGATGAAATAGACAGCGTTGCTCCGAGAAGACATGGGGGAGAAAGCAATGATGGGGGAGTTACTGAAAGAGTTGTTAATCAGCTTCTTACAGAAATGGACGGAATGGAGGAGCTTTCAGATATAGTTGTTATTGCAGCTACAAACAGGCCAGACATACTTGACACTGCATTGCTAAGGCCGGGAAGATTTGACAGGATACTTCTTGTTGGTGCTCCAGACAAGAGTTCAAGAAAAGCAATATTCGAGATTCACACAAAAAAGATGCCTCTTGCAAAGGATGTGGATCTTAATGTGCTTGTTGATAAGACTGAAGGTTATGTGGGTGCAGATATAGAGGCGATTTGCAGAGAAGCGGCAATGCTCGCATTAAGAAAAAACATAAAGGCTAAAGAGATAAAAATGGAATTTTTTGAAGATGCTCTAAAGAAAGTAAAGCCTTCAGTAACTTCTGATGTGGAAGAGGCATATGCTAATCTTCAAGACCAGTTCAGGAGTGCAGCAGGCAAGCAGCTGAAGGAAGAAAAACCCAGTTATTACGGATAAGCAAGTACATTTATGTATTTAATGAAGTAATAGTTGCTGTGGAGCATAAACTATATAAATCCCCTTCGGAAAATTAGTATTATATGGTATTGGAGTCATTGCTTAATCCAACTTCTGCGGAAGACAAGAAGTATAAAATGATGTTCCTTGGCTTTGCGCTCACACTTATAGGCGCGCTGCTCTCTTTTTTTGTTTTTGAATCACATTCAAGCATGGTTACTGTTTTTCTTATAGCATGTGCTGCAACGCCACTTATGTATAGCATAATAAAATATGAGGAAGAAAAAGATCTTCAGGATACAAGCGAGAAAATACTTCTTCAGGAGCACTCGAAGGCTCTTGGTGCATTTATGTATTTGTTCCTAGGAATAACCCTTGGAATGGTTGTTCTTTATGTTTTTCTTCCTATGGATACTGTAGGTACATTGTTCCAGGCTCAAAGCGATACGCTAAAGAATATAAGGGGCGGAATAACAGGAATGAGTAGCATAGAGCAGATGAATCTTTTCTCAAAAATATTTTTTAATAACGTAAAGGTCCTTTTGTTTGCAATATTGTTCTCCTTTGTGTTTGGTGCAGGTGCAATATTTGTCCTTTCATGGAATGCATCAGTGATAGGTACTGCAATAGGAAATTTCATAAGAGGAAATCTTGCATTATATTCAGAACTAATAGGATTTGATAAATTTGCAAAGTATTTCCATGTTATATCTATAGGTCTTCTTAGGTATGTAATACATGGAATTCCTGAAATCTTGGCTTATTTTGTAGGTGCGCTTGCAGGTGGAATAATTTCAGTAGCAGTAATAAGGCACGATTTCGGAACAGAGAAATTTGAGCACATAGTCCTTGATTCTGCTGACTTGCTTTTCATAAGCATAGGGCTTCTGTTCCTGGCTGCAATTTTAGAAGTATGGGTTACGCCTATTATATTCTAAGAATAATTACTCTAGTATCTTTATCTTTCCTTTTCTTATCTCGAATATTTCTCCCTCGTTTATTAGGCTTATTATGTATTTCTCTGCTTTTTCCAATCCTGACTCTTTTATTATATCATTTATGTTTGCTCCGTCCCCCTTGTCCAATTTTTTTATTGTAGAAAGAATTATTGATGCGTAATTGTCCTCAAATATAGGACTTTCATTTTGTCTGCTCGTTCTGGGAAGTGATTCTTCTTTTTGAGTTTCTTTTTTCTGTTCTTTTATTTCCTTTTCAATTTCTTTCTTTGCCTGCTGCGGAGAATATTTTTCATTTAGGTTTAATTCTGCTTTCCTGTAGTCTATCCATCTTTTGTCTTCTATTTTTCTTATTATCTCGGGGACAAGGAATCTTTTCTGGTTGTATTCCCTGGGTCTTCCTATGAAAAGGACCACATCTCCTATTTCTATATCCTTGAACCTTTTCTCTTCACTGAAAAACATTATTGGTATTCTTGATGTTCCGTCGTCAAGGGTAAAAGAATTGCCTTCTTTGTCTACAATTACACCCATTATATTTGCTCTTGATATTTGAAGTCCGTTTATCTCTACATAATTAGGTTCCCAGCCTGGTTTTTGGACGTAATTTCCTTCTAGAATTGTCCTTACTGAGCATTTGTATGCAGTTTGTCTTTTTACTTCAGGCATGCATAAGGTGAATTAATGTACATTTATAAATTTTTTAGAAATGATAAAAAAATAAAAATAAAATTAAAGACTTAATAGAGGCTTATTTTCTTCCTCTTGCCATCTTTGCTCTTGATACGTTTCCTTTCTTGTCTACAAAGTAAAGATATCCTTTTTCTTTCTTTACTCCTACTTTAGCAACTTTTTCTGGCTTGCTCTTTGATTTTCCTTTTGAGCCTCCTCTTGCCATCTTTGCTCTTGATACGTCTCCTTGTTTGTCAACAAAGTATAGGAAACCCGCTACTTTCTTAACACCTGCTTTTGCTACTTCTTGAGCCATTTTCTTACACCCCCTATTTCTAGGAATTAATATTCTATTCTCGAGGAAGCTAGTATATAAATTTTTTGTTTTTTAACCGAGGAAAGCTTAGAGGACAAAATTTTTATACTTAGGTATATGTGCTAGTTTATGCTTTTGGTCAGGATACTAGGGTTTTTGGATTTTCTGACGGGTATTATGATTCTTCTTTACCAATATGATGTTATAGGCACCAGACTTTTGTTCAGTTTCATATTTTATCTTCTGGCAAAAGGTATAATATTCAGGATGGATTTTGCCAGCTTCGTTGATATAGTTGTATCTATATACATGATATTTATGATATTTATGCCTATAACTGTTCTTTCATACATAGCAGCAATATATCTTTTCCAGAAAAGTATAACTAGCCTTCTTATGTGAATTACTCTGTACAAAATAAGCGAGAATTATTTTTATTGTGTTGATTATTTTTTACAGTTATTTTTTTACTATTCGATATTTTTATTAATTTATTTAACCAAACAGCTTGCTCGATGCAATCTTTCTTATAAGAAGAATTGCAGTTACTCCTATTATGAATGCAGCAACATATGTGACTATCTGTAGCTGCTGGAGCAGGAAGAACATTCCTATGCTGAATATGAAATATATTAGCCATATTATTCTTGATTTAAGAAGGACATTCATTCCGTTTGTTTTAGGAAGTGGCAGCGAAGAAAATAATAATATCCAAGATGCTGCAATAGTTATATCTTTGAAGATGGGCGCGTTTGTTGCAAAATACATTGGTTGAACAATAAAAAGAAGGAGAAGTATTACAAAAATAGGACCTGCTATTCCAACATACATTAAGTCCTTTATGTTGAGGTAGTACCTAAATTTTCCAAGCCTTAAGTTATAATCTTCCTTAAGTTTTACATTTCCTAAGTAAAGGAAGGGAATAACTCCATATGTCATGAATGTTATTAGAAGTCCTATTACTGGGCCATAATACCAAATGTCTGTTGTGCATTCATAGCCCATATATGCTGCTACGTACTTCTGTGCAGCTATGAAAAGAAAATATATTATCATGAAAAGTATGGTGTAAAGTATAAGGTTAGACATTCCTTCAACTGCGTTGAATTGGGTAGTTCCCCATTTCCTGAATGAAAGAACGAATCCGCTGAATATTACAGATACTATGAATGGCCAGAATTCCTTTCTTGAAAAAGTGAATGCTCTGTTAAATGCGTACTTGTATCTGTTCATAAATGTATTTTAGCAGGGCGAGTATAAAAATATAATGGTTGAATGTGTTTTGTGGAAAAAATTTATGCGAGCCCTATGGGAAATATGGGCTTTAAGAGGATGAAAAATTAAATGTACTGCGTTGAATTAGTTTATTATATGGCGCGGAATATTTCTCTATTTTGCAATATTATTAAATAAGTTTTGAGATGGCTCTTGCTCCTTCGGAAATCATTGAAGGCTTTTTAGCCAATGAGAAAAGAAGTCTTGTTATATTATCCCTGTTTTTGTTTTCGAGTACTTTTTTTATTTTTTCATCATCTACTTTTTTTATCAGCCTGTCCCAGTCTTTACAGGAGTATTTATTTAGCGCCCTATTAATAATATAGTGTAAGTATAATTCACGGTTTAGATTTTTTATATTTTTAGGATATGCAGAAGGATTATTTTTGCTCAATGAATTTCCAAGCTCTGCTGCGGCCTTGAGTCCTGGGATTATTCCTCCTCCTGTAGTGTTCTTTATCTGGCCTGCGCTGTCTCCAAGAAGAAAAACAGAAAATTTCTTTTGTATCCTGTATGTTTTTGCCTTTGGATTGTGAAAGGGAATCAGTCCTGCTTGTGTATTTATTTTTTGTCCAGGATATTTCTTTAGGAAGTCTTCGAATATTTTTTTTGCATTTTTATTTTCTAGAGGGGCAGCAATTCCCACTCTTGATATTTCATCGCTTTCCGGAACTGACCATGCGTATTCTCCTATGTATGGGTAGAAGTCCAGCCTGCTTTTTTCAAGGTCTTTAATTTTTATTCTTGCCTGCATTCCAATAAGGAATTTGTTTTTGTCCAGGCTGTTGTTCAATGCTACGCTGCTCTGAGGACCGTCTGCACCAACAAGGATGTTGCTACTAATCATCTTTGTTTTATTTGCAGAGAGATCTTTCACTTTTATTTCTCTGCCATTGTTTGATATGTATCTATGATTTGTAAGTATTTTTGAATTTTTTTTCTCTGCTGTGGATGCAAGGTATTCTACGAACTTTACGTTATCAATGACTATATTGTCTTTTATTTTAAGGCAGACAGAATTGTTTGGGGAATATATTTTGGCAGAAGTTATCTTGTTTAGTGTAAATTTCCTTACTTGCTCAGGTGCTATAAACTTATTAATTTCCTCAGTCAAAAGCCCTGTACATTGGACTGGAAGACCTAATTGTTTGTGCTCTTCTATTATTGTTATCTCTCTTTCTTTATTTTTTCCATAAACGCTCGAAAGATAAAGCCCTGCGCTTCCCGCTCCTACTATTATCATACTCTTTGTTTTATTCTTTCTTTTTTATTTTCTTCCATTTTGGCGCTCTAGGGTGGTTCCAAAAAAATACATTTGTTTTTATTGTTCAATAGTAACAAAAACGAAATATTTATATAACATTATTCATTTCACCAGTTAGTTACAAACATTTTGCTAGCGAATGGCTCTTTATTATAATGGTATATTATAATATATATCCTAGATAAGGCCTGCATAAATTCAATAACGCTAGCACACTCAAAAAATAAATGAAAAAATGAGGAATGAATTAAAATGGCACTAAACAAATTTAAGAAACTAGTTCTCTATTCATCTATAATATTGTCTTCTCTTGCAATTCCAGGGATTGCATCTGCACAGACAACACAGGTAAAGGTAAACCCTGAAAAGGTAATATTTGAAGAGCAGAGAAGGAAAGACGCAATTAATGCATACAACACACTGAAGCTCAATGTGGCAGATTCTGCAGGAATATTGAAGCAGATAAGCACAGGACAGGAAATCCAGAACGCAAAAAAAACACTTGAAGGATACCTTGGGGAAGAATTGTACCATAAGACTTCTGCAGGAATTCAGACATATCCTTCATCAGGAACAGGAAGCATCTCATTCGAGGATGGCGAATACTATGTAAACACAACCCAAGTAGGAATAGGAAAGCTTAACGGAGAAAATTACAGCTACGCAAAATTCAAAGCTGAAGCTCCAAGAGATTTTTCTTACACATATTCAATTTTCTTTAACGCAGCAGGATACAACGGAGAGATTCCTGAGAATACTGACAAAAGACTAAAAAAGATAGTTTCAAAAAACAGCGGCATACCTTCTGATAAAATAGAAGTAAAAAGAGAAACACAAGCGCTTAAAATTGACGATATTGTATCTACAGAGACAGGAAAAAGCCAGGGAGCTCTTAATGATCATCCAACAGTGGAAGAATATGTAATTCCTGACCATATATTATTTGTCCCTGGGCAAAAAGCTAAATTCCCTCTTGACAACATTGCATATATTGTAGACATAGTGGAAGAAACTCCTGATACAATAAAAGTTCCTTATACTGAAGTAAAAATAGATACTGTTTTTGTTCCTGCACCTGAAAAAAGAGATTCTGTACCTAAGCAGGCGGAAGAAGCCAAAGAATATAGATTAATATTCATGGGATCTGCAACAAATACAGGCGTTCCAGGATTAAAAGTGGCAGCACAGATATGGAAGAAGCTTGATGTAGAATTTGGATATGATTTCACAAGCATGACAGATAAACCGTTTGAAAGATTCACTTCAGAAGAAAAGCAGCATGAGAGTATTTCAAATTATGTTGGCCACTCAGAACTTACAGAAAAAGGAGTTGGAGACATAAAGCTTAATTCATATAATTTAGGATTAGTCGTTTATCCATTTGAAAAAGGAAATATAGGCTTTTTTGGAGGGGTCAATGCAACTAACTACCCAGAATCATATACTGGTCAGGAAGACAGGAAAACCTGGGTCTTGAATACTACAACAGGGAAAAAATTGAGCCCTGATGAAATAGTTACCGAAGTTAAATATGAAAACTCAGAATGGAAATTCAATCCTCAAGTAGGATTAAGGGTTCATCTGGGAAGAGTTGTAGGAGGAATAGATTATATTGTTGACATTAATAAATTTACTCCAAGTTACAATGATGACTTTGATGGATTGGGAAACCTTAGATTTTCAATAGGATTTAACATGGGTGCCAAAAAATCAAAAAAATCACAGAATAATCAGTCAAGCACAGGAAATTATGATGTTTCCTATGATTACGTACAAAAATAATTGCTTTAATTGAGGTAATAAAATGGAAAAAAACACAAATGCAATCAAAATATTTTCAATCTTTTTTGTTTTAATCTTATCTGCAGTCTCAGCTTCTGCTCTTTCACTTGTAACAGAGTTTGATAATGGTGCAGCAGAGAAGTCAATAATGCCTGGACAGTCAACAGAATATTATGTAATAGGTGTTGCAGACCAGGGATTATCAAAGATGCATGTGTCAGGCCAATTATACGACGTGACAACAGGAGAGAAAATATTGCTTGCAGACTTGTTTGATATGGAAACAATAAATACATTCTTTTATCCTGATGCATTCTCAATAACATCAAGTGATTATGATAATTTGCCAGGAACCTATCTTATATCTGTAACGGCAGAGGAATGGCTCACAAATGGAATATACAGGGCAAAAACATCAGACTTAAAACTTGAAGTAATAGGAAACAGGTTGCCTGTTGCAGAGTTCGATTATTCTCCAAGCAATCCAACAACAATAACTCCTGTGACTTTTGATTCTTCTTCATATGATACTGACGGATACATAGTAAAGGAAGAATGGTTCTCAAATTCAGTAAAAATAGGGGAAGGAAATGTATTAACTTACACATTCACTAAGCCTGGAACTTACACAATAATGCTTAAGGTAACAGACAACGAAGGAGGAACTGATACAACAACAAAGACAGTTGTTGTTACACAGGGAGCCCAGACAATTTATCCTGTTGCAGACTTCACATACAGTCCTCTAAATCCTAAAACAAATGAAGTAGTTACCTTCACATCTACTTCTTATGATTCTGATGGCAGTATTGTAAAAGAAGAATGGGA
>CAZOPU010000007.1:0-10728 GCA_964581965.1 uncultured Methanosarcinales archaeon | reverse complement strand
AGAAAAAGACACTAACAATCAATTGCCAAACTCCAGTTAACATACCTCCTGTTGCAAACTTCACATATATTCCAAAAAATCCTTTGGTTAATCAAGCCATAAATTTCACATCTAATTCTTATGATGTTGATGGTAGTATTGTAAAGGAAGAATGGGATCTTAACAATGATGGTGTGTTTGAGATTTCAGGACATTTAGTTTCAAAGGCATTTTCAAAACAGGGCAACTATACTGTGACTCTAAGGGTCACTGATGATGATGGTGCTCAGGATACTGAGAAGAAAACCATTGTTGTGGTTAATCCTGTTCCTGTTAATGTTCCTCCTGTTGCAAACTTTACTTATGTTCCTAAGAACATAACTGAAGGAGACAATGTTGCATTTACTTCGACTTCATATGATCCTGATGGTTACATAGTTGCATATGAATGGTTAGTAGATGGTATATATGTCTCATCAGGTCCAACCATGAATACATCATTCACAGTTTCAGGAATACATTCAGTAAAGCTTACAGTAACTGACAATTTGGGGGCAAAGGATTCGGAGACAAAACAGATATTTGTTTACTGCAAACCTAATGTTCTTCCTGTCGCTGACTTTACATACAATCCTAGCAATCCAAAAGCAAAAGAGCAAGTAACATTTACTTCGACTTCATACGATCCTGATGGTCACATAGTTTCATATGAATGGTTTGTTAATGGAAAGAATGTTTCAGGAGCTCAGGTTATGCAATATGTTTTTGCTCAGCCTGGAAATTATACAATAACGCTTAAAGTAAAGGACAATGATGGTGCAAGTGCATCAGTCTCAAAAGTAATATCAATATCAAAAGAGGATGTTTGTCCTCCTAATGCAGTATTGAGAATGCCTGAATCAGTTACGATGAATACTCTTGTAAAGATGGATGGCTCGCTTTCAACTCCGGGATGCAACGCTACAATAACGTCATACAAGTGGCAAGTATTCAAGAAAGGGACATTGTTAAGCGAGTTGGTTACAACTACTCCTTACTCTGATTATACATTCACATCCAATGCTGAATACAAGGTTGTCTTGACAGTATATAATAGTAATGGACTTTCAGATACAGATGAGAAAACAGTTTTTGCAGGAAGACCTAAAACTGGAATTGTAGTTGGCGGTGAGGATGACTTATATGTTGATTATTTTGATGTCATCGGCTCTGAATATGGTGTTATAGAATGTACACAGAGCTTTGCAATAACTGCAACTGTTTCCAATGACAGGGATGAAGATATAGAAGATTTAAGGGTTACATTTGCAATCCCTGAGCTAGGATACAAGATAAAGAGTGCTGCATTTGATTTGGATGCAGGAAAGACAAAGACAGTTACGTTTTACGGGGATTTGGATATGATGAAGGAAGATATTGTACCGGGAGAGTATTATGCGTTTATAGGAGCAAGCGACACAGATACAATAAGGGTAAAATATTTCCCGTTAATCATAAAGTAAAAACAATAACTACTAATGAATAGTTACAAATGAAAAGATTTATAAATGTGGAATGCTTCCATATTATATTCAAAGTCAAAAATTATTAAGGAGGAGTATAAAAATGAACAAGGAATTCAAAATTGCGGGTTTAATGATGCTATTTGCACTGGTATTAATGCCATCAATTCTAGCACAGAATTACGCAGAAATTACAGAAGTAAAAATAAACGGCGACATCGCCCAGAATGGAGATGATCTCTATGTTGAAAGGGGAGATGAGCTAACTGTAAGAGTTACAATAACGGCTGCGACAGGCGACTTAACAGACGCATACTTGCAGGCATACATATCAGGTTATAGGTACGCATATTACGAATCAAGCCTTATATCTGATTTCTCAAAAACATTCACACTTCCAGAAGGAAACAAAAGAACAATAGAATTGAACTTGAAAGTTCCAATGGACATGGAAACAAAAGATGCAAAGATGAGAATAGTACTATTCGACGAGAACAGTGCATCAATAATCTCATACAACTACCAGCTATCAATATACGGAGCTGAGGACAATAATGCAGTAGAAATAAGAGATTTCTTTGTAAGTCCATCAGATACAATTGAAGCAGGAAGAGCATTATCATTCAAGGTAAAAGTAAAGAACTTTGGACTTAATGATTTAGATGACTTGAAAGTAAAGGTAGCAATACCTGAGCTTGACATACAGACATACGAGACAATAGACACACTAGAACAGGATGAAACACAGTCATTCGAAGCACTATTGCTAAGAATACCTGCAGATGTAAAACCTGGAGATTACGAAGTTGTCGCAACAGTCGAATATGACAGGTACCAGGAAGTAGAAGAGTCAATGACAATAAAAGTAATATCTCCAAAAGGAACTCCTTGTTCAGCAGGAGACAGCTGCGACTCTGAAAGCTCAGAAAGTACAAAGACTGTAGTAACAATGCCTGCATCAGTAGATGTAATGACAGGAACACAGGGCTCAGTTTACCCAATCTTAATAGAAAACAAAGGAAGCACATCAAAGACATATGTCCTTAGTGTTTCAGGAGTTTCAGACTGGGGAACAGCAGTATTCGAGCCAAGCTCAGTATTTGTTCTTAAGGCAGGACAGTCACAGACAGTATACTTAAGACTTACTGCTTCAAAAGATGCAGAATTAGGCGACAAAGTAATGAAAGTAACAATAACAGCAGGCAACGAGATGAGGGATACTACAGTTGTAGCTTCAGTAAAAGAAGGAACATCTTCAACCTCAAAGAGCAACATAAACACAAAGAATGTGCTTGAATGGCTCGCGATTGCACTAATAGTATTGTTGCTTATACTTGGCTTGATTCTTATTTTTAGAAAGATAGGAAAAGACAAGAGCAAGGAAGAGGAGCAATCCTACTACTAAGTTTTTTTTAATTTTTAACATTAAAAACCCGGAACGCAAAAGCTGAACGGGTTTTTTATTTTAATTAAAGTCACAGTTGTGGGAAAATGGCAAACTCAAAATTAACAAAATCACTTTCATTTGCATTATTTGCAATTATATTCTCATTATCAATCATACTAGGTGCAGCAGCCCAGAACATATATGTAATAACATACGGGGCATCTGAAGCACCACAGGAAACTTCTCAGCAGGAAAGCATAGAAATAACAACATCCTCAGATAATGTGCTAATAAACAAATACTCATCCGATTACGTGTTCTCACTTGGAGCTGCAACGCAAAGCCCAGAAGTATGCATATGCTCTAATATGTACGATAAAATATTCATAACAAACAAAGCACCTTACGATGCCACGTTCACAATCTCAACGAGCCTTCCAGAATATGTAACATTACCATATAACACTATAAGGCTTTCATCTGGAAGTACAGCAGAAATGAATCTCCTTGTAAAAGCAGACTGCGAAGCAAAGGAAAATTCATTGGAATATAATATACTTGTCTCTAACAACTTTGGGGCACAATACACAATAGAAAGGGACCTGCAGATTAACAGGTGCCAGTCAATATCTTCAACATTATACGCATCCCAGAGCAAAATAGCTCCATGCGAAAAAGTAGAATACACAATAGAATTAAAGAACACTGCACCATTTACAGAGGATTATATTATATCACCTAAAAATACAGCATACTTTGAAAAAGGACAGTATGAAGTAAGACTAAATCCTGAGCAAAAGGCATATCTTAATTTCACATATTTGCCTGACTGCAGTGTTTACGGAAAAAAAGAAATAGATTTCTCAATACAATCAGTAAACAACAAGCTCTCAGCAAAGCTTTCACACGAGCTTGAAATAGAAAGAAAATATGACTTCTCTGTATCTGCAGAGGAAAACATAAGCATTTGCAGGGGAAAGGAAGAAGTTATTCCAATAAAAGTAAAGAATCTTGCAGGTTTAGATAATGAATTCTATTTAACAATAATAAACAAGCAGGAGTTCATATCAACAGAAACACCTAATGCTGCAATAAAATCAGGAGAAGACTTTACATTTGTAATTTATGCAAATCCAAATGATAATACAAGAACAGAGCAAGTATTAGATTACGAAATAAAGACAAAGCTCGGAAACCTAAATTACAGAGGTAAAATAAACCTAAAGGTAAACGACTGCTATGCAGTAGATGTAAACATACTTGCAGACAAAAACCCGGAGCTATGCTCAGGAACTCACACTTACAATGTACTTATAACAAATAATGGGTTGTTTGAAGAAAGAATATTCCTGTCAGATGACTCAGATTACGCTGATGTATTTCCATCAACAGTAATACTTGACGCGGGGGAAAGCAGAAATGTCTCATTGGCACTAAGCCTCCCTCCAGAGAACAAAAGACTACAATTTACTGTAATTGCATCAACAGATTCCCAGAAAAAAACATGGCAGGACTCATTGTCCGTAGATGTTAAGAAAATGAGAGACTGCTCATTGCTTTTGTTCGAGAAACAAAAACTATTTGCAAGATACGGAACAGACAATGTAACATTCAAGGTGCAAAACAAAGGATCTGTGGAAGAATCCTACTTCCTAAATTATGATGGGACAAGCCTTATACAGCTAAAGACAGATGAAGTAAAGTTAAAACCAGGAGAATCAGCAGATGTAGTCCTTAAGATATTGGCAACAAAAGAAGAAGAGCAGAATAAGTTCGGATTCAAAATAAGCGCGATATCAGGCAACGATGAAGTATACGAGAATAACATGGTTCTCAAAATGACTGATACTCCATGGCTTCAAAAGATTTACAACAAGGCTACAAGCACTCTTTGCATTACATTCACAAGCATACTTATAATACTTATAATATTGGGCTTGATTTTTATCCTTATACTTTCCGCAAAAAGAGTAAGGATTCCTCTTTCATTCAAGATAGTATCACTTGTATTAATAGTAGTAATAATAATAGTTGTTCTGTCTGCAAAAGGATTCCCAGAATCAAGGTATCCTCACATATCAAAATCAGCAATAAACAGCACAAATATAATATGGCACGAAGATGATACATACAGGCTAGACCTTAACAAGTACTTCTTCGATCCAGACAATGACACACTAATGTTCAGCGTAGAAGATATGCCTGAGAACATATCAGTAAACATAAGGGACTCTACTGCACAATTGGTTCCTGACAGCAATTGGTATGGAAATGCAAGGATAAGATTCGTAGCAGAAGACCCATACGGAGAGAAAGCAACATCACCAAGGATAAACCTTAACGTTGTTGATGTACCAGAGTTCTCCTGGTCAGGATGCTACGAGAGAAACTGCATATATGTAAACGCGCTTCTTTTGATATTGCTGCTGGCACTTGTATTTCTTTTAAGAACTAGAAAAGAAAGTGCTCCAATGACAAAGAAAATACTCCTTTCAGGAATAAGGAAAGAGAAAGGATACCTTTACTTTGTGGACAAGGATGGAGATGTCTCAAGGGCTCCAATGGCAAGAAAGGATAAGAAAAACCAAAAGTTCAAAAAGGAAAAAGTAGGCAAGACAGTTGCAGTAAAAAGGAAATAAATACATAGATAAAAAAATAAATATGATCTGCTTCTCTATATGAAAAAGGTGAAAATATGAACTTCAAGGAATTCTGCGAAGAAACAGACAAAATAATATTATTGCACGAGGAAGAGAAAAATAGTTGGAGCTTTGATTTAATACATTCTTCACCTAATGTCAGGGTTTATCAAAATATACACGGTCTTTACTTTCCAAATGAAAAGGAATTAGGGAAAATATATGAAGAGACAGAGGGAGAATATTTCTACTCCACATACAAAAAGACGCTTCCAATTATGGAGTCTTATTTCTCAACAGCTTTTATGAAAAGGCTCAACAATAAATTAAATGTGAACTTTGAGCATTATCCATTCGAGGAGCTGGAGGAATTCCTAAAAGAAAAAAAATATGATGAGTCCCTTGAAAGGCAGAGACTTGCTGACATTGTAGGCAGGGCATACGAGAAAACAGGCCTTCTCGACAGCGATATAAGAATTGTAGCCCTTAAAACAAGACCAGAAATAAAAATTATAAGCCTAGAAAAAATACAGGTAGGCTATGCAGGGCTAGGATTCAGCATAGCAGAAGAAAAAACAAACATCTAATTAAAGGAAAAAATTTACTCTTTTATCAAGCCAAGTTTCCTTAAGCCATCCTTATACTTCTCAAAATCAGGGCTTCTCTTGAACTCTGAAATTCTTTCAGGAGGAAGCTTTTCAAGCCATTTATGAAGAATCTTTATTGTTTCCTTCAAGTCTTCTATATTTTGCTGTTGCTGTTGTTGCGCCATCATTGCACCATTGTCTTCTTCAGGCTCTTCTTCTTTTTTCTTTGTTCCAAAAATAAATAATCGTCTCATAAATCCGCCTTCTTTCTTTTCCCTAGGGGCATTATGGATTTTGTCCTGGACATTCTCATAATCCTCAAAATCATCTTCATCAACAACCTGCGTATGCGGCTGAATACTATCGTCGTCATCTTTCATTTCTGCACGCTCCTGCGTTAATTTCTTCTCATGCTCTTTTTTTGCAACTTCTTCATCGCTAGGTATCCTTCTCCTGAAAAAAGAGAATATGGTAAACGACACGCCTTGGCCTTTGTCCTTGTTATTATCACTCTCATCAGCGAAAACAGGGTCCTTTGCCCTCTTGCTCTTTATTGCAGAGTATATGCTCTTGGAGAGCTTGCTCTTATCCTTTCTCCTATGGAGATAATCGTCAAGATTTTCGTTGAATTCAGGACTTACTATTTTATTAACACCCCTGCGAAATAATTATTTTATTTTAATATATAAAACTTATTGTTTTTGAATTTGGAATTATAGAGTGCGGAAGGATATGCTCTTTTAAGGGCTATTTAATCATTTTAGGCAAGGCCTGAAAGAAGATAGCCGACACCATAAGCCGCTGCGGCAGTTATTCCTCCAATTAAGAGGACTTCAATGCCTGAGCGAGCCCAGTTTTTCCCTGTAACCCTTACTTTAAGAGCGCCTAGAGTAAAAAGGGTTATTCCTGTTAATATGCAGGCTACAAGGAACGTGGCACTCTGGAAGACACCGATTCCTAAGGCTAGCACGTATGCAAGAAGAGGGATAAGCCCGAATACGCCAAAAGATACGAATGTAACAAGTGCATTCTTTAAAGGAGACTCCTCTGATTCAACAATGCCAAGCTCTTCAACCATCATTACATCAACCCAAGCTTTTTCATTCTTAGAAAGAGCATTTACAATCACCTTAGCATCCTTTTCTGAAACTCCCTTCCCTGTATAAATCTCAACAAGCTCTTTCTTTTCGCCTTCAGGATAATTCTTAACTTCCCACGCTTCCCTTTCCCTTTCAGCAGCGTGATATTCCCTTTCTGATTTGGTGCTTACATAATCGCCAATAGCCATAGATAAGCCATCAGCTATAAGATTCGCAAAACCAAGGATGAGAACAACGCCTGCATTTAACGATGCTCCCGCAACGCCTGCGACAACTGCGAAAGTGGTTATTATGCCATCCATTCCACCATAAATCGCACTTTTAAGGTACTGGCCCGAGACATTATGCTGCTCGGAAGCAGATTGGTTGTGGGCAGCGATGCTTGCCTTTTTATCCCTGTTTTTATATGCTTCTTTTGCCTTTTCAAGGCTACGAGTTAGGCTCATACTTCTGTTTTGTACTTTCGGGTTTATAATGGTTTCTGGAAACATATTATCGGGATATATCTTTAAATGTTAACGCTCATCAACAGCAATAATAGATAAAAACAAATGTATTTATTATATAGTGATAACAAACTATATAAATAAGAGAATGCTTCTCTAGAGAGTATTTAAATTGCTAATTAGGATTTATTATCTAAAAAGGGTTTAATATGTCTGAATTAAAAGATAAAGTAGTTAAAGGTAGTGCATGGATGATTCTTCTGAGGTTATTCAATAGAGGACTTCAGGCTCTTAGAATGATTATGTTAGCATGGGTTTTAGCACCTTCTGATTTTGGAGTTATGGGTATTGTTTTTTTAGCATTGGGCTTCGTTGATGCATTAACAACGACTGGATTCACACAGGCATTAATTCAGAAAGAAAAAGTAAACAAATCTTATCTTAATAGTGCTTGGACTGTGCTTGTTATAAGAGGGTTATTAATCTGTATTAGTTTATTTTTTGTGGCACCAATTTTTGCTAATTTTTTTAATTCTCCAGAATCTGTTAATTTAATAAGAGCTATTGGTATTTATCTTATGTTAAATGGGTTTATTAATATAGGAATAATTTATCTTCAAAAAGAATTAGAATTTAAGAAACAGTTCATCTACGAATTAGCAGGAACATTGGTGGATTTTATTATAACTATAGTAATTGCATTTATATTTAAAACAGTTTGGGCTATAGTTATTGGTTTGACTGTTGGTGCTCTGGTAAGATTAATTTTAAGTTTTAAATTGCATTTCTTCAAACCTAAATTTTATATAAATAAGCATCATGTACAAGATTTATTTAAGTATGGGAAGTGGATATTTTTTGCTAATATGTTGTTTTTTTTGTCTTCACAACTAGATAGCGTTTTAGTTGGAAAACTAATAAGTGCAACAATTTTGGGATATTACACTTTAGCCACTAAGATTGCATATGCTGCTACAACAGAAATATCTATAGTTGTTGCTAAAGTTACATTTCCTGCATTTTCGAAATTAAAAAATAATTATAAAAAACTTAAAAAAGCGTATTTAGATACGTTTATTGTGATTTCATTTTTATCTTTCTCAATTTGTGCTTTTCTTTTCGCATTGGCTCCTGATTTTGTCAGATTATTTCTTGGAGAAAAGTGGATGCCTATTGTAATTCCTATGAAGATAATTTTAATTGCCGGAGTTTTTAAATCTTTACTAGAGATGGCGAGTTCATTATTTAAAGGCATTGGGAAACCTAAATATGATGCATTATGGCAAACAGTCAGACTTTTAGTGTTTATAATTGTCTCTTATTTGCTTTACCCTGCTTATGGCTTAAATGGTATTGCATATGCAGTATTAATTTCTATGTTACTTGCTATGGTTGGATCTTTTTATCATGCAAAAAAAGTTATTATTGCTAATTATCGCGAATTAATTTACACTATTAAATATCCTTTGATTATTATGGTTTTAGTTATTTTTGGAATTGCTTTAGCAAAAAATTATATTATAGGAATTTCTTATTTAAATTTTATAATTTTGTTTATTTGGGGTTTGTTAATTATGTTTATCAGTACGGCCTTTTTTGTAGTCTTTTTCAGATATGATATTTATGATATATTATTTAAAAGAGTGTTGTTTACTTTTAGGAGAAAATGAAAATGCATAATGTTAAAATAAATGGTGATTATTTTGTTTAAAAAAGAAATATTTATAGTTTCCCACACAGGCATATATGGTGGTGGTGCTGAAAGATGTTTGTATTATTTTTTAAAATATACAAAGATTCCTAAAGACAAATTTTTAGTTGTGATTCCATTTTATGAAAAAGGAGGTCTTGCTGATAAGATACGCGAATTAAATGTAGATTATGTTGTGTTGTATAAAGGAAATGATAGAACTCCTTTAAAAAAATACATTTTTTCTCCAAGAATTTTATTTAAAAGAATGTTAAACAGAATTAAATACGCATTTAGACTAATGAGACTTATAAAAAAATATAAACCAAGATTAATATATTTGAATACTATTAGATGTGGAACAGAACTTATAATATCTAAGATGTTAGGTATAAAATCAATTTTACACATACATGGTCTTGATAATAATTGGAAATTAAGATTGCCCTTGATAAAGTATTTACCCTATAAAATACTTACTGTGGCTCAATCTGAAAAAGAGATTTTAAAAAAATTTCATGTAAAAAAAGAGATTGCTGTTACAAATAACGGTATCGAGCTAAAAAAAAACAAATTTAGGAAAAAAAGAAATGATGATAAAATAGTCATAATGAATGTGGCTAATATTACGTTTGGGAAAGGTATTGACATTTTTTGCAATATTGCTGAGCAAATATGCTCAAAAAACAGGAAAGTTATGTTTATAAATTATGGTTACGTTGCAGATCAGGTTTTTTTAATAAATTAAAAATTAGATATGATTATTTAATTAAAAATAAGAGTTTATTATTTTCAGGTTACAGTAAAAATGTTTCTAAAGATTTAATTGAAGCAGACATATTTTTGTTTCCCTCAAGAGGTGAAGGATTTCCTTTATCTGTTTTAGAAGCTATGTATGCTAAATTACCTATTATTACATTTAATAAAGATGGCAGAAAGGAACAAATTAGGAATTCATTTAATGGATATTTAGTAGAAAATGAAATTGAAATGCTTGAAAAAACTCAGCAACTGATTAAATCTAAAAGATTAAGAGATGTAATGGGAAAAAATTCTTATAAAATTGTGACTGAAAAGTTTGACGTGATTAAATTTGCTAATAAATTGGATATAGAATTGGAGATGATTAAATGAAAAAAGATAATCTAATTTACTTGCTAGGACTCAGTATTTTATGGGTTTTTATTTATACATATAAGATTCAAAATGCATTTAACTTAAGTGCGAGTTTAGAGATATTAGGATTTGTAGTGCTATGTTTTGTAACGTTATTGACATTAGCTAATAAGAAGAAATGTTTATTTACGTTAAAATCTGTTTATTTTCTTATTTTTTTGGTGTTATGGTCTATTATAAGTATAATATTTAATAGGATTCCCATTTTTAATGGTCTGTATG
>CAZOPU010000006.1:0-32926 GCA_964581965.1 uncultured Methanosarcinales archaeon | reverse complement strand
TAAAATATTTAGATTATAATGTTAATTAAAAAATTTAGTTAAAAACTAAAATATTTAAACTTGTTTGTGTGATTATTTATTAAACTAGTTGTCATTATTTAGTAACGAAAAGTTTATATATTAGTTAGTACATACATAAATGTATGAAAGCAAAAAAAATAATTGTAATGACTGGACTCGCATTAGCAACATTATTTACTGGATGTACCTCCAATAATTCCACTGAAAGAACACTAGAGCAAAGATTGGAAGTTAGACAAGAAACAAGCACACCAAGAAATGAAGAAAGAATAACTAATGATTATGCTCCATTATCTCAATTTAATGATGAAATAACGCTTATTGCATGCGATGATTCTAATGAATTTAATGGAGTTATGGAAACACTACATAATCGCGATAATTTAAGACAAAAGCAGTTCAAAATGACTTTTACAGATAGAGATAATTATGTAAAAGTAACTATTCCGAATAGAGCTAAAGATGGATCAATAACTAAATCATATTTACACATTGTAAAGAAAGATTATTTGGATGATGTCCTTGAAACAATGAGGGAAAAAGGCATAAAATATGACATATTGCAAATGAGAGGACATCAATATGGTCCAATGGAAGAGCTTTATGACATAATAAAAGATAGTGCCAATGATCACGCATTATTTATATTCGGAGGCTGTAATTCATATGATATTGCAGAAAAATACTCCACCAAAAATAAGCCTGCAATAGGAGGGGAAGGAATGCAAGAAGCCTCCAGAAATACATATTATTTACTTAGAATCATTGATCTTATGAATAGTGATAAAGGAATAAGAACTTGGAATGATTTGAGCGAGGAATTAAACAAAGATGATTCATCATTTAGTGCATTCTATTTTCCTAAGTAATTTTTTTATTTTTATTGGTAATGCTTATTTAATTAAAGATTTAATATATAAAAAACAAAATAATATAAACTCAAAGAATCTATATTTTATATGCAAAAACTTGTAACTGAACTAAAGCTTAGAGGATATAGTCCTAAAACAGTTGAAGCATATCTAAAACATAACAATAAATTCATAGAATTCTTAGCAAATAAACAACCAGTAGATGTAACCATAGATGATATTAAGAGTTATCTTGCCCATCTAATATCAGACAAAGAATCAGCACCCAGAACTATAAATCAAGCAAGATCAGCATTACTCTTTTATTATAATGAGGTCTTGAAGAAGGGATTTATTAATATAAAAGTGCCAAAAATAAAAGCATCCCTTCCAAGTGTGCTAACAAAGGAAGAAATAAAGAAACTGCTTGAGTCGGCAAACAACGAAAAAAGCAGATTAATAATAATGACTCTTTACTCATCAGGACTCAGAGTTTCCGAACTAGTAAAATTAAAATGGAGAGACTTGGAATTAGAGCAGAAAATTGCATGGGTAAGAAAAGGAAAAGGAAGTAAAGATAGAATGATAATACTATCTGATGCACTTGTAAGAAAATTGACTGTTTTAGATAGGGATTCTGAATATATATTTCCAGGAAAAAATGGACCACTAACTACAAGAAATATACAGGAAATAGTCCATAATATTTCCCATAAAGCAGGCATTGAAAAAAAAGTAACGCCCCATACACTAAGGCATAGTTTTGCAACTCATCTTCTTGAAGCAGGAAATGATATAAGATTAATACAGGAGCTTCTTGGACACAGCAATCTCCAGACAACTCAGATTTATACCCATGTAAGCAATGAGCAAAAAAAGAAAGTAATAAGCCCTATGGATAATCTTAAGAAAAACGAGGAGTAATTATAAGAGAATAACAAACAGAAACATTTAAATACAATATTACTAAGAATTAAGATATTGTAGAGGAGATACATTGGGAATAGTTAAAAATTTATATTATTCATTTAAAAGTAAAATGACTGGAAGGTCCAAATTAACTGACCTTTTTATTTCTCCGGACAGATTTGGAAGAATAGACCAGCTTATAGCTGAAAAAGTAGTTAGGGCAGAACATGATGATTTACAGCAGGAAAAAAATAGAAAAAAATATCTTAGAGATGTAATACTTCTAAAGAAAACACTGTTGGAGTCAGATAATTCATCAAAGTATAGAAATAATTTACCTAAGGAATTAGGAAAGGAAACAAAGGAATATGCTAATGCAGTCCACAAAGAACTAAAAGATATAATAAAGATAATTGAGTTATGCACTCAAATAATAGAAAATGAGCATTTAAGTGTTATGCATGATATAAGAAGACCAATTACTTTATTCAACGAGTATCAAAAGGCGTTGACTGATGGCCTGAAAGATGTTGCAATTGACAATAATATAAGCAAGGAAATAATAAATCAATGGTCTGAAATCCTTAAAAAATACTCAGATATAATAGATTCTACTATACAACTGTGCAAGGAAGATCAGAATATCATAAAGCCACAGAATTTAACAGAAGCAATAATGCTAAGGACAAAGGCAAAAAGACAACTCAGTGGAAAGACTCTTTCATTAAGAAGGCAAATAAGAAATCTAGAAAAATATTTCAGAAGAATAAGGGAAGAAGAAATAGTAAGAAAGGAGAAAAAAATAAATGTGGCTGTTGCACAATTGATAGAGAAAAACCTTGCAGAATTTAACAATTTATTCTCTCAACTTATGAATTTTTGCAGCACCAGGATAAATGCATCTCATAATTTAATTTTAGAAGCAAAATTACTTCAGATACAAAAACTTGAGGAACTATCATCATTGGATAAGGAAATAACAGATACAGTAGGACTACTTAATGAGAATTCCAAAGCATATGCTGTATACAACAGTAAGTTATTCAACAAAACATATGGAAAATCAGGAATTATGCTTCTTAGCACATACAAGGACCAGGTTAGACAAATTGAGGCTAAGGACCAGAATGCAATAAAAAGAGATGTATTGTTGAACAGATATGAGATAACTGAGCTTAATACTGATAAATCAAAACTTTACTCTGAATTAAATGCAAGCATAGAAAAAATAAAACATTCAAATTCGCTAATGGACAAGTTTAGGAGTAAAATAATAACTTGGGTCGTTCTAGGAAGCGTTGTTGCAAATATTGCAGGACCATTCATAAAAGTAGTCTCCTCAGACAAGGAAGGAGATAGAGTGGTTATAGTTGGTTCCGCAGAACAAATATACAAAACAGTAAATGAGAGTAATGCACAAGCACTTCCTATTAGTGCGATTAATCAATCCATTTTAGTTGAAAAAGACTCTTCATTCAGTATTCAGGACAATATAACATTTGAGTTTGCACCTAAATTTATTGTTAACACATCAGATTCTGCAGCTATAGCTATGAAAAATAACCTAATTAATCATATTGCAAAGACAATAACATATAATTATAATGAAGCACTGAGAAAAGCAAAATTAGAATTAAGAAAACAGCTTGAAAAAGAGGATTTCACTGCAGATGAGATTGATGCATTGCTAAAGGAAGCAGCAATAATTGAAACAGACATAAATAATTTAGTTATAAGCTCATTCACAGACATATTTGGAAACAGCAAATTACCAATACCTAACAACAAGACTTTGTCAGTGGAAAGAGGAACTGTTCTTTTTGATTTGTTTATCAGCGCTTTAGAGCAAGTTTCTAAATCAAATCCAGAACTTCAAAAGGTAATAGCACAATTCATGGAGAAAATAATCTTAGAAAAAATTAATATAATTAGAGGCATGGGTGCAAACGGAAAAGATGAATTAATATCCAGCAAGACACTTCAAGTAAGAGATTCAGTTACAAGAAAAGCAGTAACTGAAATGAATCATTACATTAAAGGACTTGATTCTTCAACAATAAATAATTTCTTTAACAATCCTGATTTTGCCAGATATAAGGTATTCTCTGGAAACAGCAACAATCTATTCTTAAATTATGAAAAAGTGCTAAATGGTACATCTGGAGATGAAGAGTCTCTAAAAGTGGACATGGTAAGAGATATTATAAAGAGCACAAATGAAAAAGAATACAAGAAAATAATAAAACTAATGGAGCCATTAAGAAACGCAGAATTAGTTCTGGACATGAAAATAAACATAAAAATCCTTGGTTCTGAGGGGAAGATAATTCCTGTTCCAATGATTCCATTTGTGGACATGCCTTACAATGATAAAAGCATATTTTCTACCCAAGGCGCCAACGGTAAGAAACATGTTCCATTAAAAACAGGAACTGTAGACAATAAAATTAAAGGGTATAATCCAGGAATATTTAAGAATAGACCAAAGCTAAGGTCGAACAATCCCACTAATCCAAGAGTTTATACAAATAATAGAAAAGGGCAAAAAAGTTACATTAAACTTTGAATAATTAGATTATTTTGTCACTTAGCAGCTGCTTGGATATGGACTCATCAATTTTTAATATATTTTTCTTTGCTTGCAGATCCTTGAATTTTAATTCCATACTAACCAATATCTCATCATCCTTATGCTGTATTAGGAGGGGAACCCCTTTAGAAATCATATTGTATATATACCTGTTAACCATTTCATCGCTAAAACCTAATCTTCTTCCTATTTCTTTGGAAGATACTGCATTTGATTCAGAGTATATAATCAAAAACACTTCTTGTTCTCTGATTGGTAATTCTATTGTATTAAACACTTTTTCTTCCTGCACTGAGTATATCCAGGATTCATTTATATTGGAATTTAGCTTAATCTGCATCATTAAATCAGCCATTTTAGAATTGAATTCCTCTTTTAGCTCCTCTCTAAGCTCCTCTTTTATTTCTTCCTTCATTTCATCTAAATGGTCATAGAATGATTGTATCTCAGAATCAAGCTGGTTTATTGAGTCAGTATGCATATTTATATCTTCTTTTACTTTATCGAATGCATCTTTAGTATTTTTACTTATTTTTTTAAGATTATCTCCTTCACCAAACATGTTGCACCTTTGTTTTGTAACTTACGGGCTTATTTAAATTTTTTTATTAAGGCTGTTTTGGAGCAATTTATTTAAACAAAAAACATTTTCTTTCAATATGTCAAAAAAGACTCTTGCAGTTGAATTGTCAAAGTTTAAGGTATTTGATGATGCAAATCAGAAATTAGAGCAATATTCCACAGATAGCGAAATTGCTGCTGCAATTCTTTGGGAGGCTGACTTAAACAATTGGATTAAGGGAAAATCAATTATAGACTTGGGCGCAGGAACAGGCATTTTAGGAATAGGATGCATACTTTTAGGTGCCAAAAAAGTTACTTTTGTAGAAATAGATCCCAGTAGCATCAATATTCTTAGTGAAAACATAAAACTTATGAAGGAAAAATTTGATATTAATGATGTAGAAATAGTTATAAAAAAAGAAGATATAAGAAATATTGTTTCCTCTGAGCTTGGCAATGCGGATCTTGTTGTCCAGAATCCTCCTTTTGGAACTAAAGACAAAAATGCTGATTCAATATTTCTTGATAAGGCCATGAAGTTATCTGACAGGGTAATAACTATGCATAAAACAGTAACAAAAAAGTTCATAGATGAATTTGCTGCTAGCAGAGGTTTTAACGAATTTAAATACTATAAATTCAATTATCCGCTAAAAATGAGCCTTCCTCATCATAAAAAAAGAATAGAATACATAAAGGTCAGCTGCTGGTTTTTCTCTAATAAATAGCACATATATATTTTGAGCCACTTAGCCTGAAGTTTTGCGTTCCCTGTAGATGCAAAGTCCTAAAGGAGTTAAATTTATAAATAGCTGTGGCTTCCAAGTTATTATGAAAATAGAAGTATTAGAGAGTACAAGTAAAAAGTTGGTTTTTGAGTTGGAAGGCGCAGATCATACATTCTGTAATGTTCTTAAGGATGAATTAAGTAAGGATTCTGCAGTTAATATCTCTGCATATAATATAAGCCATCCTCTTGTTGGAAAGCCTAAATTTTTTGTGGAAACGAGCAAGGAATCAACTCCTAAAGAAGCACTTGAAAGAGCTATTGCTGAGCTTAAAAAGAAAAATAATGCGTTTGCAAAGGCATTCGGTGCATTAAAACAGTAATTTTCTTAATATTTTATTTAAATCCAATAAATATGTTATTTAGCTATTTATTTTCCCATTCTTCGTTCCCTTTTTGAGAATTCCTTAATGCATTCAATCAAGTCATCTAGCTCAAATTCAGGCCAGTGTTTTTCAAGAAAAAACCATTCAGAATAGATTCCCTGCCAGGGAAGAAAGTTGCTTGTTCTTTTTTCTCCCCCTGTCCTTATTATAATATCTGGTTCGCTGCTCATATAAAGATAGTTTGATAGAGTGGAGTCATTTATACTATCCGCGGAAATATCTCCATTATTTATGGCTTTAACTAGCTTTTTTACCGCATCTGTTATCTCTTCCCTTCCACCGTAAGCCATGGCCAAGTTTAATGTGTATTTTTTGTTGTTTTTTGTTTTTTCAGTTACTTCTTTTATTAAATTCTGAAGCTTTTCTGGAAATAAGTTAGTTCTGCCTATAAAATTTACTTTAACACCATACTCAATTACTCTCCCGTCAGATAATAAATTTTTGCAGGCATCACAAAATAAGTTAATAAGGAAATCAAATTCTAGTTTTGATCTGTTAAAGTTTTGCATTGAAAATGCGTAAAGCGTAAGCTCTTTTATATCAAGCTGATAACACCACTCCAGAAGATTTTCTACTTTCTTGTTTCCAAGCTCGTGACCTTTCCATGGATCTAGACCTAGCCTTTTTGCCAGTCTCCTGTTTCCATCAAGAATTACTGCAACATGCTTTGGCTTTTTTTCCTCTGGAATATCAATTTTTATCTTTTGAGGCATAGATTTTTCTTCACTCATTATCGTCATGAAAAAGAAGTTAATTTATAAATGTTTTTGTCTATAGGATATACATCAAAAAAATAGTTAGTCCCTGTCTATAAATTTGAGTTTTCTATCTTCTTCCCTAAGCTCAAAAGTGTCTGCGACAAGTTCAAATAAGTCTGGCTGAACCCTAAGGATATCCTTGCTTGTTATTAGACCATGTAGTACTTTTCCTTTCATTACAGGAAGTCTCCTTATTTCGTTTTCTTTCATTACAACCATAGCCTCATGTATATCCTTATCAGGTTCTATGGAGATTATATCTTTCAAAGGAGTCATTATTTTGTTTATAGGAACACTTGAAGCAACCAAGTCTTTAAGTACTATTTTATGGACAAGATCTTCTTCTGTAACTATTCCCACAAATTTGTCTTTTTTTACTATAATTATGCTTCCTATCCTGTGCTTTACCATAAGTTCTGCGCAATCCTGAGAGCTGGCATCTGCGTCTATCTTTATAGGATTTGCAGTCATTATGTCATATACTTTGTATCCTGTTCTCATTTTAAACCCTTCAAGTAAATTTGCGTTAAATTATGCAACTAGTATTTCTACGGGCAGCCCAAATACACGCTCTAAGTTCTTCAATAATGAATCAGATATAAATAACTTTCTGGTCTTGCAAGGCTTTACAAGCTCTGCTTCAAGCTCTTCCATTGAGCTTTCTTTTATATCTGATATTTCTCCTTCCTCATTTACAAGTGCCCTCTTGAACTTTCTTTTCTCATTTTCAATATCCATAACAAAGAATGCATGCTCACTAAGGAATAATACTTCGCCCACTTTTTCTCCGTACTTTATTCTTAATTTTATCTGCTCCATTTGTCTGCTTCTTGTTCTTTGAACATACTCAACTAGCTTTCTTATTATACTTCTGGAGTCCTGGACTGACTTGTTTAATTCTGCTTTTGAAAGTTTCCCTCTCTCAAATTCCTCTTTTTCTTTTTCTAACTCTTTTAAGTCAGTAAATATTGATGGAGGCAGTTTTCCGGGATTTATTAGCCTCTGTTTAAGGGTCTCAAACAATTCCTCTTCTTTTACCTCTGGCAAGTCTTCTACCTTTAGAACTTCTCTTACTGAGAGTATAAGGTCATCATATACTTTGACAAGCTCTTCCTTTTGCTTTATTTCTTCAATATCTTCAAATAGCTTCTTTATCCTTCCCAAGAATTCCTCTGAGTCTTCATAAAGCTCATCTATTTCCTTTCCAGATATGTCTTTTTTTGTTCCGTGCTCAATATCTTTTCTTGTTTTTATTACTTTTTCAAGAATCTTAACATATTTTTCCTCAAAAATATCTTCCTTCTTAACAAATAACTGTCTTAGAAGGTCAGGAGTCTCTTTTGGAGTAGGAGGAGGAAGGCCATAAAGCATTATTGCTGCCTGACTTGATGAAAGAGTCGCCCAGTAAAAATCCTCTGAGCCCATTTCTCTCAATTTATACTTTACTCTCTCAAGTACTTGATCGCCTGAATGCATAAACATATCTATTGCTTCTGGGCTTGGCTTTATCCTTCCCATCTGAAGAAGCTGCTTCCAGGGCATAAATATTCCCCTGTCATATAATGGTATTCCATCTCTTAAAAATGTAAATATAACTGGATTAGCTTCCCTGATGCTTTCCCAGAAATCTGTTAAAATGTAAATTTGGATGTTTATTTTATTCTCTATTCCAGTCATTTTTCCTGCGTCAATACCCATTCCTATGATTATTGCTCTTAGCTTTTCCTTAAGCTCTCCTCTGGTCATTTTTTTTACATCTGTATCATCTATAACCAAGAATACATCAATGTCTGATTCTGGTGTTGCCTTACCCTGGACAATGCTTCCAGCAAGAACGTAAGAAACAATATATTTCTCAAATTTTTTAAGAACCATTGTTTTGTGTATTTCAGATATTTTTATTGCTGCAAGCATTCCTTTATCATATATTGTTGCAGATGAAGCTATTAACTGAAGAACTTCATATTTAGCATCAAAGCAATTTTGCCATAAATCAGTTAATAGAAGAGTTTCAGGATTCAAAGAATCATCTGTTTCCTTTCCTATATTAGAAACAATTTCTGTTAGTTTATCCCTAAGCTCATCCTTGCTCATTTTCTTGCTGTCAGCGTCATCCACAAGAACAAGGAGGTTTATCTTTTCCTTTTTCTCGTCATCCTTGCTTGGCGGGAGAAGTGCAATTCCAAGTATGTATTCCTCGAACTTTTCAAGTAGCTTGTCCTTGAATTTTTCTATCTTAACCTTCATGTGCTCTAATTTTTTCTTTGCTTCATCAGGTATTTCGGGAAAATTCTCCTGAATAGAATCTAAATCATTAATTTTTTTATCTGTATGACTATGCTCGTGTCCGATTGTTTTGTGGTCTTTATTGTTTTTTTTGTCTTTTTTAACCATTATTCACCCTCTTTAATAGTAAACTCTAAAATCAAAGTAAATAGCTTTTATTAATATATTGCAATTTGAGGCATATATAAATATTTTGAATTATTAGTTTATAAATCAAGCACTAAATACTACACTGTAGAATGCTAATTATATTAATAATAAAAAATAAGAGAATAAATCTGCAAAAAAAAGAAACTTTTAAATATCAGGACTTACGCATAGTTAGTTATGGCTAATAATCAGGCTGAGAAACCAAGGCATGAAAAGGATTATGATACTCTTAAGAAAGAGTACAAAGCGATTCAAAAAACCAAGGATACGATGCAGTTGCATCATCTTGACATTGCTACAAATGCATTCAAGAAGCATTTAATGGATGATTCTGGAGAGCTAGATTATTCAAAGCTGAAAGTAAAAGACAATCAGAAGAATGTTATTGATGAAATGACAAAAGGTTATGATAAGGTGCTCGCTGACTATTACAAGTCAAATCTGGCAGATATGCCAAAACAAAGAAAGGAATATATGAGAGCAAGTTTGCTTGGTATAAATAATTCTTTCCTTAACAATTATGTAGAGCAGTACAGGGATAATTTTACAATAGACTTCTACACGTCCAATGTTATTGATAAGCACTTAGAGCGTGTTGTACAGACATTGCTTCCAACAGCATATTCACATATAAACACAGATGATGCTGTGGAGCTTCTAAAGTTGGCAAAGCTTGATGATAGGTTTGATCCAAAATTGATAGAAAAATTAAAGGATCCAACAAAGAAATCTGCATTGGGTCAGTTATTGTACACTAATCATGCATCTAAGGGCAAGTTTAAGGACGAAGTCTATCAGGAGTTAGGGCTTGCGCCTTATCTTAAGGTAGATAAAGACTAAAATCACAATTTTTTTCTTAAATATTTTTATATATTTATTTTTACACTCATAATTTTATATCTATAATTGATTCTTACATATTAAGACTAAAAAATTACATATTAAAACTAAAAAAAGAGAAAAAATATATCTATTCAAACTCAGGAACAAATGATTGAGGGTTGCTTTCAGTTACGTTCTGTATTTCATTAAGTACCTGAAGATCTTCTACAAACATTAGCTCCTCTGGATGATATGAAGGATAATACAACTTAAGCGTTGTTTTTGTGGCTAAATCTGATGAAGTTACCTTAAAATAGCCTATTGTTGAGTCGTCTAATGTTAAACCTCCAAGATACATAGTATCATTTATTGTAGTCTCAGGAATAGTTACATCCTTACCGCTTACTGCCACAGTTCTTTCAGGAAGAGTTATATTCATTAATTTTCTTCCCTCGCCCATATGGAGAGTTGATATTATCTCAATTGAATATTCTCCTGGAACAAGAGATATTGTTCTTTCTTCATCTTTTGAATTCAAATACACTATGTTTCCAGTGCTCCCATCACTTCTTATCTCACTCATCATAACTATAACTTCTTCATCATCTTCAAGAGTTGATGTTGATACCTCATCCCCTGATGAAAGGCCCCATCCCCTATCTATATCTGAGGCAGTTATATCTATATTAAATATTGTAGGCGTAAATATTCTTCTTCTCAACTCAAGTTCAATATTTTTTGAAGGATATACTTCGTATAACAACTCTACTGGCTCATCCAGTATTATGTCTCTATGAATAGGACTTTCACCATATCCTGTTGTGGATACACTGAGTAATCCCCCAATACAAGGCGCAAGATATGACTCAATCATAGCATTTGGATTAGTGCTTGATATTTTTGAGGTCCCAACAATATACACCTTGTCAACGCACGAGTAAGAAATTGTTACATCCTCTACAGGAAGCTTTGTATATCCGTCTATAACACTTATATTTATAGGAACTGTTCTCTGACTATATCCTAAATCTGTCTCTTCCTCCTCGGGTTGGGTTAAGTAATCAGTCATGTCAATTGTTTCGTTTGAATATGGATTATTATCCCTCAGGTTAACTTCAAATGGAAAATTAAAGTAATATCCTTCGCCATTAAATGCAGAGTCATCTTCTAAAGTAACCAAGACAGGATATGCAACATTATAATAAAACCTGTACTTTGTGGTACTTAATTTCATTAGAATTAAATTCATCGTTGATGATTCAGGCATTATTACCTGACCTTCACTAGGGCTTACATCCACATAAAATGGCCAAATAGGATAATAATTAAACCTAACTCTTATCTCAGATGCAAATTCATTATCATAATAAACTACATTCTGGAAATTAGCGTAGAAGTTATTCTCAATTGAGTTGTTTGTGTAATAAACTAGCGAGTCTTTTGTTCCCACTACTTGCATAAATGGAATAGTCTCGCTTACTGCGTTTTTTAATATCTCTTGAACATTTCTTTGAAGCCATAATGTTGGTGCATTAAACTCAAATACTGTAGGTCCTGAGACAGGAGGTATAGTAGCATCTTCTCCTCCAAGTGATAAGAATGAGATTATATCCTTGGTAAAATACTCAAAAGCTCTTGAGTCTTCAATCATCTCAGTCTGGAAAAGTAAACTTACTGCGTATTTGTACATCTCTTTAAGCCTTACATCTATATTTGTAGTGTATAAGCTTACGCTAGCTATAGTATTATCTGGGAATTTAACATTAAGTTTCCAATCAACCATAAAGAAAACACTTTCATCTCTTATTTCAACTGTACATTTAGGTGCTTTTTCATATGAGATATCAAAATCGAATTTATACGCAGAAAAGTTATCAAGGCATGAGACAAGATTCTTTTCTATGTATGTTTCTAAGCTATTTTGAATTGAGTTTCCCTGTCCATTTAATGAGGGATAATTCTGTACAAAATTGCAAGTCTTACATGATGGTGCATCATCTATGTATGTCCAATATGGAATTATAACTCCACTTTGTGGAAATAGTTCCAATGCATCGTTTTCATATGCGTTAAAAGAATTATAAGTATAATCAGCAGGATTTATTTCAGTGTATCCTCCTGTTTCTCCTATTTTTATGATAGCCTCTTTACCAAGGGTTTTAGTACAGAAAACGACGTCATTATAAATAGGTGAGAGCTTAGCGTCGTAATCTTCTTCGTATGGCTCAGTAGGAGTTTTCTTGTTTTGACTTAGTATGAATATAGCTATTCCAATTATGAGAAGAACCAAAATTCCCAATATTACAAATAATGTTACCTGCCCTCTTTTATTTTTCATGTTTTTACCTTTTAATTTATTCTGCTATTAACTTTTGACATATTCTGTCCGTATTTCCCCCTTGAACATAATCAAAAAATGTATTTAGTGAGCCTCCACTGAACACCATGCAAATTTTGTCGTAATTAGCAGAATCAGTGAAGTAATTAGCAGATGGTCTTCCAAATGTAAACTGAATTCCTTTATTTACAGAGTTTGTGTCTTCCCCTGTTATCTTATTTGTTACATCTACTTCCTTTCCTGCAGAGTCAACTAAGATTATATTAACAATCAGTCCATCTCTCTTGCTAGTCATAACATTACCTTGGACCCAATATTCGTAATAAGTCTTTTTTCCATCATTAACAGGCCCTGATTTTCTTCCTCCTATCTGGGCTCCAGTCATGAATATGCTGTCTCCTCCTGAATTCATAATAACAACATCTCCCATTCTTTGTTCTGGCTTGATATTGCTTTTGCAGAATGCCTTCTCAAACTGTGCAGCATCCTCAATGAGCCAATCCCCTGCGTTTACAAGGAATCCGAATTTACCATCAGGATTAAATTTAAGCCAGTTTGAATTAAGCACAGTTCTTAATCCGGATATCATCTGTGCATTTCCCCATGATGTCATTGCTGTCCTAGACCAGGTTCCAAAGTATTGGCCAAAGTCAACTTCAGTCTCAGCCTTATTGCGTTGCTTTCTTTTTTCTTTTTCGAGTGCCTTTAATTCACTTATTTCCTTTTCATTCTCGATTATCTTATTTTTTGCAAGGTTTCTTTGCTCATATGAATTTAAGCCTGCATCCCTTTCAAGCTCTAATTGATAAACGCGAGTCCTAGCATTAGTCAATTCATTTTCAGCATCCTTAATCTCTGCCTCTTCCTTTGCAGGCATTGATCCTCCTTGATTTCTTAATCTATCTAGCTCTTGCTCTTTCATTTTTACATTTTTAAGAGCTTCATCGTATTTTGTTGAGAACTCAGGATTAAACTGTGCATATAAATCCTTTAACTCAGACTCTTTACTTTCACTTAATTTATTATCATTTCTATTCTTCCTTTGTTCTAATAAATCGCTATATTCTTTTGCAGCTTTCAAATCATCATTTCCATTACTAATTTTATCCTGATATTCATTTATCATGAAATTCCTGTATTCATCCTCCTTCTTCTGGAGTGATTCAATCTGACCTTTCAAGTCAGGATATTTTGCATATAATTTGTTGTAGCTTTCTTTTGAAGCCTGCTTTGCCTCAGCCTTTAATTTCTCAAATTCTTCTGCAGTCAAACTAGAATGCTTTACATTCTTCAAGTCATTTTGCCTTGAACTCTCTATTGCAGTTAATCTAGACGCATAATCTACTTGCGTTATAATTCCAGCATCTGCTCTTTGTTTTAAATCCTTAATTTGATCATCATACATATCATTTATTTCTTTTTTCTGGTCTTCAATATCCAAATCATAATTAAAGTTGCTAGATGATATTAACTTATTGTCTGAATAAATATACACATCTTTTCCATTTACTACATTTATATTGTAAACTAACTCATTATTATTCGATAATCTTTTTGTATATGTACATTGACTACCTTCACAATTTAACTCCCCTGCATTGTCATTAATACTTTTTGAGACTGAAGGGTCGAAATTGGCACTATACCCTATCTTATTTAGTCTGTAATATTCTCTTGTTTTAGCATTTGCTATTGTTGCTTCGCATGTAGTCGTGGCTTTATCGCTCGAGGCAATTTTAGATATTTGATTGGCAATCTGAACGAGCTCATTTATTCCTTTTACTGACTGTGCAAAGTCCTGACCGCTTACGCAAAGTCCTTTCGCTGCAGGAACTGAGCTTAATGCTTTACAAGCCAACGGAGCGACAACTCCGAATAATTGAAGCGGATCCTTCATCATATTTCCAAGCCTTGTTGAAACATCCCTAATCATAGAAACATAAGGAATTGCATCCAACGCACCTCCCCAGAAAAATACGCATTCAGAGTATTGTTTGTCCTGCATACAGGTTGATATGTCCTGTCCATATTGAACATAGTCATTTGATATGCAGTCAAGATAAGTGCATTGAATTCCAATATAATTATTGTAATGATATAATGCAGCAGGGACGCAAGCTGAAGCTAATGCAACGACATAACTCTTGTACGGATTAAAAGAGCTTGAGGCAGATTCATAACCTAGATAATTGTAAATATTTGAGTCTCCAAAAACATTGCTGTCCATCCAGTTAGATGCTTTGTCAACATACTCACGATCACAGGTAATATATTTACAATAAGGTTTTATAGATTTACAGAAACCCTCATAAGCTGTTGACTGAACTGCATTAATAGGTGCATTAAGTCCTAATGCTGCACCCATTGTTACTTGATTAGAGCCTAACAGTGTTTGAATAGTTCCAAGAGTGCCAGATATAGTAGGAATTGCAACACCACAAGTTTGGCAAAGAGTTTCTGCAGTATTCACTACCTTGTTTAGTTTTGAAACTTTTTCAAGATTATTCTCTACTTTTTTTGTTATCCTATCTATTTCATCTTCATGTAATTGCTGGATGTTTTTATCATCTTTTAAATCAATGTTAATTAAGAAATTGTCTTTTTCAGGAGTTGAGAAATAATAATTGCCTTTCTTAGATATTATGCTTATCGGACATAAGTAAGATAAATTATCTAACTTATCGTACCTTGCATCGCTATTCTCTTTTAGTGCAACCTTTAAGTATATTGATGAGGATTGTTTAGATACTAGCTTAACACTTGCTATATCTGAATTTAAGCCTGTTTTGTTAGGCTCTACCGCAATACAATTTCCTCCCGGAGTTATACTAACTATCTCTGTGCTTCCTAATGGCTGAAGATTTACCCTTACAAACAACGTCCTTTCAAATTGAAGGTTTGGCCTTGAAAAAGAGTTTGAAGACTGAGAAACACTTGATACTTTCCAATTATTTACTGTTTCATTTGTTGTTTTTAATAACGGAACACTTATTGATTTCTTAGCCACATTTCCAACCATATCTTCAATACTTATTTTAAATTCATATTCGCCAGGCAAGTCTATTTCTGGTTTTACTATTCCTCTGCAAATAAAACCCGTTCCCTCTACAGATGTCTTTGTACATTGAGAAGTTACATTCCCTCCAAGAACTTCATTTGCATCTATTTTAATTTTAAGATTTGGACTTGCCACATCAGTTACATTAAACTCAAATATCATATCCTTATTAAGAACCAGTGTATTAGGACCTATTTCACTGGAAATACTATGTTCTTTTATTAAAGGAGGAGATGCGTCGCAGACTAACTCTGAAGATGTCAAGTTAATTCTATTTCCAACATCATCCCTGCTTGTAGAAGTTATACTTAGTTTTATTTTTTCTCCATCCCCACAATTTATTGTGGATGAGCCATTACAAGTCATTCCTCTGCATATATCTACTTTCTCAATCTTGCTTCCTATCTTATAACCAACATTCGCATGGTCAAATGTGGCTCTTTCATCACTCATAACAATTTTTATATTGTTTTTTTCCCCTGATGAAATATAGCAAATATTATTATTGCATTTATCTGTGCCTAAGAATGATACTCCTGGATTAGAATTATCTATAGATATTTTAAGAGTTGTAGAATTTATTATAGGAATACTTCCACTTGAATTAGTATATATTCCTGAAACAGTTATATTTATAGTGTTATTTTTTGTTTTAAGAGTAAGCGCTTTTATTTTACATGAGAATGTAGTTGTGTCATTGACTCTTTTGCAATCAGGCTGCAAATCAGAATAGTCGCTTTTTGAATATATTCCTGTCGGGTATAGCTCTAATGCATTTACTGATGAGACATCAAAAGATTCCCCTTCTTGCAATGTATAGTTAAATATTAATTCCACTAACGCAGGGTTTCCTGTAGACATGAAATTTATAGGTGTATGATATATTCCATCTAGTATTTGTACTTCCCTTAAAACAAGAGCACTAGAGCTACTAGAAAAAGCGAATATAAAAAACATTGAAATTATAAATAATACTGTATTTTTGAGTAACTGCACTCCTTCCCCTCTTTAAAGAAGCTTCTCGATTACTTTATTTAAAAATCTTTCGCACATATAACACATATATAAACAAAAAAAGAACAGTATAAACCTAAAAGAAAATATTTATTTTACTTTACCTTCAATATTTTTATCTACAATTATTTTTCCCTCAAATTCATGACCATCTATGTATATTTTCCCGTTTTTTGCCTCTATTGTTGTTTTGAAGAATTCATCAACAGTTATCTCCTCAGCAGGCTCTGAACTTATACCTTTAAACTTTATTTTCTCACCAGGACTCATTTCTGGACAATGAAGAACTCCTACTTTTTCCTCCTGACCTGCTGCTAAAAGCATTCCCTTGCTAAGAATACCCCTTAATTTAGCTGGCTTAAGGTTATAAACTAAGATTATATTTTTTCCTTCAAGATCTTCTTTTTTATAATGCGGAACAAGACCAGAAACAATTGTCCTTTCCTCATCTCCCACTAGTATTTTTTCTATGTAAAGCTTGTCTGCTTCAGGATGTTTTTCCACAGATATTATTTTTGCAACCCTTAAGTCTATTTTTTTTATTATATCATCATTATTTGAAGATTTATCATTTAAATTCTCAGCTAATTCTTCACCCACTTTGTTTTTTTCTTTAGTAGACTTGTTTCTCTCTTTTCTTTCTTTTGGCTTGGTTATTTCTTCCTGTTTTCCCTTAAATTTAGAGCGCAAGACTTCTACTTCTTTATCCTCTATTTTTCTAAATAGCACCTCTGGCTTTCCAATTTGATGATTGCTAAGCTGCTCTTTTATTCCCTCAAATGAAAAGTTTTTCTCCATGCCTAGTTGCTCCTGTATTTTTTCTGCAACAGAAGGCATTACAGGATGTATTAGTATAGATATATCCTTTATCATGTTTACAAGCACTGCAAGTGTATTCTGGGCTTTTTCCCTATTTTCTTTTATCTCTTTCCATGGTGCTTGCTCCTGGAAATACTGGTTGGCTTTCTTTGAAAGCAGCATAATAAGTTTTAAAGCCTTCTTAAGCTCTATTTCTTCGTATGCCTGCATTATTTGCTCTATACTTTCATCATAAACAAAGGGCTCTTGTATTTCACCTATTTTTCCATCATTGAAATTATCTATAAATGTAAGCGTTCTATTAACAAGGTTACCTAAGTTTCCCGCCAATTCATTATTTATCTTTTCCTGTAGGTCCTTCCATGTAAAGTCAGAGTCTGTTTTTTCAGGCCTGTTTACTATAATGTAATATCTCCATTCATCAGGGCTTATCCCTGTGCTTTTTGCATCATCTCCAAATACACCTATGCCTCTTGACTTAGAAAACTTATCTCCTTCGTAATTAAGATATTCATTCACATTCATAGTATCTACAAGAGTGTAGTTGTCATTCGCCCCTATTAATGATGCAGGAAATAAAACAGAATGAAACGGAATATTATCTTTTCCCATAAATTGAACAAGCCTAACATTACCAGGGTTGTGCCAGAAGTCCTTCCAATCAGGCCTGAATTCTTTTGTTATTGCAATATATCCTATAGGTGCATCAAACCATACATAGAATACTTTGTCCTCGTATCCTTCAAGAGGAACAGGTATTCCCCATTTTAAGTCTCGTGTTATAGCCCTTTCCTTAAGACCTTCAATGAACCAAGCCTTTGTTGTAGTTACCGCATTATCTGACCAATTTTTCTTCTTCTCCTCGAATAAAGCCTCTACTTTTGGCTGAAGCTCGTTTAATTTTATGTATAAATGCTTTGTTTTTCTCATTATAGGCTTTGAGCCAGTAAGTTTTGACCTAGGATTTTTTAATTCCAGAGGATTTAGAAGTTTTCCACAATTATCACATTGGTCTCCTCTAGCATCATTAAATCCACAGTAAGGACATTCTCCCTCTATGAATCTATCTGACAGGAACTTCTGTGCCTCTTCATCGTACATCTGCTCCTCTTCATTTTCAACTATATGTCCATTATTATACAGCTTTAAGAATATATCTTGAGTTATATCTGTATTTTCCTCTGATGTAGTCCTTCCAAAACAGTCAAAAGAGCAGTTAAACCACTCATACACTTCTTTATGTATTTTAAAAAAGTGGTCAGTCGCTTCCTTAGGAGTCATTCCCATCTTTAATGCGATTGCTTCTGTTGTTGTACCGTGCTCATCTGTTCCAAGAATGGATATAACATCTGCACCTTTCATTCTTAAGAATCTTGTATATACATCTGCACTAAGCACTGGAACAAGAGTCCCAAGGTGAGGTACATTGTTAACATAAGGCAACGCACTAGTTACTATTGTTTTCTTTTTGAATTTAATCACCTGTTAAAATTAAACGCTTAATCATCATCCATTCCATCAGGAACAGCTTCCCCTTTTTTTGCTTTTGGGTCCTTCATCTTCTTTGTTATAGGTATTTTTTTATGGCAAAACTGGCACTCAAAAACCAAAGCCTTTACACCCATATAGTTTTTTCTTTTGAAGGGAATTGTAACTTGACTTGATTTCTGACATCCCCCACAAACATAATCCACATTAGTAGTTAATGTATCCTCATACTCTTGGGCAGGAATAGTATATTTGCATTCAGGACAAACGTATTCTTTTTCCCTTACTTTAAACCTGCCAGTTTTAGGGTCAATAGGTTTTCCCATAAGCCCTTTCTTGCACTTAGGGCAGTACTCTCTAAAAACCCATGCCCTCACTTTTCCATCTTGTGTAGTTCTTCTGGTAAAGTATACTAATTCATCCATATTCTCAGGTTCTTTTAATGCCATCCCTCTCCCTCCATGTTAACATAATATTTAGAGCAACGCAATAACCAAGTCAAATAATAATTTCTAAATGCTTTTCAATCTCTTTATTTCAATCGATATCGCTTGCTTATTTGTCCTTATATATCTAGGACATTCTGTATATTCCATACCTTTCTCTTTGCAGTAATTTATTAATCTTTCTTTTTCATTATCTCCTGAGAATTCCACAAGAACATTTATTCCTCCTTTCTCAGGATTAAGAATATTAAATCCTCTCTTTCGGAGGTCATATTTCACAGATTCTGCCTTTTCATACCATGCCTTTCTTCTTTCTTTAAGTTCATCTATTCTATTAATAAGAAGGTCAAAGTCAATAGTGTTTTCTGCTTCGGATTCTGCATTTTGAAGAATATTAGAAAGAAATTTGTCAGAATCATCGTAATAAGAGAAATTATCTGCTGCAATAAATCCTCCCCCTCCTGCAGAAAGTGGTTTTGCTTCTCCAAAGCTGCAAACAACAATATCTCCAACTTTTCCAGATTCAGAGCCTATAGATCCGCAGCAGTCATTTATTAAAATTGCAGATTTGCCTTTTTTTCTTAATGATTTTATGGCATTAAATACTGAGCCCATATCCTCTTCATAAGAATATCCTGGAAGTGAATGCATTATAAGAATTGAATTTCCTTTATTTTTCTCAATTTCATCTATCAAATGGTCTCTTGACAACCGCCCTTTATCCATTCTAATCCTTACAAGAGTCAAATTATGCTTTTTTGCCTGATTTTTATAGGTTATCCATCCTCCCTCTTCTTGTATAATTAGAAGCCTTTCTTTTTGTCTATCCAGCTTATTTAATGCAGCAATTACAGATATATCTATTGACTTATTGCATCTTTTTGTGAAGTATAATTCTTTTTTTCCCACAATAGCTTTTAACTTATTTCTGCATGTTTCTAAGTTATTTCCAGTTTTAGTTTTCATATATTTATTATTTATTATGCGCTTAAATATTTTCCCTATAACTTATAACCTATAAGCCATACTTAAACATAACTAGCAAATTATTTCTGTAAAAACCATTCCCTAAAATTCTTTTTAGAAAAGTTTTTTTCCAAAATTCTTTTTTGAAAATACATACCAGAGTACAGATAAATTTATAAACAAAGCATAAAACTTTCAAACACTATCAGTAGTGTTAGAGGGAGACTAATTCACTACATTTAGTATTTGTTGGCTATTTGATTTTTGATTGGGAAATAAATGAAACGACATAGCTACAGCTATAAACTCCTTAAATTAATATAAAACATATTTGGTAAAAAAATGAAATGTCCATTTTGTAATCATACGGAAACAAAAGTTCTAGAAACAAGAGAAACAGAGGAATCAATAACAAGAAGAAGACGCGAATGCCTTAAATGCGAGAAAAGATTCACAACATACGAGCAAGTAGAGCTCACAAACATAATCATAATAAAAAAAGACGGAAGACGCGAAATCTTTGACAAGCAAAAACTGATAAGATCCATGCAGCTTGCATTTCAAAAGAGAAGCACAGGAATTGAGAAGATAGAGGAAATAGCCAATTCCATAGAAGCAAAGCTAAGAAATATGATTGAGAAAGAAATAACAACAAAGCAAATAGGAGAATTGGTTATGAAGCAACTAAAGAAAATAGATCCTGTTGCATATATAAGATTTGCATCAGTTTATCTTGACTTTCAGGATACTGATTCATTCAGAAAGGAAATAGAGCTATTTAAGAAAAACAATGGAGAAAACTAACTTTTAATAAAAACTTGGGGGAGAGGAAATAATGAGAATTAAAAATGGAAATGGCAGGCAACATATGAATATTTCAGCGAGCAACCAGAAATTAACTGAAACCGATGAGCAAAACAACTCTCAAAACAATATAAACACTGAAACTAATCAGGAAATATCACATCCTAAAGGATACAAATTCTCAGACAAAGGAATGTCATTTAAGAGAGTATTCACAAAAGAGGATAAAAACGTATATGACATGTTTGATTATGATATAAGAAAATCAGTCATAAAAAACTCAGATGGCTCAGTTGTATATGAAATACCTGAAGTGCACGTCCCAAATTTCTGGAGCCAAGTAGCCACAGATATTCTTGCTCAAAAATACATTAGAAAAAAAGGAGTTCCTTTGTTTGATGAATTCAAACAACCAATAATCGACAAAACAACAGGAAAACAACTACTAGGCTCTGAAACAAGTGCTAAACAAGTAGTTCATAGATTAGCTGAGTGCTGGAAAGATTGGGGAGCAAAGTACAAATACTTCAAATCCGAGCAGGATGCAAACATATTCTACGATGAAGTCGTATATATGTTACTTAACCAAATGTCTGCACCAAACAGCCCCCAGTGGTTCAACACAGGACTTGCAACTGTATACAATATAAAAGGAGATCCTCAAGGACATTATTACTGCGAGCATGAAACAGGAGAAGTAAAGAAATCAGAAGATGCATATACAAGACCTCAGCCACATGCTTGTTTTATACAATCAATAAAAGATGACTTGGTTAATGAAGGAGGAATATTTGATCTTGTAACAAGAGAAGCAAGATTGTTCAAATATGGATCAGGCACAGGAACAAACTTCTCTAGCCTTAGAGCAAAAGGAGAAAAATTATCCGGAGGAGGAACATCATCAGGAATGATGTCTTTTCTTTTGATATTCGACAGGGCAGCAGGTGCAATAAAATCAGGAGGAACAACAAGAAGAGCTGCTAAAATGGTTTCCCTGGATATGGATCATCCTGACGTTGAAGACTTTATAATGTGGAAAGTAAAGGAGGAGCAAAAAGTTGCAGCACTCGTAGCAGGAAGCATAATATGCAAAAATCACCTTAATAATATAATGAAAATAGCTTATGAAAAAAAATCAACCAGCCTAAAGGACAATCAAGCATTAAGAAAAGAAGTAAAGAAAGCTCTTTCTGCAAACGTTCCAATAAATTACATACAAAGAACGCTTCAGCTAGTAAATCAGGGCAAGAAAGAAATTGATTTTGTAATGATGGATACCCATTATGAATCTGAAGCATATGGCACAGTATCAGGCCAGAATAGCAATAACTCCATAAGAGTGCCCAATAAATTCTTTGAAAGCCTCCAAAAAGATGATGTCTGGCATTTCATAAGAAGAACAGACAAAGGAATTCATAAAACAGTTAAGGCGGCAGCATTATGGGATAAAGTCACTTATGCTGCCTGGATGAGTGCAGACCCAGGCGTCCAGTATGATGATACAATAAATGAATGGCACACCTGTCCCTCAGACGGAAGGATTAATGCAAGCAATCCCTGCTCAGAATATATGTTTTTAGATGATACTGCGTGCAATCTAGCAAGCTTGAATCTTGCAAAATTCTACAATGCAAAAGAAAAACAATTCGAGGTGGATAAGTTTAAGCATGCAGTAAGAATATGGACAACAATTCTGGAAATATCTGTTTTAATGGCACAATTTCCAGGAAAGGAAATTGCTAGAAAAAGTTATCTTTACAGAACTCTAGGACTCGGATATGCTAATATAGGCGCACTCCTTATGAAAATAGGACTTCCATATGACAGCGATGAAGGAAGAACAATAGCTGCTGCAATAACTGCAATTATGGGAGGAGAAAGCTACAAGACCTCTGCAGAATTAGCAAGAGCTCTTGGTCCATTCTCAAGATATAATGAAAATAAAGATAACATGCTCAGAGTTATAAGAAATCACAAAAGAGCAGCATACAATGCAAAACCTGCAGAGTATGAAAGTCTCACAATAAAACCTCTGGGACTAAACCCTGAAAGCTGCACCAATCCTCACTGCGAATACCTTGTAAAAAGTGCAAGAACAGCATGGGATGATGCACTAAGCTGGGGAGAAGAATACGGCTACAGAAATGCACAAGTTACAGTTCTAGCGCCTACTGGAACAATAGGCCTTTTGATGGACTGCGATACAACAGGAGTTGAGCCTGACTTTGCACTTGTAAAATTCAAAAAGCTTGCGGGAGGCGGATACTTTAAGATAGTAAATCAGTCTGTTCCAGAATCATTAGATAACTTAGGATATACTCATCAAGAAATAGACAGAATAATCAAATACTGCATAGGTCACGGAACATTAAAAGGAAGTCCAACACTAGGTCATGACATATTAAAAGAAAAAGGATTTGATGAAGAAACAATAAGAAAAATAGAATCAGAGCTTCCGACAGCGTTCGAACTTAAATTCGCATTTACAAAATGGATTATAGGAGAAAGCAAACTAAAAGAGCTAGGATTTACAGAAGATCAAGTTAAAGATCCCACCCTTAATGTTCTTGAAGCACTAGGATTTAACAAGTTAGACATAGACAAAGCAGAAGAATACGTATGCGGAACAATGACTCTTGAAGGAGCACCAGGATTGAAGAATGAACACCTACCAGTATTTGACTGTGCTAATAAATGCGGCAAGAAAGGAAAGAGATACATAGATTACACAGGTCACATAAAAATGATGGCATCAGTACAGCCATACATATCAGGAGCAATAAGTAAGACAATAAATATGGATAAAAGCGCAACTATGAAAGACATAAGTGATGCATACATTGAGTCCTGGAAACTAATGATAAAAGCAGTTGCGCTTTACAGGGATGGAAGCAAGCTTAGTCAGCCTTTAAATGCAACAACAGATGATGAAGCTGAGCTTCTGATGATAAAAGACTCTGAAGAAGTTGATGAAACTATAGGACCAAAGCAAATCCAAGAGCAAATAACATATAAGCTAAGGCAGAAAAAAATGCCCCATAAGAGGTCAGGATTTATCCAGGAAGCAGTAGTTGGCGGACAGAAAGTATTCTTAAGAACTGGAGAATATGAGGATGGAACTCTTGGAGAGATATTCCTTGATACATACAAAGAAGGAGCATCTTACGGTGCACTTCTAAACTGCTTCGCAATAGCAATATCAAAAGCTTTGCAGTATGGGGTGCCAATAGATGAATTTGTGGACTCATTTACATTTACAAGATTTGAGCCCTCAGGACCAGTAACAGGACATCCTGTTATAAAGAACGCCACATCAATACTAGATTATGTGTTCAGAGTTCTAGGCTACGAATACCTCGGAAGAAAAGATTTTGTTCACGTTAAAAGCATGGAAACCATGGATACAAAAACAGAAGCTCCTAAACTAGAAGTGCCAAAAGAGAAACAGCTAAGGTTTACTGAAAGGGAAACAGAGGCATTTGAAGCAAAATCAAAGGGCTACACAGGAGAGCAATGTGTAAGCTGCGGTTCCATGAAACTGAAAAGAAGCGGGAGCTGCGCAGTTTGCGAGGACTGCGGAAACACAACAGGCTGTTCATAATTAAAAAACTTATTTTTTTATTTTTCTTTAAATTTAATTTATTCCCAGATAAATGTAAGAAATATTTATTAAAAAGGCAGGAATGCTGATATGTATGAACGATGTTGATTATTTAATAGTCTTAAAGGCAGTTAAGGAGCTTCCATTTAATGTAGGAAAAAAGCTCCTTATAGATTTCCTCAGAGGAAATGATGAGCATCCCTCAATATCAAACAACAGATTAGATACTCTTCGTACATTCGGCGGATTGTCTTATGAAGAGGAAGAATTGGAAGAACTAATAGATTCTCTTTTAAGAGAAGGCTATCTGGAATACGGAACAGTCCAGCAAAACAAATACTGGAAGGTAATAAAACTTACAATCAAAGGAATAAAGGAACTAAAAGATCCTAAAAGAAGCGCCAAGAATATTTCTCAGAAAATAAAAGACAACAAGACAAGCATTTCTGAACAAGATAAAGCGGCGTTCAATGAGTTCGGATTTTTTCTAGAGAAATACAACAATGATCAAAAAAAGGCAATAATAAGCCCTTCTGAGAAAATAATTTGCATAGCAGGAGCAGGATCAGGCAAAACAAGCGTCCTGACAAAGAGAATTGAATTCCTAATAAAATTCAGAACAATACCTCCCAGTAAAATACTTGCAATAACATTCACAAGAAAGGCAAAAGAGGAAATGATTAGACGACTAGAAAAAGAAGGAATATCAGACGTTAGAATAGAAACATTCAATTCTTTCTGCGAGAAGATACTCAATATACATGAAAAGAAAATATATGAGAAACAAGTAAAGGTAATGAGTTACAAGGAGAAAATACTTTCTGTAAGAAAAGCATTATATGAGCTAAATATAAGTGCAGAAAAAGCAATAAAGACATACTTTTCAGATTCTCAGATTCGCGCAAAAACACAAGAGCAATTGCTTCTATCCTTCGTAAATGATATATTCATGGTTCTAGACTATCTTAAAAGTAAAAAAAGAATCCTCGAAGATCTCCTTAACCCTGATGTAAGTGATAGAGATTCCGCAGAACTTCTTTATAAAATATGCAACCATGTAGAAGCACAAATGAAAGAGCAAGGATTCAGGGATTATGCTGACCAGCTAATGGACACTATAAAATTTTTCAAAGAGAACAAAGAATTCATACCTAAATTTGAACACGTGCTAGTAGATGAATATCAAGACGTAAACTCAATCCAAATTGAGCTTCTTGACATACTCAACCCAAAAAATATTTTCTGCGTGGGAGATCCTAGACAGTCCATATTCGGGTGGAGAGGATCAGACATAAAATACATACTAAATTTCTCCGATAGATATAAAGATGCAGAAATAATAACCCTTACAAAAAATTACAGATCTACAAAATACATAGTAGATTTAATGAATAAGGAAATAAAAAAACTTTCATTGCCAGACATTGAATCTATAAATGAGGGAGACAAAGATATTCGCCTTATTAATTTTGAAGCAGAAAGTACAGAATATGAATTTGTAGTTCAAAGAATATTACACTCAAATATTCCAAGAGAAGAAATATTCATCCTTGCAAGAACAAATAGGCAGCTAAAAGAAATATCAGATATATTAAACCAATACGAAATAAAGCACATACTAAAAAATGATGAAATAAACAGAAGTATAGAAGCAAAAAAAGGAGAAGTTACAGTAGCAACTATACACGCAATAAAAGGTCTAGAGGCAAAAATGGTTTTCGTTATTGGCTGCAACTCAATGAACTTTCCATGCAAAGCGAGTGATCATCCTGCAACCGAGATAATAAAAGTAGAGGAATACGATAAGGAAGAGGAAGAAAGAAGGCTCTTTTACGTGGCCATAAGCAGAGCAATGAGTTCACTTTACCTTACATACACAGGAAAAAGTCCCACATATTTTATAACTGAAGATATGAAAAAAGCAATAAGTCGAAGAAACGAAAAGGAAAAGCATTCAGATATTTCAGTAGTTCAAAAACTTAAGGAGTGGAGACTGGAGAAAAGCAAGGCAGAAGGCGTACCGCCCTATATAATTATGAAAGATGAAACAATAAATGAGCTTAATGAGAAGCTCCCAGTCATTGCCTCAGACTTGAATGATATAAAAGGCCTCGGACCCACTCGAATAAGAAGATTCGGAAAAGAACTTCTAAAGATATTAAATGAAAGATAAATATATTGTTACTTCTTATTAATAGTAAAAATATCGATAGATTTATAAACTAAAAGACATAAACAAGCCTAAATTAAATATATTAATACTACTGCTAAGTGTTTACAAATGAAATACGAGACTAAATCTAGGACATTATTCTTTTTACTAGGCGTAGTTGTAACTTTACTCTTTGTAGTTACAGCAAGTGCAATAACAAAAGATAAAAATCACCAATATAATACAGTTTACAGCAGCCTAGAGCTAAACAAAGACAATACTAATACAATAGATACACCTGCAGCAGAACTTCAGCAAAATACAGAGCAGACTAGAAACAAACCATCACCAATGGACTACTTCTCAGAAAATCAAATAAAAGTATACAAAGACAGAGTAGTACTAAATGCAGAAAATATACAATGGGCATCATTCGAAGATACAAAAAGCATGCTTCCAGTATTAAGCAACGAGACCAATGCATTGCAAATAGTTCCAGACTGTCCCAGCCAAATAAGACTAGGAGACATAGTATCATACAAATCAGAATATGCAGACGGAATAATAATCCACAGAGTAGTATTCATAGGAACAGACGAGGAAGGCACATATTTTATTCTAAAAGGAGACAACAATCCATCCTCCGATCCTGGAAAGATAAGATGCTCGCAAATTCAAAGAAAAGTAGTTGCAATAATTTACTAAATCAAATTTACAATTAACTAACAACATAAGAAAAAATTTATAAACATTTTATTTTCTTTTAACCACATGGATAATTCTAAAAGAAAAGTAATACTCGTAATAAGGGATGGATGGGGATATAGAAAATCGAAAAAAGACAACGCAATAGCAACTACTCCAACCCCAAACACTACAAAACTAATGAAGACATATCCCAATACACTTCTTAATGCATCAGGAGAAGCAGTAGGTCTTCCAAAAGGATATCAAGGAAACTCCGAGGTAGGCCACATAACCATAGGCTCAGGAAGAATAATCTATCAGTCAATGGAAAGAATAAATAACTCGATAAAAGACGGAAGCTTCTTTTCAATTTCTGAATTAATTGATGCAGTAGAAAACTGCAAAAAATACAAAACTCATCTTCACTTAATAGGACTTCTCCAGACAGAAGGCGTGCATGCACATATAAACCATCTTTTTGCACTCCTAGACCTCTGCCAAAAACAGCAATTCAAGGACGTCTACATACATGTAATTACCGACGGAAGGGATGCTCCAGTAACTGACAGCCTAAAAAACCTAAAATTGCTAAATAAAAAACTAAAAGAGCTGGGTTTCGGGAAAATAGCAACAATTTCAGGAAGATTTTATACCATGGACAGAGACAAAAGATGGGAAAGAACAAAGCAAGCATATGACTGCATAGTCAATGGAATAACCACCATAGATTATGAATCTCCAGAAAAAACAATAAAACACAGCCATGATGAAAACATAACAGATGAATTCATAGTTCCTAGAAGACACACAGAATATACAGGAATAAAACCTCATGATTCAATAATATTCTACAATTTCAGGACAGACAGAACAAGACAGCTCACTAAAGCAATTGTTGAAAAAGAATTTGAAGGATGGAATAGAAAACCACTTGACGTATTCTATGTGGGAATGACACAATTCTACATCCCTATGAATGCAAAAGTAGCATTCAAAGACATAGAGCTAAAAAATCTGCTAGGCAAAGTAATATCAGATAACAACTTAAGGCAATTCAGGATTTCAGAAACAGAAAAATATGCCCATGTAACTTTCTTTTTTAATGGCCAAATTGAAGAGCCTAACAAAGGAGAAGACAGATTAATGATTCCCTCTCCGAAAGTGCCTACATATGACTTAAAACCAGAAATGAGCATATATGAAACAACCGAAAAACTAGTTGAGAATATAAACTCAGGAATCTATGATTTTATAGTAACTAACTTAGTTAATGGAGACATGGTAGGACATACAGGAATCCCTGAAGCAATATCCAAAGCAATATCATCAGTAGATGAATGCCTGGGCAGAATTATAAACTCAGGACTTCAAAATGGCTATGTAATACTAGTATTTGCGGACCATGGAAATGCAGAAGACCAGACCCCAAAATGGAAGACTAGTCATACAATAAACCAAGTTCCTTTCATACTAGTTTCAAACAATCCTGAGTTAAAAAATACTGAATTAAAAGAGAACTGCGGCCTACAAGATATAGCCCCCACCGTATTAGATCTACTAAGTATTCCAAAACCAGAAGAAATGACGGGAAACTCAATAATTGTTCATAAATAAATATATAAATAGCAAAAAAGATATTACAAAAATGAAAAAATCAATAAAAATAGCATTAATAATTCTAGGAGCTGTTGCTGTAACTATATTAGCTCTTTTAATTTATTATTCTACTTTGTGCATGGATGGAAAAGGAGAAACTTGGTACTATCCAAGCACAATAAGCATAAGCGATTCAGAATTGCATTTTCAAGCTCCAACCCTTGTTGTTGAGAACGCAGTTGCCTATTCCTCTAATAATGACTGTGCACTAATATTCAAAAACAAATATCACATAAAATTAAATGAAAAATTTAGACTAGTACCAAAGAGTAAGTTTGATGACTTCATCAATAATTATCCCGTTGAATTATCCCCCTTTGTTACAGGTTGTTGCTAAAGAAGGAAAATTATGACACAAAAAATAATTTTAGGAAGTGACCATGCAGGACATAAATTAAAAGAAAAAGTAAAGGAAATTCTTGAGGAGAACAATCTCAGAAGAGAACACATGTCCTTAATAATAGATTTATCTCCAAAGAACATAAATAATGATGACTATCCTGATTTTGCAAAAAAAGTAGCACAAGAAGTTATTAAAAACAACGATGCACAGGGAGTTTTAGTGTGCGGAACAGGAATAGGCATGAGCATTGCCGCAAATAAATTTAAGGGAATACGTGCAGCACTTTGTAGAACTGAGAAAGATGCTAAATTAGCAAGGGAGCATAATGATGCAAACATATTAGTTCTTTCCGGAAGCACAAAATACTCAGATAATAATTTAAGGAAGATAATCTCTAATTTCCAAGAGATTAAATTCCAAGGAGAAAGGCACCAAAGAAGATTAAATAAAATAAAAAAATACGAGAAATAAATTCACAACTCCCCTTTGTTTATGACTTCACTCTAAAAAGGTAAAAATATTTAAACCTTTTTCGTTCCGTGTCTTTTTTATGGGAGATTCACTAGAAAACATAAGTCCAATAGATGGTAGATACAACAGCAGAACAAGGGAACTTGTTCCATTCTTTAGCGAAAAAGCATTAATACAATATAGGATGCTTGTAGAAGGAGAATATCTTATATTTCTCTCAGAGAGAGGAGAAGTAAACCTTAGAAAATTCTCAGAAAACGAGATAAAATTCATAGATGATATGGTTAATAACGTCTGTCTGGAAGATGCACAGAGAGTAAAACAATTTGAAAAAACGACCAATCATGATGTAAAGGCAGTTGAATACTTCATGAAGGAAGAGCTTTCACCATCCTCTTTGAATGATATAAAAGAGTGGATTCACTTCGGACTCACATCATACGATATAAATAACATCGCACTTACTCTAATCATAAGAGATTTTGCAGAGAGAATAGCCCTCCCAAAAATAAAAAGCATATATAACGCAATAGATGAATTAGCACTAACATACAGCAACACACCTATGCTGGCAAGGACGCATGGTCAACCAGCATCACCCACAACATTCGGCAAAGAAATGAAAGTATTCTCAAACAGAGTAGACAAACAAATGAATGATTTGGAGAATAGTGAGCTAGACGTAAAACTTAACGGCGCCACAGGAAACTACAATGCCCACACAGCAGCATATCCAAACATAGACTGGGTACAGTTCACATCAGATTTTGTTGAGAGGCTAAAAGATATAAACTATAATCCTGGGGGCAAGTACATGATAAATATAACTCCCAACTTTGTGACAACCCAGATAGAACCATACGACAGCATGATAAAATTCTTTGACAATTTCAAAAGATTAAACACAATACTAATCGATTTTAATAGAGATATGTGGCAATATATAAGCGATAGTTGGATAGTACAAAAACCAAAAGAAGGAGAAGTTGGAAGCTCAACAATGCCTCACAAAGTAAATCCCATAGATTTTGAGAACAGCGAGGGCAATCTTTATATGGCAAACGCACTCTTCACAATGTTTGGGGAAAGGCTCCCTGTATCAAGATTACAAAGAGATCTCTCAGGCTCAACCATAGAAAGAAACATAGGAGTCGCATTTGCTCACAGCATAATTGCTTATGACTCCTTATTAAAGGGGCTTGGAAAAATAAAAATAGACCAAGACAAGATGCTTGTCGCACTTAATCAACACCCTGAAATAATAACTGAAGGCATACAGACAATATTAAGAAGAGAAGGAATGAATGAGCCTTATGAAAAATTAAGCAAATTTTCAAGAGGAAATAGCATAACTCTTACTGATATCTACAATTTTGTAAAAGGACTTGAAATAAGTGAAGAACTTAAATCAGAGATTTATATGCTTCAGCCAACAACTTATACAGGTCTTGCTGAAAAAATAGTAAAAAATGCAGATAAATACTAAAAAAGAATAAAAAAAATAAATTATTCAATTAAATTCTGCATACTTAATTGTTTTTCCCATTATATCTTCTATTCTTAGAAGTTCATTGTATTTTGCAGTTCTCTCGCTTCTTGCAGGCGCACCTAGTTTTATCTGACCAGCATTTATTCCAACTGCAAGATCTGCAATGAATGCATCCTCTGTTTCTCCAGATCTGTGGCTTACCATAACTTTCCACCCATTGCTCTGAGCCAGTTTAGCCGCTTCCATTGCTTCAGTCAGGGAACCAATCTGATTTACTTTGAGAAGGAGTGCATTGCAAGCTTTCATATCAATGGCTTTCTTTATTCTTTCCACATTCGTAACAAGCAGGTCATCTCCAACAATCTGAACTTTGCCATTAAGTTTTCTCATAAGCTTGGCATATGATTCATAGTCATCCTGATGAAACGGGTCCTCGATGCTTATTATATTGTATTTTTTTGCAAGAAGGACATAGTAATCAACAAGCTCATCTCCCGTCATGAATGTTGATTCAGACACCTGGTATTTCTGCGTCTTCTCATCATAGAATTCTGAAGCAGCAACATCCATTGCGAATGCAATCTTAGATCTATGACCTACTCTTCCAAGTGCAACTTCAAGTAAGTCTAGTGCAGCCTCTGGAGAATCTATCGGAGGAGAAAATCCCCCCTCATCACCTAGACTTGTAAATTTAGAACCAAAAGTTTCAGCAATTACTTTCTTTAATTCCTGATACGTCTCTGCAACAAGTTTTACCGCCTCTGCAAATGTCTTTGCCTTGTGAGGAACTATCATAAATTCCTGAAATTTCAATCCTCCCCCTCCATGGGCTCCACCATTTATTACATTACAGAATGGAATTGGAAGAGTGAACTCCTTATTTTCATAAAGAGACCCAAGATACTCGTGGAGATGCATACCATATGAAATAGCCCCCGCTCTTGAGCAAGCCATACTTACCCCAAGAATAGCATTTGCGCCTAACTTTCCTTTATTTTTAGTCCCATCAGCTTTAATCATTTCTTCGTCTATTTTCCTTTGCTCATCTACATTCATTCCTTTAAGCAAAGGACTTATAATATGACAAACATTATGGACTGCATTATAAACAGACTTTCCATGAAAATCAGTCTTGTTATCTCTTAGCTCTATTGCTTCATATTTTCCCTTGCTTGCACCAGATGGAACTGCGGCAGTTCCAGTGCATTTCTCGGTGTGAACTTCTACCTCAATAGTAGGATTTCCTCTCGAATCCAGAATTTGTCTTGCATGTAATTTTTCTATTTTCATCCTTTCACCCTACAATTTGCAAAAAACAATTAATATATAAATTTAGCCATAAATAACTGAATACAAAAACATACTCTAGTACAAACATCTATCATAAATAGAGGCATTTTAAATTAAATTACAATAAATTATTTTAAAATCAAACCCAGGATATTACTTAATAGTAGTAAAAATAATAAA
>CAZOPU010000005.1:0-38641 GCA_964581965.1 uncultured Methanosarcinales archaeon | reverse complement strand
GGATTATTAGGATACTTTGTTTATAAAAAGATTTATAAGAAAAAAATAAAAGGGGATGTTGTAGTTAAAAACGAAGAAAAACCGTTTGATTACAAGAAAGAATCTAGGAAACTATTAGAAGAATCAAAGAAATCATTTGAGATAAAAGAATACAAAGATGCATACGGAAAAGCAGGACAAGCACTAAGATTATATTTAAGCTATGAGAATAATCTAAAGAAAGAAATAACTAATGATGAAATAATCATTCACTTGAAAAAACACAAAAAAGAATACCAAAAAATAAAAGAATGCTTTGACATGTGCTCGCTTGTAGAATTCGCAAAATACGAAGCAAACAAAAAAGACTATAACAAAATAATAAACGAAACAGAAAAAATAATTAATTAATATCCACCAAAATATCCATTGCAAAGGATACTTTGTTCTACGAGGGTGTTTATATAGGTTCTAACACATCTATCGACTGAAGTTATGCAAATTAACACGTAACTACGGAGGAACTTACAATGGCTAAAAAATCAAACAAATCCTTTTACAGTCTGGCAGAAAAGGTACTAAAAGACAACAAGAAACCTATGCATTATACAGACATAACTACCGAGATACTTAAGATCAAGGAAACCAAAGGAAAGACGCCAGAAAGAACAGTAATCGCAGTTCTGATGAGAGATACGCATAATGTGTTTAAGAGAATGGAAGAAGGAAAGTTCGGACTTACATCAATCAATTATCAGAAGACAGAATAGTTTAACAGGTTCTTTGTTTGTTTTCGTTTATAATTCTTAGCATCTCTTGAACAAGAGTCACGACTTGTGTTGAAGGATTACTTTGAATACTTATCAATTCTAATCCTGCAGTAATTTGTTTTTGATTTAATCTATTTGCTTGTCTAATTGCAGTATCTCTTTTTGAAAGAAGTTCATTAAAATAATCTTTTGCTTTGTCATAATCTCTTATATGTGTTTCAAGTTTGGTCTGTAAATCTGCAGTTGTGATTCTTTGATCATAATAACAGTAATGAAGAAGATACCATAATTCAAAACAGGGATTTGATAAGCATAATTTCACTTTGTTATCAGCTAATCTTTTGGCTTTCTCAATGTTTTCATTTGTATTTTGATCAGCATCAAAAACACACCAGACTTGATCACCATTATCAAAGTCAATATCATACTTATTTATTTGGCTTAATGCAAAAGAAACAAGATTTTCAGGATCTGTTACAGACGAGTTGGGAGTAAAGATTAGAAGTCCGCTGTTTCTCTCTCTATATCTATTGAAGTATATCCTCTCTGTTTTTTGGCCTTCACAAACTATCAAGAACGTTGTTTCTTCTTTCCTGATATTTGTTTTTCTTTTGCTGTATCCTTTAGCCATTAGAAGATCCTGTTTTCTTTTATGAATGGCAGAGCACCGTATTTTCCTGCAAGATATCCTTTTTCAATATCTTTATCTTTTCTTGGACTATACTCTGTCAATGAATACAAATCACTGCATCCTTTTTCAGGATTTTTTTCAGTAAACCATATTTGGTCTCTTCTAAAAATATCTTGATCTAATAGGTTGGTGTTGTGAGTTGTAAATATTAACTGTGCATTGCTTTTGTTTTGCGTTGGATCATGAAATAGTTTTATTAAAAATACATTTAACAAATGATGTAGTTTTGTATCTATTTCATCGACCACTAATATTCTTCCATTTTTTAGTGCATCAATCCAAGGTCCAATTAATGAGAATATTCTTTTAGTTCCTTCGGACTCTTCATCTTGAAAGTCAAAGATAACTCCTTTGTGCAATGTTTGAATTTGATATGCTTCAATTTCTGGTTTATCTCCGAGAAGCAATTTAACTACTTCTGGCGGTAAATTTTTCAAGTCTTCAGGAGAAACTTTTTTTGATATAGTCGATACATCATCTATTCCTACATCTGCTTCAAGTAGAGCTTTTAGTACATAGCTCTTTAACTCTACATCTTTCTTCATTAGTTCTACTGTAAAGTTTGCCAATGCAGGATGATCTGTTGTTCCAACAACTTGTAAATTATCTTTAAACCAATCAAATGCTTCTGCTGTTTTTTTATAATTCTCTTGAGTTGCTTTTGAAAGATACAATACATTAGATAACGTTCTTTCTGAAATTACTTTTTGTTCTTTCTCATCTATTGTAAATTTGAATCCCTTAGAATCACTTCTAGTAAAGATTACTGCTTTTTTATTGTTAGGATAATAGTACAAAGATTCTTCCATTACTTTCTCATTATCAAAAGATACTTCATAATGATATTTTACTTCATTTTTTATGAAGACAATAGACATTTTGGTAGGTTTAGTTAAACATTTCTTGTCTAATTTGAATGGAGTAAATCTTATTCCTTGACCTTTTTGGTGGTTATGAGAGTTCATAACTAGTGCTTTTAAGAAACCTAAAGCCAAGATTACGTTAGTCTTTCCTGAAGCGTTAGCACCATAAATTACAGCGCTTTTAAGCAATGTATCGTCTTTTAATGCGTCTTTTATGAGATTTCCATCTAAAGAATCATCCTTTGTAGCGATCATGCTAAAGGTTACTTTTTCTTTGATAGAACGGAAGTTCTCGATGCTGAATTCGATTAACATTTTGCAAAACCTCCATTTTAGCTTATTTTATATTAGATTTTGTGATATTTTCACAAATCTTAATGATTAAAAGTTAGAATTCTATATAAATGTTTCGTTTATGTGGATTTGACAAATTAAATAAGTTATAACATAAGTTTACTTATTAAATAAGCGAAAAGTTTATATAATTGATTAAATTACTACAATTATTATGACACAACCTAAATTACCAACATGGCTAGAAAACAAATACTTGACTCTATGGGACAAGCTAAAAGATACAACCTTTAGAATGGAAGATGCACAAGAAATACTCCGGAAAAGTGATGTAGATAAAGTGCAAGGCGTAGCAGTAGTTCTATCTGAATTAAGAAAAGCAGGTTGGGTTGTAGTCGAGACAGATGGCCACGATGCACGAAAAAGCATTTATCATTTGAAAAGCAAAGACGACATCGTAAAAAGTATCTTTAATGTTGAAACTCTATCAAGATCAGATATTGAAGGGATACTTAAAAAAGCGGCAGATCTTATCAGAACAAGAGTTGACTACAAATTCATTCTCGTATTATTATTCTACAAAAGAATCAGCGACAAATGGGAATTAGAATTCCAACATGCATATGAACAAGCAATCAAAGACGGATTCAATGAAAAAGAAGCGAAACAAGAAGCAAAGAATTCAACATATCACGACTTCATAATTCCAGAAGATTATCTATGGGAAAACATACGAAAAGAAGTAACAAAACTTCCAGAGAAATTCTCAGAAGCACTTAAAGTTCTTGCAGAAAAAAATCAAGAGCTCAAAGATGTTCTTGACAATATGGACTTTATTCAATTTACAACAAATAGAGAGAACGCAGAGATATTAAGACAACTTGTTGAGCTATTTAGCGAGAGAAAATTCCATCACGTTTCTGCAGACATATTAGGAGATGCATACGAATGGGTTCTTCGATACTTTGCTCCTGACAAAGCAAAAGAAGGAGAAGTATATACTCCAAGAGAAGTAATAAAATTACTTGTAGAGGTTTTAGATCCACAGCCAGGACAAAGCGTTTATGATCCAGCTTCGGCATCAAACGGAATGCTTATTATTTCCTACAAACATGTTGAGGAAAAGAAAGGAAAGAAAGAAGCAGATAAATTATTCTTATTCGGCCAAGAAGCAAATCACAAAACACTTGCATTTGGCAGAATGAACCTATATATACATGACATTAAGAATGCTAAATTAGCATTTGGAGACACACTTCTCTATCCGAAATTCAAAGAAGCTGATGGAGTAAAAGAATTTGATGTTGTAATCGCAAACCCGCCTTGGAATCAAGACGGATACGATGAATTTGTTTTGAAGAAAGGAGACTTTTGGAAGAAAAGATTCCCATACGGATTTGTACCAAAACAGTCAGCAGACTGGGCATGGATACAACACATGCTTTCATCCTCAAAAGGAAAAGTCGGAATCGTTATCGATAACGGTTGCTTATTCAGAGGAGGAAAAGAAAAAGTAATCAAAATGCTCACTATAGAAGGAGATGCTCACCAACAAGGAGATCTTATCGAAGCTGTAATATTATTGCCTGAAAAATTATTTTATAATACTGGAGCTCCAGGAGCAATACTTGTTTTTAACAAGAATAAGAAGAGAAAAAAAGAAGTCTTATTCATTAACGCTTCATCAGAATACGAACAGCATCCAGATGTAAGAAAATTAAATTGGCTTGCAGAACCGCAAATCAAAAAGATTGTGGACACATACAAATCATGGAAAGAAGAGCCAGGATTCTCAAGAGCAGTGCCACTTGATGAGATAAGAAAGAACGATTACAACTTAAACGTTTCTCTATATGTTTATCCTGAAGAAGAAAATGAAACAATTGATGTCATGAAGGAATGGACAGAACTCAAAGCCATTGAAAAAGAAGAAGCAGAAGTCGATAAAAAGATTGAGGGATATCTGAAAGAGATAAAGTAAAATGGCAGCTAAAGAAAAAAAGATAACTACGGGGGATATAAAACTTAATACAGAGTATTATGATGAGATTGACTCAGAAGATATCTATAAAGAAGAACGAAGAGTTGGAAAAGTCTTTGGTGCTAAAGTAAAATCTAAAGACGAAGTTTTTATTCGAGCCATTTCAAAGTATAAATCGCCTAGAGGATGGAAGGCACATTATGGTTTCAATGTTTACAATGTTCTCCATATAGATAAATTATTCAGAGCATTGAAAAAAATATCTCAAAAACTCGGTTGGAAAATTAAAGAATCTGAACAGGATTTAGAAAGTATAAAATCTCAACTTAGAGAACAGCAAGAAGTAATTATTGGTTTACAACAAGCCAATAATGAAGCAAGAGAAAATCACGATAAATTACTTATTGCATTTAGAGAACAGCAAGAGAAACTTCTAAGATCAAGAGTAGATGAGTTCAAACAAACAATTACACAACTTAAACAGAAAATAAGTGATGCTGACACAAAGAAAATACCTGAAAGTGAACTTCAAGAATTTTTGTATAGCAATACTTGGCTTTTTGGAACAGAATATGTTAATGCACAGCCTCAAAAACTTAGAGGAGCTCATAGCAAATTTGATTTCTATCTAGAAAGATTCAATAAAACAAATGATATTGTAGAGATAAAATTACTGTCTGATATAATAATAACTGCTGAAGGAGACCTAAGTGCAAAAGTGATTCGAGCAGTAGATCAAATAATTGAATATCTTGAAAGTTCAGTTGCAGCTGCACACAGCTCAGTCATTTCTGAAGAAGAAGGAATAAGAGAATTAAGACCAAGAGGAATTGTTATTATAGGAAAAGATTGCACAAAAGAAGCAAAACAGAAATTAAGTAAGTGGAACTATCGATTAACGCATATTAAAATTTTAACATATCAAGACATATTAGATATGGGTGAAACAGTACTAAAACATTTTGAGAAACAAGAAAATGTCAAAACAGAAACTAAAACAAACTGAAATAGGAATGATTCCAGAAGACTGGGAATTAAAGCCAATCGGAGATATCTTAACACTGGAATATGGCAAAGGATTATCTGGAACTAATAGAAAAATAGGACCTTATCCTGTTTATGGTTCAAATGGGATCGTAGGAAGTCATTCTGATTTTTTAATAAAAGCACCAGGCATTGTAGTTGGAAGAAAAGGAAGTATTGGTGAAGTTGTCTGGGCAGAAAAGAATTTTTGGCCAATTGATACTTCTTATTTTATAACTTTAAAGTCTGATAAAACATTTTTAAGGTGGGTATATTACAAACTTCAAAACATGAAATTATCAAAATTAAATACTGCAACAGGAATACCTGGTCTTAATAGAGAACTTGTTTATGTTCAAGAAATTCCAGTTCCGGGAGAAAAAGAACAGAAAGAAATAGCAAATGTGCTCCTAACTATGGATAAGCGTCTTGACATTGTAGAGAGAGAGAGACGAAGTATCGAGCGACTCAAGGTGGGCTTCATGAAAGAGCTCCTCGATGGAAAGTGGAAGCTTGTGAAGTTAGGAGATGAAAACTTCTTTGAGCTTATCATGGGTCAATCGCCACCTTCCGAATCGTATAACCGAGATGGAATAGGTCTTCCTTTTATGCAGGGCAATTCTGAGTTTGGTGCAACTTATCCTGAGATTACTGTTTATTGTTCAAAGCCTGTAAAAATTGCTAAATCGGGAGATATTCTCATGTCTGTGAGAGCCCCAGTTGGAGAAGTAAATATTGCAAATATGGATTGTTGTGTTGGTCGAGGAGTTGGAGCTATTAGACCAAAGAAAGATGTTGATACTGATTATTTGTTTTTTGTTTTGAAGTCTATGAATTCTAAGTTAGATTCTATTTCAGGAGGATCTACCTTTAAAGCAATTACAAAAGGACAGCTTGAAAAGTTTGAAATAGCACTTCCGCCTCTGCAAGAACAAAGAAGAATTTCTCAAATATTGTCTACAGTTGACAAGAAACTTTCAATTCAGAATTCTAAGAAATCCAAGCTTGAGAAGATCAAGAAAAGTTTGATGGATGATTTGCTCACTGGTAAAAAACGAGTTAAGGTGACTGACTGATGGTTCTAGTTGAAAATCTTGTTGTGAAGGGAAAATATTTCTTTCCTGTCAAAGCTGAGCAGATAGGTGCTCTTAAAAATACTTTGCAGGAATATTTAGCTAAAAAGATGTATGAGCCAGAAGATACTAGAGATCTTTTCTTCCAAGATAGGTTCTTAACTGCTAATTATAGACTTTTTTTTGGTAGATTAGAAACTCCTTGGCGTTTTAAGTGGAGAAAAGCGTTAGGATTTATGACTGATGATGAAGTCCATACTAAACTTTATTTTGAAAAGTTAGGAAGTAAAAGAAGAGAAATACCATTTGACATCAAATTATGCTTATCATTTCAGAAAGTTAATGATATCGATGGGGTTGTTATAGATATTACTTCCATACCTGCTGTTTATTATCATATCACTCAAATGAATAAAAATCTTCATTTAGATATAACTGATTATAGTCTAATTAAACACGAAAATACGGAGTTCATAAAGGAAATTATGGCATCTATCCATGCTCGTGTTTTATCTGAGCCAAAATTACTTTCAGATTATATCAGAAATGAGATTTCTCAAAAATTATTAAATTATAAGTTCGAAAAAGTATCAAAACTTTTGGATGAAGGGAAAAGAAAAATTGAGATGGGAGAAAATTCTGTTGGGGATTTGCTAGGAGTTATTGAAAATTTCTTAGTTGAGCTTGTCACAAGATTAAATGTAAAACCAGCAGGATTACATGAACCTGAAAAGAACATCTCTAAACTAAAATCAGCGGGTTTTTTGAATGACAGGACCGAAGGTACGATTCAAAGTTCCTTATTTCATGCAGTTTATCGTAAATTGAAAGATATTGATCACAAAAAAGAAGAAATAGATTATTTTGATTTAATGCTTTATTATGGAATTACAGAGTCTATTATTGATTATTTACTTGATAAAGTTGTGAAGTATAAGATTAAATCTTTACCTGAAAAAGTGGAAAAGTCACAAGAATTAAAACAAAAAGAAGAAGTAAAAACTGAAAGGAAGGAAGATCACGATGCCAAGGTTTAATGAGAAGTCTGTTGTTGAGGATTATATTGTCGATGAGCTTGTTAAGGTAGGTTGGAATTATGTTCCTGGCAATGCTTTGGAGCGGGATAGTTTTGATGAGCCTATTCTTACAAGGATTTTAATCAAGCAGTTGAAAGAGATTAATGCAGTGGACTTGAGTGATGATGATATCAAGACTGTTATTAATGAATTGAGGTTTAAGCCTAGCACTCAAGAGGGCATTAAACAGATTTTAACGTACTTTAAAGAAGGTATTTCTATTAAGTTAGAGAAGGATAGGACTCTAAAAAAGATTAAGCTATTCGATTATGTTGACGTTAAAAATAATGACTTAATCGTCACTAGACAGGCTGTTTATACAAGAGGAGATAAGCAGATTAGAACTGATATAATTCTTTACATCAACGGTATTCCCTTGGTTGATATTGAGTGTAAGAATCCTGCAAGTTTTTCAGAGAATTGGTATGATGCGTTTAAGCAGATTAAGTCTTATGAGCAGGATATTCCTGAGCTTTACAAGTATATTCAGATTGGTATTGCAGCTGAACAGACTGCGAAATATTTTCCTATTGTGCCATGGAATGATAATATAAGAATTGATGAGTGGAAGTCAGGCGAGTTTGATCCTGTTGATTCAATTGTTCAGATGCTCATCCCAGAAACATTGCTTGATATTATCAATAATTTTGTTTATGCAAGAACTCAGTTTGGTGAAGCAACAAAGGTTTTGCCAAGATATATGCAGTATCGTGCAGTCAATAAAGTTTTTCAAAGGGTAACTAATAACATTCGAGGAATTGAAGAAAAGAATAAAGGCCTTATCTGGCATTGGCAAGGTAGTGGAAAAACTTTAGAGATGATTTTTGCCGCAAATAAATTGTATCGTTCTGAAGTACTGGAGAATCCTACTTTGTTCTTGATTGTTGATAGACAAGACTTAGAAGAACAATTGTATGATGAGTTTACTGCTTTAGAGCTTACTATTCCTGAACTTATTGGCTCTGTTTCTGAGATGAGAAAAGTATTGCAACATGATGATGGCAGAGGCAAAAGAGGTATATTCATTACTTTAATTCATAAGTTTAGGCCTGAAGAATTAGCAATACTGCAAAAAGAATTAGAAAAAATATCAAGCCAAAAAGAAACAATACTCACACGAAAGAATGTTGTTGCGTTTATAGATGAAGGACATAGAACACAATACGGAACATTAGCTGCACAAATGAGGGCAATCCTAAAAAACACTTCTTTCTTTGCCTTTACAGGAACACCAATCTCTAAACCTAAACATGGAGTGGACACTTACGATGTTTTTAGTTATCCTCCTGAAGAAAAATATCTTGATAAATATTTTATAACAGATTCTATCAATGATGGATTTACTGTTAAGATTGCTTATCAGCCAAGATTAGAAAAAGAAGTTCATCTAAATAAAGAGATGCTTGACACATTCTTAGATGTTGAATTTGAAGAAATACCTGAAGATACAAGAGATGTTGTTAAAGAAGATGTAAAGAAAAAGATTAGCTTGATGAAAGCGTATCTTGAAAATCCTCAAAGAATAGCAAAAGTAGCAAAAGACATCGCTGAACATTTCAAAGAAAGTGTTAACGGAAAATTCAAAGCAATGGTTGTTGCAGTCAACAGAGAATCATGCGAATTATATAAAAGAGAATTAGATAAACATCTTCCAAAAGAATATTCAGAAGTAGTCATTAGTTTTGGTGCTAGAAACGAGCCAGAAAGATTACAATTATACGTAAAAGAGAAAACAGTACAATACGGTAAAGAGTTTGAAGACATAAGAAAAGATGTTATTGAAAACTTTAAAGAAGAACAGCTCCCAAAAATAATGATTGTTACAGACATGCTCTTAACAGGATTTGATGCTCCCATACTTCAGACGATGTATTTGGATAAGCCATTAAAAGAACACAGATTATTACAGGCTGTTGCAAGAACAAATAGACCATATAAAGATGTAAAAGAAGCAGGACTAATACTTGATTACATAGGAATTCTTAAGGAATTCAAACGAGCATTTGAGATTTACAGTAAAGAAGAAATCAACGGAGCACTCTATAGTATTGAAGAAATAAGAAAAGAATTTGTGCAATTAGTAAACAAGCTCTTAGACATATTCAAGGATGTACCTAAAAATCAATACGATAGACAAACAATGTTAAAGGCCATAAGAATACTTACTTCAAATGACCAAAATAGCAAGATATTCTTAGATGATTACAAACACATGACCAAGATCTTTGAACTCTTAGGTCCTGACACTATAAAAGCAGAATTATTCTCAGAATACCAGTGGATAAGTGCGATTTATACATATTACACTCGACTTGTTCTAAGAAGCCAAGCAAAAGATAACCGATATTTTGAGCAATACTTCAAGAAGACAATAAAATATATTCACAAAACAACAGAGCTTGAAGAGATACAAAAATCTTTGCCAATAATCGAATTTGATGAAGAATACTTTAAGAAACTAGAACAACATGTGAAGAATAAAGAAGAGAAAGCTGCAAACATAGTATTCACACTAAATAGATTTGTTTTAGTAGATAAATTCAAAAATCCCGTATCAGAAAGCTTAAGTGAAAAAGTCCAAAGACTTTTAGAACTATGGAAAGAAAAAACCAAAGACTACGAAAAAGTCTACCAAGAAGGAATTAAAACACTAAAAGAATTCATGGACTTATCAAAAAGGCAAAAAGAACTCAACCTTTCAAAAACAGAATACTCAATACTTCTAGTTTTAGAGGACAAATTCGGAGAAGATGAACAACTTCTAAAAGACATAAGCGAACTTTCAGAATCACTAAAAGAATTAATCTATCCAGGATGGGCATCACAACCCACTGCACAAAAAGAAGTAGAAAAAACAATTAGGCTGTTTATGAGAAGATACATCAAGCGATACAACCAAAGTTTAGATGATATCAATTTAATATATGAAAAGCTCATCGATAGAGTGAAAGCCTATGCAAAAGAAAACTAAGATCTACGATATGGATATAGACTACACCGTAGATTGCAGACCAGTAAAATATCCAAGAGTAGAATTTAGAACAGGACACTTGCATCTAATTCTGCCAAAAAATTATCAAAACGAACATAAAATAATCGATAAACATAAAGATTGGATATATAAAAAACACAAAGAGATACTTAGCTCATTAAATAAAAGCAAAGACAAGCAATTAATCAAAAGAACTCCAGAAGAGTTCAAAGAATTAGTCCATAAAATATCCAAAAAGAATCTATCAGAACTCAATCTAAAAGTAAACAAGATCTACTTTAAACAAATGAACTCCAAATGGGCGAGTTGTAGCTCAAGCAAAAACTTAATGATAAACAGTTTATTACAACACTTGCCAAAATCATTAATAGAATATGTAATCTATCACGAAACACTACACTTAATCGAGAGAAAACATAATGAACATTTCTGGAAATTAATGAGCAAGAAATACAAAGACCACCAAAGAAAAGAAAAAGAACTATTTCTCTACTGGTTTTTAGTGCAAGACAAAATAAAATAATACTTCTAATTACTACTAATTTACTTCTAAAAAGTATTAGAACTAAATCTGAGGTTGTTTAACACCACAGTCTTCGCAAAACTTAGCAGAACGATTAATCTTTTTGCTACATTCAAAACAATATTTATTCGCATTTGGTATCTTTCCACTCTTTTTATCTTCTTCAATTTCTTTCTGAATCTTTTGTATGATCTTAATATATTCGGGCATCTCCGTACTAACTTCTTTTACAGACTTAGGATTATCCAATTTAGCTCTTTCTTCCTCGCTTAAAGAGAAATAGACTGCTCTTATTTTTTGTATTTCTTTCGGTAATTGTGCTTCTATTTCGAGAGGTAATTTAGTAAGTCGTGATTTTTTTGCATTCATACTTACAGATAAATTGTGTGAATTTTAAAGATTACCTTTTCATTATCTTTTCCATACACTCATCACAGACTGATGCTTGCTTAATTGCCACACTGACTGGTATCAGCTCTCTTTTATTACACCTAACGCATAAACGATTAATAAGCGATGGATCGGGAGATCTGCTTTTTGGGAATACCTCATTCATTAATTCAAACGCTTTATCTTTGAAGAATGCATTAAAGCTTGTATGTATGGTTTGTTGTGTTTTATACTTACTCATTGAATCGGTTAGGTTCAAACACATTGGCTTTTTCTCGGCATAGAGTTCTGGCCAGTTCTCACGAAATTTGACATCATCTTCAGCATAAAAGACACGAATTAAATCGCTCTCTTTCAATTTTATCGCAGTAGTTTCATCAGTTTTTGATAAATCAATGATTTGCAAGACTGCAATCTCTTTGAATATATTCAGAACATATTTTATGTGTTCTTTGTTCTTCCCGCCAATAATGGTTATTTTCTCGCTTAACATTTTACTTGTCCTCCCTCACTCTTATTATTCTTGGAAACCTTAGTTTCTCAAAATCTCCTTTATTGAAAGATAGCTCAATTGTTGAGCCTATAGAATAATCTGCAGAGCTCATTACAGTCCCTGTTTTCTCCTCTTCTGAAATATACCTGTAAACCCATGCTTTGTTATCTTTTGTCTGTTTTTTCTCTATGATCTTGACGTCAATTGTTCGAATGGGTTTCATCTTAATCCAATTGAAGCGAGAATTTGGCTTGTAGCTTTTAAGATTCTTTATCACAATACCTTCAAACCCCGATTCTATAAGTTTCTTGTAAAGTCTTTCAACGTCGACGATTGTATTTGTAAATGTGTGTGGAACAATGTTTAAGCTATCATTCTCCTGAATAAAGAAATTGATGTGCTGTCTTCTTGTTACATAATCTGATTCAATCAAGCTGTTGCCATCAACTTCTAAAATATCAAAAACAAAGAAGACAAACCTTTCATCGGAAAACAATTCTTTAGCAATTGCACGATGAGAGCCTGCAACTTTTCCTTTCTTTAATACAGCCATTTCACCATCAAGAATAATTCTCTCTGGAAGTATTCCCTTTCTAAGATCTTCTGCAATGGACTTATATCTGCTTGAATAATCCTTACCATTACGTGTAATAAGTTTTATTTCTGTTCCATTCTTTTCAAGAAGAATTCTTATTCCATCTATCTTAGGCTCCAAAGCTACAGCATCATTATTGTAGATGAAAGTTTCTACCTCTCCTATTCCAACAAGCTGGGGCTTAAAGCTCGTCACATTTATCATCCTTCCTTACCTCCAACAAATCTGCATTCAATCTCTTGATGACCCAACATCCTTGACCTTTAGAACTATGAGGGCTCTTGAAGTAAACTGCAAGAAGAGGAACTATATTGAACTCGGTAGCTTTCTCAATTATTCCATGAAGCCCAGTCATTCTATAAACAACTTCTCGAGTACTTTTGACTTCTACAAGAAAAACTTCTTTCTTAGAGAATAATACTGCATCACAAACTGAGTATTGTCTTCTGCCTGAGGCTGCAACTCTTTCTGTATGATATCCTTTTTCTTTCATCATGTTGCAGAAGTCTCGCTCATATTGGAGATGACTTTTCAATCTCATCAGAGATCACCTCCAATTCTTGCTCTGCAATCTCGCCAATAAGTTTGGCAATAGAAGATTTTCCGAGAACAACATCTTCGTGACCTTTGTATTTTTCAAAGAGTTCTGTAAATCTTCTGAGTCTATCAAGCTCTAAATCCTTGTCAAACTTTATTCCTGCTTTATTGCAGAATGCTCTAAGGATATCAACTTTCTTCATCCATAAACAAAGAACGCCTGCGTGTTTTGCCCATTCGAAAAGCTGTTGTCCATTCGGATGATTCATAATCAAAACAGGCATTAATCTGTGAGTTCCCGGAATTGGCTTCATGTCAAGAGATCTGCCATGAGACAAACATCCAATCATTGAAGTGATGTATTTCTTACCTGCACTTCCGAGATATTTTCCTTTCTTATCTCTCTTAATTGAAACAGCAAATCCGAAGATAGGAACTTTCAGCAGTTGATCATAACAGAAAATCAAGTAATCTATTGGCTCAGAATCAAATCTCCAAACATCAACAAGCCTCTGCTCTTTCTCGTTAGTATATCTCTTAATGTCATTTGGATTAAACCAGGAAGGAATCCTCTTAGGAAAATCTTTATTGAGTCGAATCTGCAGATTATATCTCGAGATGAGATACATTACAAAGTAAAATATGGCCTGTTCTTCAAACCCATTTCCAAGAGTAGTCACATCCAATATGCTTTTTACAACTTCTTCCTTATGCAGTTTAGGAGCCTGCTCAAGAACATAACTTTCAGGCATAGTTCTGTTGAAATAATATCTTCTCTGCTTGAATGATACGACCTTAATCCATCCGACGCTAATAAACCTTACATCAAACCAACTTTTTATGTCACCATTAGTTACTTTGAATCGGTCCTTCATCATGTCAATATTATATATATCATTCGACTGAGAAATAAGCAGAAAAGCACTTCTTACCTCTTTAGGCATAAGCTTCAAGATCTTATTATAGATGGCCAAATCATCTTTTCCATAGACATAACCTGGCTTTCTGCCATGAATCATAGCATTGCCTGGCATCATAAAAGGGCTTCTCTTGATGAGCTGTAACCTAATAAGATCATTAAGACAGAAGTAAACATGATCATAATTCCCATATTCCTTATAATACTCTTTTTCCCTCAATAAATAGAGAACTTCAGCAGTCGTATAGCCTTCCTCTGAAGACATCAAAGCATCAAAGATTTCCTTCTTAATGCCTTGTAAGAACTCTTTCTCATCGGTCTTGCTATTCAGCTTCTGAATCTTCTGGTTGATATCATCCTGGCTCATGCCGTAAACAAAGACAGAACTGCACTTCCTGGCACTGCTCTGAGCCTTTCTCCTGCTCTTGATGATAAGATTCCCCTGCATGATCTGGCGCAAGTAAGAAGAGATGTGACAGTACCTGATGCCTCGGTCTTTAAAGGCATCAAAAATCTCTTTTGTAGTAACTGCCCGTCTTTCCGTTATGAACTTATAAATCTGGAAAGTGATACTATTCTTGTCAAAAGTGATCTTATCAGCCAACGTCTAAACCTCCAGAATTAGTAAGGAATAACCAATATAAAGCCCTAATTGGTAAGAAATATAGTAAATTTAGTAAGAAAAGAATAGAAAAAGAATTATAACAGGAAAACGACCAAAATACCGAAGTATTTAATCGTTATCAACCCTAGGCGCGAGGATGAACGTAAGGCTTAGTTTATCTGTCTCCTTGTATTCAAGGGTAAGAGGATAATCATTGCTTAATTTAAGCACTGCCTTGCTCGCCAGCTTTGACCCCTGTATCATTTTCTTTAGGTATTCTATGCTGTACTTGCTTTTCTGGTCTGCATCTGCATTTATCTTTACGTCCTTGTCCTCGTTTATTATAACTTCCGCCTTTGTAAGATCTCCAGATGCAGAAACAACCAGCTTATCTTTCTGCACAAGGAATGTTACACTTTCCCCAACTATATCCATGTCATCTATTGCATCGCTTAGTATTGATCCTGAGAATTCAACAAGCGCCTTCGACGACAACGAAGGTATTTTCTGCTGCCTTTCTTCCAAGTCTATTAATGGGAGGAAGAAGGTTCTTACGTTCTTGTCCTTCATTGTAACCTTTAGTTTGTTGTCTGATTTTTCCAAAGTAAGTACATCTGATGGCTTAGCCCTTCTTAGGACTTGTTTTAGATTATTTAGGTTTATTGCAATAGTTGTGTCTTCGCTTACTTCATATTCTGCAAAGCAGCTGCTGGGCATCCTGAATATTACCATCGCGACGTTAGCTGGGTCCATAGCGACTAGCTCAATAAAATCCTTTAGTACTCTTATCCTTGTCTCTGTCACAAGGTCCGATATGATAGATATGCTGTCTTTTAGTAACCTTGGTTCTGCGAGTGTTAACTTCATTTAATCCCCCTCCAATAGATATAAAAACCGAGCAGAATTTAAATAATTATTCCTTTTTTCCGCGCTTATTCTGCTGCTCTTTCTCATACATCATATATGAATATATGAATGAATAAAGGAAAACAGCTATTATTACTATAAATATTATTAGGAATGCCTGTTTTTTCATCAAGAGTCCCAATAAGAAAATTATTGCTGCAGCTTTCAAAAGGGGAGCTGTTCTTTTGTGAGTAAGGTCCCATACTTTTGCACTTTTTAATGTCCATGGGGTCCTTATTCCTATGCTCATGTTTTGTTTTGTCTTTGAAAGCATTACTCCCATGTAAAAGAACAAGATTGAAAACAATGGAATTATTATGAAAAGTATATCAATCCTATATCCTATATTCCATGAAATCATGAATGCTTGAAGTGCGAGCATAAATAAGAAAAGAATGATGAGAAAGTTAAGGAAGTATTCCTTGAACTTTTCTATGTTTTCCCTTAATGGGTCCATTCTAGGGATAAAGAAAAGCAGGACAAACATCGCCAATGTTATTAATGGAAGAAGGAATGAGCCCCAGAAATTAGACATATATCCATTAGGCTCTCCGTTAGCACCCCAATGGGAGACCATGCGTTCAGGCATTAGTGGATAAAATATTATTCCCATTATAATTGAGGCAATGCAAATGCCGATTAGAATCCATTCTTTGTAATGGATGTGAATGCTTCCTTTGTTTTTCATGACAGTAATGTTTATTTTATTGCTTAAATACTTACCGTTTAAATAAAAAAATATGCGCTAATCACTGTTTTCTAATTTATTCATAATCCAGCTTTCAGAGATTAACTTTTGAGAAATTCTGAAGTAGGTGAATCTGATTTTTCTTGTATCCCAGCTCCAATGCAAGTGTTTCCTGTGCCTTCATCATCCTTTTGTCTCCGTGAGCTGGAATTATATTTTCAGGCTTAAGTAACTTTATCATCTCCCTCTGGTCTTCTCTGCTGGCGTGTCCGGAAACGTGAACTTCGTCGTATATTATTACTCCTTTTTCTTTTAACTGCGCATCTATCTTCTCCTTGTTAGAGTAGCTCTGCTCGCTAGGAATTATTTTGGACGAGAATATGACTACATCGTTTTTCTTGAAAGGAAATATTTTGCTTGATGCAAGCCTTGAGAGTATTGCCTTAGGCTCTGCCTGATGTCCTGTGACTATAAACAACTTATCTGTTGTAAACGGATTCTGCTTGAAGTATTTCTCCAATGTAGACCCGAATCTTACGAATTCTGCATCCTTTTCCAAGTCTGCAAGTCCTGATGTTTTTGCTGCATCCAGATACTTTGCCATCGACCTTCCTATAAAAACAGGCTTCCTATTCATAATCTTTGCAAGCGCAGCTAATGTTTTAAGCCTAGATATGTGGCTGGAGAATGTTGTGGATATTATATTTCTGCCAGTAAAATCCTCTGACAACAATACTTCCTCCAGCTTCCTCCTAGCTTCCGCTTCCGATTCTGTCTTTCCTTTTTTCTCTGAATAAAGGCAGTTCATTATTAACGCTTTTACATTATTTATTTTTTTCAAGGCATCTATATTTGTCTTCTCTCCGAACGGAGGAGTTTCATCAAGCTTGAAATCATTAGCATAGACCACAGCACCTTCAGGAGTATGAACTACTATTATTGATGTTTGGGGCGTGCTGTGTGTTACATGAATGAGTTGTATAGATAGGTTTTTTGAAATCCTGAACGTTGAATTTTCCGGGTGTGAAACCAAGTCAGGAATTTTCTTTCTTTTGTCTTCTATGAGTGCCTTAAGGACTTGCATTGTAAACTCAGTGCCATGAATAGGTACCTTTAATGTGTCTGAATAGAAAGGAACTGCACCCACATGGTCGAGATGAGCATGGCTTATTATTACTCCTTTCAGGAACTTAAGCTCATCGATTCCGAAAAGGTCAGGTATTGCATTCTCCCTTATTAGTGTGTTTCTTGATATTGACTTTGAAGAATCATCGCTCTCTGTAAGCTGGACATATTCATCCAGGTTGAGTCCCAAATCTATCAATACAGATTCGTTCTTGTATTTTACCAGGGTGCAGCTTCGTCCTACTTCGCTGTAGCCACCTATAGGAATTATTTCTATCATTCCCCTAGGAAAAGAATTTTGTTTTATAAATGTTGACTAGTTAACATTTAACTAAAATTTATAAAGAATACAAAAAAATAGTTATTATGGATATTTTATATGTTTTACTAGTCAGCCTAGCACTATCTATGGATTGCTTTGCTATTTCAGTTTGCATAAGTAGCATTTCAAAAATAAAGTTAAGAGATTACCTAATTATACCTTTACATTTCAGTATTTTCCACGTCGCGATGGTTTTTATAGGCTATTATATGGGAATATTTTTCAAGAAAATAATACAGGGAGTGGACCATTGGGCGGCATTTGTGCTTTTGACAGGAATAGGTATAAAAATAATACTTGATTCCTTGAAAAGCAAGGGAAAACTAAGCAAACCCACATCTGAATTAAGGCTCCTTCTCTTGTCTCTGGCCACAAGTATAGATGCACTAGTAATAGGTATAACTTTTGCATTTTCCCAGATAGACATTCATTCATCTTCATTAATATTGGGCGCAGTAGTACTTGCAGTTACATTTACAGGAATAATCTTAGGAGAAAAACTCCATAAAATGAACTTAAGATATACAGGAATAGTGGGAGGCGCAGTCCTTATAATAATAGGAATAAAAACTGCAATAACCCATTTAATAGGATGATGACAAATGGATAAAAAAAATCCAAAAAAACAATTTCCTCAATTAGAGCCAGAGATTTATTTCGGATTCAACCTTCTCCTTCAGGGACTTTCATATATTCTATTGCGGCAATACACTAGATTTTTCATATTACTTGCATTCATTACTTTCTTTTCGTATGTGCGCATACTTTACATATTAGGCATAAACCTAATCAGCATAGCCATAATTGTCTTTTCAGCAATTGATGCAATGAACATTGCAAGAAAAATGAAAGAGAATAAAATTCCAATTCCTAAGAAAAATATTCCATTAAACATTATTTCAGTAATATTATGGACAGCATCCATATCTCTGTTTGTATACTTCTCTTTTTTTACTTAGATAAAAGAATAGAGGAGAAGCCAAAAACGCTTTTTATCGAAAAAATATATATAGTGAAGTATCTAAAATGAGCTTGAGGTGGTTTTCTTATGGCAAAAGCAAAAGAAATGCCCACAGGGGTTAAGGTAATATCTGTGCTGTTTTACATAGGTGCAGCATTGATGGCTATTTTTGGACTGATATCGCTTTTCGGCGGAAGTGCATTAGGAAATAGCATTCCATTGATAGGCGCGCTAGGCGGAGCTTTGTTCATTGTAGCAGGAATAGTAATGATTGGTTTTGCAGTGCTTTATTTCTTCATTGCAAAAGGACTTTGGAATGGCGAGTCATGGGCGAGGATAACTGCAATAGTTCTTTCATGTCTAGGAGTTCTTTTTGCAATAATAGGACTCGGCGGAGGGAATATAGGAAGCAACTTAGTCAGCCTTATAATAAACGGCGCCATAGGTGGATACCTTTGGTTCAGCAATGAGGCAAAGACAGCATTCGCATAAAGATTTTTTTATTTTCTTTTTTTGTAATTATTTACTTCTTTATTAGCAATAATAATAGAATGAAGATTAAATGAGAAATAAATATGCATACAAATATTAACTACATTAGTTCATTCATTTTTGAAAAATAAGTCTAAATAATTCTGTTTTATAGCTTTGACGAGAGGGTCATTAAGCGCATCTTTATTCATTTCCATTTCAACTTGATTATGTATATGTGCTATGAATTGATGATTAGGAAAATAACTTGGAGAAATCTCAGATATATCTTGTATTTTTGGCACTATATTTCCGTCTGTTGCACTGTATAAATTGCCAGTAATTCTATCTATTAGCAACATATCTTTAATCGGCGCTCTTAGGCCTACTTGTAAAGCCATTTCTCTTTGCGTATATGATTGGCGTGCTCTGTTTTGATCCATGCGGCACAGAAAGATAAAACTGTATTTAAATCTTTCTATTTATAGTTACTATATAGTGATAAATATTAAATTTTTATAGATTTTAAATCGGACAACGCATTAAAATAGAAAATAAGTGCGGAGAGTATGAACCATACCAGCATATACATTCGCAAAAATGTTATGCGCTCCACATATCATATTATGATAACATATTTGATGGATGATTTGTTTGCTCATTCTGATTTATGCTTGAATTTAAATTCCTTTGGAGTTACGTCTCTCTTATAAAGCCAGTTTCTAAGTACTAGCGGAGTTATTATCGTTGTAAACAACGCCATTAATACTATGGATACATATATATCTTGTTTGAAATATCCTGCATTGAGCCCTATGAGTGCTATTATCATGGCAACTTCTCCTCTTGGAGACATGCCAAAGCCCACTGCTCTCGCATCTTGTTTACTCATTCCTTGCATTCTCGCAGGCACATAACATCCTATTACTTTAGTAAATACTGCAACCAAAGTAAGTGCTAAAAGAAATAATAATACTTTCCCATTTATTGCTTTTAAATCCACAAGAACTCCTAACGAAACGAAAAATATTGCACCAAATATTATCTGCAAGTATTCTGCACCTTGTTGATAACTCTTACCATTTCTTATAACTATACCCTCAAGAACTACTCCTGCAAGGAATGCACCTATAATTGCTGAAAGACCTATTATTTCTGCAACCAAAGCATAAAAGAATGCAATCATCATCGCTATAATAAACACCAATTCAGGATATTTTCTTGAGAAATTAGTTCTATCAAATTTTATTATTAATCTTGTTATCCACATATTTCCAAGTATAATTCCTAGACCTAGAAACAATGTTGATTTTAAGATTATCCATCCTATCAATCCTATAGAAACTGAGCCCACTGCAAGTTGTTCAGCGAATACCAACACAAGCATGCTCAATACATCATCTATAACTGCCGCACCAATTATTACCTTAGCTGCATCAGATTTTAACTTGCCCATCTCTCTCAAAACATTAGCAGTTATGGCTATACTTGTAGCAGTCAGTGCAGTACCTACCAATAATGCACTCTGAAATCCAAAACTGAAAAGTTTAGAAAGTAAAAAACCTCCTAAGAAAGGAACAACAACACCAACCAATGCAATAACTGCATACTTCCACTTAAATATTTCTTCCATTTTGAACTCAAGACCTATGACAAACAGAAGAATTATTGCTCCTAACTCAGCTATGCCTTTTATAAAATCTGTATAAGTTATAAGACCAAAAAAACTAGGACCTATTATTATTCCAAGTATAATTGTGGCAACAACCGCAGACTGATTAATTCTTGAAGCTATCAAATATCCTGCTAGCGATACAAATAGTAAAATACACATTTGAAATACAACAGAGGACAGGATTTCCATATAATAAATGCACAGAATGATGTTTATAAATTTTTTCAGAACAATGCCAAAATAGAAATTAAAATTCTTATATAAATATTTATACAGACAATAAGCCATGACAAAAATTATAAACCGACAATAATTATCAAACACATGGTAGATGTAACAAGTGCGCTTTTAGGAGTTAGCATAATACTTTTTGTGGGTTTTTTTGCGGAATTTATGTTTAAAAAATTAGATGTGCCAGATATATTAATTTTGATAATTTTAGGATTCATCATAGGCCCTTTTGGTTTAAGATATATAAGCCCAGATCAGGTGAAACCCTTAGCACCTATTTTCACAACCTTTGCTCTTCTTTTTCTGTTATTCGACGGTGCATTCAGTACGAGTTTGAATTCACTTACCAAAGGTGCAATAAAAAGTACGAAAATAACTTTTTTTAACTTTTTCTTATCTGTTATCGTAATATCAATTATTGCAGCTTTGTTCGGCATAGAACTCAAAATAGCTCTGTTGTTGGGATTTATTTTAGGAGGAATATCCTCTGCTTTTGTAATACCTATAATTCAGCAATTAAAGGTTAAAGGCGCAACCTATTCTATATTAACAATTGAATCAGCAATAACTGATGTATTGTGCATAGTTTCTGCATTCACACTTATCCAAATAATAACCCTGAACACATTTAACATAACTAACATATTGTTAAAATTATTTGGATTATTTTTTATTGCAGGAATCATAGGAATCAGCGCAGGCATTTTGTGGATCATCATAACCATAATTATATTCAAAGAACACAAGAGTTATATGATAACCATAGCCTATTTGATTCTAGTTTATGTTATTACTGATTATCTTTCAGGAAATGGAACAATAGCAACATTGTTTTTTGGATTGGTGCTGAGCAACTCCATGGCCATTACAAAAAAATTATTAGCACTATTAACAAACATAGGCTTGATAAAGAAAAGTAAAAGCGATAAACTAAGCCTAAAATACGAAGTAAATGTTATAACATCCACAGAAAAGTTTTTTTATAGTCAGATAAGCTTTCTTTTAAAGACTTTCTTTTTCGTGTATATAGGCTTACTTTTTGACTTATCACAAATATGGCTCGTCCTAATAGGTGCAGTAATAGCCATAGCAATATTATTCACAAGAAGATTATCTAAATACATGACAAAAGACCTTAAATTGCTTGATCAAGAATTAATTGCAGGCATTTTTTCAAGAGGTCTTGCAGCAGCAGCAATAACTCAAGTAGTAATAGGACAAAACATACCTAACACTCAGATGCTTCCAGGAATAGTATATTCAGCAATAATATTCACAATCATACTAAGTTCTGCGAGCATATTCTGGATTAAAAGAAAATATGTTAGTAAACAGAAAGCATAACTCTATTTTCTAAATTACAATGAAAAAACGCTATTCGAAACTAGAATTAGATTCATAGATTCATTTCTTGTCTAAAGAAAAATAAGTGCGGAGAGTAGGATTCGAACCCACGAACCCACTAAGGGAATAGATTCCTCAAAACGTTTTTTGCTTCGTTTTCACAGACATTTCTGTCCGTTATCTTTAGTGGATGCAAAACTTTGCACCCTGCAATCGAATGTTAAATCATCATGCAAAATAACTTTTGCACTCATCACTCAATTTTCTTGAGTCTATCGCATTTGGCCAGGCTTTGCTATCTCCGCGAATTATATGAGCGGGACCACAAACTTTGTTTGGGTGGACCGCAAACCAGTACGCCCGTTTACGCCTTACATGGCATGCGCTCTCTTCGTTCGCTTAGCCCCGTAATCGCAAAAGGCAACTTTTGTCTGAAGAGAAGAGAAAAGAGTTTGATTTATAAATTTTGGGGAGAATAAGAGAACAAAGTGTTTATTTGTTTAGTTCAGCCAGCTTTTGCTCTATTTGGCTAAGAGTGTATTCAAGCCTATCTATGTCTGTCTTTTTCTTCACATCTATGGGAAGTGGCTCGTCCTGTTCTGTTTTGCTCTTCTGAGCTTTTGGCAGTTGCTGTTTTGGCACCGCATCCAACTTAGGAGGAGTCATGGCTTGCTTCTGCTGCTCTAATGCTTTCTTGCGCATTTCGTTGAACGAGTCCAATATAGCCTTCCTTGTTTTCTCATCTGAAATAAGATCTGACAGTGCCTTGCATGATGCGCTGGCTTCTTTAAAGTCTTCTCTAAGCTCTGCTGCAAGGTTTAACTTCGTCTGCCTTATCTGGTCTATATTCTCCAGTATAGAACAGGCGAGTATTGATTCTTTTGCCGCAAGCATAAGGCTTATCCTAAGCTTTTTAGGCTCATCTATTTTTGCGAAGTATTCCATTTTATATCCTATTGTTTCATGAAATTATATATCTGATCGAGGTTTGCATTTATGTGCTCTGTTGCCTGGTCGAATTCGGCGAGCTTCTGATATTCCTCTTTGTTAAGGTCTCTTATTTTCTGTACTTTTTCTTTTGCATCATTAGTCTTTTGCCTTATTGTCTTTATTAATTCCTGTATCTCGTCATATTTGTCTATTTTTACGAACATGGCTTTGTCATTCATTTTTCATCACCTTTTTCAAACAGTCTAGCATCGCAGTTTAGGAGGGATTCAAGTATTGCTCTTGACATTTTTCCCAGGTCATCTGAGTGCTGTTTTTCAGAATCCATTATTGATGATAATTTTGATTTTATGCTTTCTCCGTACGAGGATTTCTTTATTGTGTCATCCATCAGTATTACCGTCTTGTCATATACTGCACTCTGCATGAATATTCCCCTTGATGGAGGAGGTGCTTGCTCCTTTCTTTGTTTTGCCTGAGCCATCAGGTCAGATTCCATCTCACGTATCAATTCCCTTTTAGGCTTTGCCTCTTTTTTCTCATGTTTCTTTTTCTTATCATTTACTGCATCGCTTAGGCTCTCTGACAGAGGAACTTCGAATTTAGGAATTTCATTTTCATCCTCCACCGGGGCTTCTCCCTTATTTGAGGGAGTAACTTCTTTTGCTTTATTTTCATCCACGGGAGGAAATCCTTCAAATGACTGGACTTCATTTGTCTGAGGAATATTATTTCCTGTTATGTCAGCGGGGCTCTGGGATTGCATTGGATTCAAGGGGATTTGCTGCCCCATGCCAGAACTACTCGCCTGGTCCGGCATGAATTCTCCTATTCCAAGGTCAAAATTAAGATCATCTTCAGTAAAGTCAGGGATTTCAAAGCTTTCCTGGGCTGGCTCTTCATTTATTGCTGGAGGAGGTATATCTGTATTACCCTGGCTGCTCTGGGCAGGCTGCAATGGTTGACTCTGTTGCTCCACCTGCTTCTTTTTTTTAGAAAAACCGAACATTAATAACCTCTTTTTCCCAATTATATGAATTTACTTTGTTGTAGAGAATACTTAATGGCAGGAGTATTAAAACTTTTTTTATCTCTTGTGAATGAATAAAAGTGTCAAAAAGAGGATAAAAAACTTCAGCATTCAAAAGAATCTCCAACAACTGGCGAGTAAACTTTTGATTTTGTGCTCGATGTCGCCCACTCTTTCAGTGCCCTCACTGCCTCTTCATCTCCATGCTGGAAGACTACAATCTTAGGATTAGTTCTTTTTACAAATGACTGGACCGATTTCCTGTCTGCATGGCCTGAAAAATCATATTTCTCCACTTTGCACTTCACAAACGTCCTCCATCCATCTATATATACAAAACCATCCTCTATAAGATGTCTGCCGTTTGTACGCTTACACTGATAACCCATAAGCATTATCTTGTTCTTGTCATCATGCCACATTTCCTTGAGATATTGTATTACAGGCCCTCCTTGAAGCATTCCTGATGTAGTTATAAATATTCCTCCTTTTCTTATTGCGTCCTTTCTTTTTTTAAGGGAGCCTATCCAATGAACTTTTTCATTAAATACTTTCTCAAGCTTGGAAACATTGTTTACATACTTTGAATTAGACTCTATTATGCTTCTTGTTACTTTCTTGCACAGCCCATCAACATAAATGTCTGCCTTGAAATCATTGTTTGCAACCATCATAAGTGTTTCCTGAGCCCTTCCAAGCGCAAACACAGGAATAAGAACAGATCCTTTTCCCGCAATAGTCTCATGTATTGATTTTATCATTTTCTTCTCCAGCTCCACATTGTCGGGAAGGTCCGTGTATCCATATGTTGATTCTGTTATAAGGACATCAATTTGTTTTGATAGCTCCGGAGACTTAAACTCAGCATTCATCAAAAGAGTAGGCCTGGAATTAAAATCCCCTGTGTAAAGAATTCTCTTTCCCTCTATTTCAAAAAGAATCATTGCACTCCCAGGAATATGCCCCGCATTAAGATATGTAAATTTTATGTCTCCGAAATTGTACCATTTGTCATAGTCTACAAATCTTGTGTCCTTCTGGACTTCCTTAAGGTCCGTCTTGTTGTATGCAGGATGTATATTTCTTATTCTTTCTATTTTATATGAGTCTTTAAGGAGTATTTTCGCAATTGCAAATGTCTGTTTTGTGCAGAATATAGGACAATTAAGATTCATATGCTCTATAAGCGGAAGTCCTCCTGAGTGGTCCAAGTGTGCATGGGAAAGAAATACTGCTTTTATTTCTTCAACCGGAGGTATGTCCTCAGGCGTCTGGAATCCGTTTTCTTTGAACTTTATCCCAAAATCAAGAAGGTAAATGTTTCCCTTGTTTGTCTTTATTGATATACAGCTTCTTCCCACCTCTGTGGCTGCTCCGTGAAATTGTATTTTCATAACCCCTCAATAAGCTGCGTCTCGGATTATATTTAAAGGTTGTGATAAACTATAAGCCGTAAATATAGAATGCAACAAATAAGTTTTATAAATTAAAAATAAAATCTATATTTAATGAATATATCTGTAGTAATTCCGGCATACAACGAGGAAAATCGCATAGGCTTAACCATAAAAAAAGTAGTAAAATACCTAGATTCAAAGTTTGACAAGTATGAAATAATATTTGTTAATGATTGCTCAAAAGATAATACTCTAAATGTTGTTTCAAAATATGCAGAATCCTTGAAAGAAAAAAAAGGAGAAATAAAGATACTTAATAACAAAATAAACATGGGCAAAGGTTTCTCTGTTAAAAAAGGAATACTTTCAGCCAAATATCCTCTAGTCTTGTTCTCAGATAGTGATCTTGCAACCCCCATAGAAGAGCTTAACAAGATGATTAAGTTTATTGATGATTATGATATTGTTATTGCTTCCAGAAACATGAAAGATTCTGATGTGAGGACAAAGCAGCCCAAAATAAGAACTCTTTTAGGAAAAACATTTCCAAAGCTTGTTAACCTTATTGCATTGAGAGGATTCAAGGATACTCAGTGCGGATTTAAGCTTTTCAAAACCAGCAAGGCAAAAAAGATATGCTCAATGCAGAAATTCAACAGATTTTCTTTCGATGTGGAAATGCTTTTTATAGGTAAGAAACTCGGATACAAAATAAAGGAAGTGCCTGTTGTCTGGATTGACAAGAAGGGAAGCAAGTTAAGCACAATTAAAGACAGCTCTAAGATGTTCATTGACCTTTTCAGGCTCAGGTACAATCAGTTCTCAGGAAAGTACTCTTTTGCAAAAAATATCCCCAAACACAAAGAAATATAAAATAAAAGATAAATACACTATTGTTTTGGGGGTAAATAAAATGCAAGTAAAGTTAACTATAATACTTCTTGTGGCATTCTGCGCGCTTCTGGGAGCTACGGGACAGATATTCTTTAAGCTAGCATCGGAGGACTTAAGCTTTGAGTTTACCAAACTTATTTCAAACTGGAAGCTTTGGCTAGGATTGTTCCTTTATGGTATTGCGACTGTGCTTTTCATCATAGCATTAAAGCAGGGAAACCTTTCCATACTTTACCCTGTGATTGCAACGAGCTATATTTGGGTAACAATATTTTCCATGCTTTTCCTTAAAGAAGTTTTCCCATTCTATAAATGGTCAGGCGTGCTTTTGATAATCCTAGGCGTAGGAATAATAACAAGATAGAAACCAGGATAAAAATCCTAGAGATGCAATGAATCCTAAAACTAAAAAATTATCCAATTTTATCAGAGAGAACAGGTTTTTGCTAATTCTTTTTTTCCTTTCTACTGCCTTTTTCATTTATCAGCATGCAATATATGTTTCCTGGGATTTCGCATCATATGTATTAAATGCAAAATACTGGTTTGGAAGCGGGACTTATTTTGAGATATTCCGTCCCCCGTTGATGCCTTTGATTATTGGAATTTTTAGTTTCCTCGGATGGAAAGCATCTGAGTTTTTTTTCATAATTATTGCCTCTTCACTATTTTTCTATTCTAGCGTAAGGCTTTCCAGAAGCATAAAGTTCAATCCTTTGCTTTTCTACTCTATCAGCCTAGGAATTTACCTAATGAACTACGGCCTTATTAATGGAACTGAGCTTCTTTCTCTCGCTTTTCTTGAGTTATTTATAGCACTAATAATAGAGAACAAATACACATCAGGCCTTTTCCTTGGACTGAGTACATTGTCCAGATATACTTCACTTGCTCTTTTTCCATTGATACTTTTCCATCTTGAATTCAAGAAAATTGCAAAAAGTTTATTGCTGTTTGGGGGAGTAATACTTTTATGGTTTATTTACAATTTTTACAAGACAGGGAATTTCTTCACGAGCATCGCAGACCAGTATGCGAATAACATTCTTTACAGGCAAGACATAGTGCAGCCATTTAATTTAGCACATGTTATAACCGTCCAAAATATCCTAATCCCTTTTTTCATCTTAGGAGTCATACTTATAGTTTATAGAATTGTAATTAATATTTGGAGAATAAAAAAACCTTTCTTTTATTCGTTTATTAAGTTTATAGATTCGTTAAAGGCAGAATTAATAATGATAATTCTCCTTGTGTTTTTCATAGAAAGCTATGCAAATATCCCTGTGAAGCATTCAAGGTATCTTTTTAATCTTGTCCTGCCAACTGTTTATTTTTCATATGTAGGAATTCATTTCTTAATTTCTAAAGTAATAGAAATTGGCAGGAGAAAAGCTAAAGTTAGTAACAGAAAAAATGAATCATCTTATATGGATTCGCTGTTTATTAAAGCAGTTACTATTGTTTCATTTATTTTTCTCTTATTGAACATTATTCTTTTGCCAAAAATATATCCCCTCTCTCCTTATGATCCTCCTGAGAGATATATTTCTGCAATAGATAAAATAAATGAGTTGAACATGTCTGAATGCACTCTTCTTTCTAATTCATGGGTCATGATAAATTATTATGGTCTCTCATGTGCTCCCTCTCCTAGGGAAGAGCTCATTAATAAAGTCATTTCAGATAGAGAAATATCATTATTATTCAAGAGGGTTGTTGAGCCTGACTATGTTAATAATTCAACATTCATGAACTCCATGCCAATAATTTACGAGAATGAAATTTATTATATTATAGGAAACACCACAGCAAAAGAATGTACACCATCTTATGGTTTTGAAAAGTCTTACTTAGAGCATTTGGAAGATTATACATTTAAAGTAAAAGGACACCATATAAATCTTAATCCTTGCTTCATTCTTTTTCATAATTTCAGTTTTGCTGAGAAAACTTGCAATTTTATTAATTTAAATGGATTTAAAGTTGATGAATATAGAGTTTTTCGTTAGAAAGTATAAATCATCTTTTCTTATATTCGGAGTTGAATCCTTCAAGAAACAAGTCCCCTAGCGAATTTCTTCGCCAGAAAAAAACTCCTGCCCTTACAAAGTAATCGTCGCTCATTAATATTTCTTCCTTTGACATGCTGCGCATCGCTTTTTGATATCTTTTTGAGAAGTCCATTATTTGCTCTTCTGAATTCATTAAGTAAATAAACATCTGCTCTTGTGGAAGCGTTCTTCCATAGTTGAACGCTCTCTCGTATGTGTATTCAGGATGGTCTTTTAGGCTTATTGCAGCGCCATAATCAATCAGCCTTAAGCCGTTTTCAGTTATTATTATATGAGATTTTCCGAAATCGTCAGTTATCATAGTGTCATTGTAACAGAAGTCATTTTCATGCATCTTCCTCATTCCTGCACCAAGCTCCAGCCCATATTTGTATATATTATCTTTTGTTATTTTTTCAGGAGGCAATTTAGGAAAAGAATAACCTTCCAGGAATTCTTCTTTTATGTATCCTTTTAATGTCTGATACTGTTTTGGTCCTAGATTTATGCTTCCTGCAAATTCAGCTATTTTAGGCTCATCTGCCTCTTCAGGAAGGGTTGTGCTTAATCCTCTTTGTACTGGTTTTATTACAAACTTGCCGCTTGAATCTTCAAATATTATTCCTGTGCCTCTTGTCCCATTGCAAAAGTCCACAGTTATATCTTCATTTTGATTGTAAATCCTGTTGTATAATTCTGGAAAGAATGCATACTGTCCATATTTTCTTAGATTTTCATCTGAATTTAACTTATCTTCTAACAACGGATTTAATTTTTCTTCTCCAGAGATAACCCTACGTATATGCTCAAGCGCTTCTTCTGAATACAAAGATTCTCCCATTTTATTATTACTAAATAGTAGTTATTTATAAATTTTATGTGTTTGTGTTACTATCACATTCAATAATTTTTAGAAAGATTACCCAAAAACAGATTTCCTGAACTCTTCAAGCTTCTTCTTATCCTGCTTCAGCCTGAAAATATAATTAGAAAACTCCCTATTCCTGAAGTCTTCGCCAGAAACAATCTCAATGAACTTCCTGAAATCAACCAGAAAAGGAGTTATCTTCTCTCCATTGTCCAAATGTGGCTCCTGAATTTTTTTACAATTCCTGGCTATAAAATAATGAGTCTCCCACTCTATCTTTTTAGAGAAATCCGCCTTTCTCCAAAATATAATTTTTTCAGCTCTCAAACCTCCTTCCTCAAGTAGCTCCCTCCTTGCAGCATGAAGAGCACTTTCACCATAATCAATAACCCCTCCCGGAAAAGAAACAAACTTCCCAGTATGAGGCTGCTCTTCTTTCTGAAGAATAATCTTATCTCCTGATGTAGCAATAATCTGGACAGAAGGCCTTCTCTTTATTCCTTCAAAAGTCCCCGTAGAGCCATCAAACATCTTTTCCTTCCATTGATAGACGTCAAAAAGCAATCCCTTAAAAACTCTCTTAGCTCTTTTTGGTATCATAAATAAAAATTAACAGACTAATTATTTAAAATTAACCCAAAATCAGATTCCTTGAACCAAGGAATCATACTTCTCAAGCTCCTGGGCCTCCAAAAGAGATGTATTCATGTGCTGGGCAATCTCTCTTACAACACTTATGTCAAGCCCATTTATGGACTTAAGTATCTCCACCATCTTATGAATGCTCGAATTAGCCTTTTCATCAGAAAACATAACCTTGCACACATAAGGATCTTCAGCCTTCATAAGCAAACCTATAAAGCTTCCAAATGCAAGTCCAAATCCAGATGGATTATTAGAAGGCATCTTAGCATGGCTCATTGTATGCATAAGCGATTCTGCCATAAAAGAAAGATTCCTCCTAACATATGTAGGCAAAAGCTGATCATACTTCACATAAGAAGAGAGAAGAAAAGACCTAAACTCCTCACGCGCCTTAGGAGCATTTATCCCAAGCGAGTTTTGCACTGAGTCAATCCATTCGTCCTGAATTGGAGGAAAAGCCATAGTATCCACCCCACGTTTCAAATAGTTGTAATTCTTGAGTTAATAAATTATTCGCTTTCAAGTATAAAAAGAAGAAACTAATAAAAAAAATTAAAATAAAACTCAGATATTATACTCTAAGTTAAGAGTATATGAGCCTACATATTGATTGCCGCTCTCAGTTCCTTTGCATGTGTAATCATATCTTACCTTGGACGGCATTATGTCTTTCTGATACTCCATTTCTGCCTCTACATATGCATATTCCATTTCTTGAATAATCAATCCTCCAACATTGAGGTCCAATGTAAACTGACTATTAAACTCAGAGCCATAATATTCCTTAACTTCGCATCTCACATCCTCAACTAAATAAGGAGTGTAAAAACAAAGCCAAGCCCCTTGATAATACTCCTCGTCAGATGTCCTTAACTTTATAGTCCCAGAAAAAGCAGGATTCGCATCAAGCAAATTCCTCAATTCATTTCCCTTATCACTTGTATCATACGTATCAAATGCCATTACATTAATCCTGAATTGCTCATATTCCTTAGGACAATCTGCGACACAGGAAGTCCAATTTTCATCATCATTGCATACTTTATCTCCACAGTACGAATTTTCCTTAATAGATTCACACATATACTCGCTGGAAACAGTCATACCATCAGGACAGACATATCTAGTTCGCTGTATGCATCCACCAAAAACAGAAACAAGCAACAATAGTATAACCAATACAATAATTCTTTTTTTCATTTTTCCACTCCGCGAATAATTAATTATTTTCTATTACTGCTCTTTAAAACAGCAGCTACAATAATAAGCACAATTCCACCAACGAGCAAAGGAATAGAAAATGCACTATAAGGATTGCTTGTGCTTGAAGTGCTGTACAAACCGAACAAATGGCTTTCAGTCGTAGTCTCTGAATAAAAAGTAGCAGCTATGCCCAATATTAAAACAACAAATCCAATTATTAAAAGTGTCTTGTTCATCTTAAACCCCCAAAACTGCTTTATTTTATAATTCCTGGTTTATCAACTTAAATATTTTCTCTTAATTTGAGTACAAAAAAATGAAAATTTATAAATCAAATAAGATAACCAAGAAGAGGTTAAAAGGCACAAATCTACCAAGAAATTAATATCCCGGGGGTGTAGTTTAACCTGGCTAGAATTGCCGGCTCCAGTGCTTAATGCTGTGGAGCAATGAGAACTATGCGCTTGAAAACCTATGGTGTAAGTCGCGAAGCGACGCACACTAGTGCGGTGTAAACGAACGCAAACGTTTGATGATTAACAAATTGGTATGGCTAATATAGCGAGAGATACCGGTAGATTAGGGTTCAAATCCCTACATCCCCACTTTTACTTAAATTACTAAATTCTAAGTTAATTAAATAATTAGTGGCTCGAGCGATAGCGAGACCACTAGGGCGTGGACAGGCATACTGGTCCGTGAAAATCATCTACATCCCCACTTTTACTTTATTGCTCTCTCCTTTCTATTATTTGCAACAAAATATAAATATCAAATGGCATTTACTATTGTATAATAAATGATTGGGGGTGATAACTCAAGAGTTTATGAAAATTTCTTTATAGTAAGTAATAAGTATACATTGCTTAAAAAAGCTAAAATGTTAAGAATTACGGGGGGATAAAATGAAAAAACTGTTTATTTTAACATTAGTTCTTGCATTGACACTGGCAGGATTTGCGAGTGCTGCCAAGCCTACCCAGACATGCGCAACCATACAGGACGGAACCATCTATTCGGGAGATGGCACTTTCCTTACGACAGGTTACGACATGTGGGGATATAACTACCAGGCAAATATATTCAATGGATGGTATGACAATTATGCAAGACCAGAAACACCTGTGACAAGCGGAGATTGGCTAATGATGAAGTGGAATAATGCATGGCTAAGTAGCCTTGACTGCGACGGAGATCACTTGCTTGATAGGCATTATGGATATCCATCATACATAGGCTCAGGCGCATGGCTTACAAACCACGCCAGCGGAACATATGAAGGGAGCGATTGGATCTTCTCATCATTGACGGGCCAATATGTAATTTCGTTTGTACTTGGAGGAACATACAACCATGACTTGTTCCTTACAAACACCGCAGGCGTTCTAACCGGAAATGGAGGATATGAAGCAGGAAGCCTTACATACAGCTACACATGGGACATAACCTCAGGCACAGTATCAGGAGATACAATAAGCTTTGATGCAGTCTACACAGGAGGACCAGATGCAGTAGGAACAATAATGCACGTAACAGGAACAATCCAGCCAGACGGCTCGGTAAGCGGAACCTGGAATGATAACTACCTAGGAGGATACAGGGAAGGAACATGGTACGCAAATGGCATGACTGTGAAAGAAACATGTTACTGGACCGATTTTGTAAAGATTGTAGCAGTACCTGAAGGCTATTCCATAGTGGACGACGCAGTTAACTGCCCAGGCTCATTAGGGCTAGACAATAAAATGTGGTACAATCCTGAAGGCGTAGAATTAGGATGCTCTATTTGGGGACAATTCGCATTAATACAGGAAGTATACAGCGACCCATGCGGAGAACTTGAATACGTACGCACATACCACAGCCCACTAAAAAGCGGACTAGGCAACTGGTAAAAGAATTATTTTTTTAATTTTTTTTAATTTTTTCTTCTCTCTTCTTTCGGCTAATGGATCTCTTTACTTTTTCTTTTACAAGCATCCACAAGAAAACTGAATTAGTCTTGAAATATCTTCCAAACATCCTCTTAGGTTCCTGTATAAGTCTATAGAACCATTCCAATCCAATTTTTTGCATCCATAAAGGCGCTCTCTTTGTTTTTCCTGCAAATACATCAAAGCTGCCTCCCACACCCATTGCAAAAGACACCCCTGTGTTTTTCAATTGCGAATGAATAAATCTTTCTTTTTTAGGACTGGTAATTCCCAGGAACAAAAGCTGCGCCTTACTCTTCCGTATATTATTCGCTATAATATTTTGCTCTTCATCGTAATAATAACCATTCCTATATCCTGCAATCTTGAGCTTGGGATACTTTTCCTTTAAATTGACAATCATTGCTTTAAGCACATCATCTTTCGCTCCAAAGAAATAGACCCTGTATCCTTTCTTTTCTGAGAGCTCAAGCAATTTTGCAAAAAGATCTATGCCTGCAACTCTTTCAGGAATTTTCTCTCCTAGAAGCCTAGCCCCCCAAACTACCCCCATACCATCCGCGTTAATTATATCAGACGTATTTACATCGTTTGCCAATTCCTTGTTTTTCTGCATATTAACTATTTTAGCAGTATTAACGACTATATGCTGATGAGGCTTTCCTGACTTAATCATCTCATCTATGAGCCTAAGAGTCTCTTCCATAGTTATGGGATTAACGCGCGCACCCATAAAGTTTATTTCAGGCAGTTTCTTTTTCATATTACATTCCTATCATTTTTACTATAAAAGTTTTCCCCTTATGAACTTCACAAACAAAGGAAGAGAAGGAAGAAAATCACTTACAACAACATCATCAAAATACCAGTTTTTCCTTAAACACAGGAGATATTCCTTTAAAGGATACTTTTTCTTTCTAACCAATGACTTGAAAAATACAAGTGTATCTGAAAGGATTATCCTAGTTCCTATTCCAACTCTGTAAGACTTAGGGATTGAAATGTTCTCATCTATCAAGCAAAGATAATAAGGATAATTAAGACCCCCTTTTACCGTAGTGTTTAAAGATGTATATAGTCTCGGATTCATTTCAAGAAAGTATAATTTGCCATTCTTCTTTATTAAGTCAAATTGAGCTATGCCATGCCATTCCAAATGCTCAAGCATTCTCCTCACATAAGAGTCTATCTCTGCATCTTTTACACTTACCTTAGATGTACTTGTACCATGATCCAAAGGATACTGCCTAAGGCTTTTATAAACAAAAACAGACTCTACCTTCCCTTTCCTGCAGAACGCAGACGCACAATAATTCTCTCCATTCTCAATATACTCCTGAATTAAAGGATATGTCTCCTTGCTTAACTTATACTCTTTCGATATACTGTCAAATACTTCAAGAAGCTCTGCTTTATTGTTTACTTTCTTCACACCTTTGGAGCCCGCACCAGTCCTTATCTTTACAATAAGAGGAAAATCAATCTTAACTTTGCCAAGACCTGAAGTCCCTGTGACCTTAACAGTTTCAGGAACAGGTACACCCAGCTTCTTTGCAAAATTGAAAAAATTCCACTTATCCTTTACAAAAGAAAACTTTTCATAATCAGGAAATGGAATATTAACATTTTTAGGAAACAAACTCCTATTCCTAAGAACCAAATCGAGCTCATCTGCATTTACAGGAATAAGAACATCAATATTATTAACCTTAACATAATTGACCAATTGCTTCAAGAATAGTTCAAGATTCTTCTTAGGATTAACATTAATTAATTTATGACTGCAATACTTGGAATAAAAACCCGCAGCGAACTTCCTTTCTGCAGAAACATGAAGCTCAACATCCCTCTTGCCAGCGAGAGCCCTAATAAAAACCAATGCCCTAATATTATCCCCATTAGTAATAAGAACCCTCTTCATATTATTCTACTCTCTATAGTCTTAAATTTATGACCATCATTACTATTGAAATGAGCAACATAAACATATTTTATGCTTAATTTAACGCCTGAAGATTTAAGAATATACTCCTTTATTCTTCTTTCTGATTCATCCTTCTTGTATTCATCATTACAACGCATATGAATTTCTATATTATCATAATCTATCTGTATAATCTTGAATTGCGACACTCCAGGAAGAACTTCCATAATATACTCAAAAAATTGACTATTAAGCATAACTCCTGCCCTAGTCCTCACAAATTCATTTGTTCTTCCTTTAAGGCTTTTTATAATTGAGGAATGCCTGCCGCAACTACACCCTTCCCCTAATTCAATATTATCCCCCGACTTATACCTTATTAAAGGCATAGCGTAATTATTTAAACTAGTTATTACAATTTCCCCTTTATTTTCTTCAATAATCATAAGCTCATCACTAATATGATAATTTCCTTTTTCACATTGAGCAGCAATATACAATCCTTCTCCACCACAACCAAACTCATCATAAATATTACATCCAAACGCCTTCTTTATATTCCTGTGATAATTAGGCATTAATTTGTCTCCTGTTGTAACAACCGCTTTAGTCTCAAATTTTATACCCTTCTTATTCATATACTCAGCTATAGCATTTAAAGAAGAGCTATAACCATAAATCAATACAGGTCTAAAAGATATAATTTTTTCAACATATCCTTTTATACTTTCCTCACTCATATCATATACTCTAATAAATTTACACCTGAAAAACAAGTTCTGTAACTTCTTTTTCCAACGCTTATTCTCCTCAGTTATGCTTAATTTTACATATCTATCTCCCGGAGTATAACCTGCCCATCCCCATGCCCTGAAATGAGCTGCCCAAATCCAGCTGAAATCATCCTTAGTCTGATAGAAAATTGTAGGCTCCCCAGTAGATCCACTGGTAGACTTAGGGTATGATTTCTTCCTGAAATTAACCGCTCTTAACTTGTCAGTATTTTTTCTAACAATTGCCTTTGTCAAAAATGGAATCTTAACTAAATCTTTCTTTGATTTAATGTCAGACGGTTTCAGATTAAGACTATCAAAAAGAGTTTTATAATATTCAGTGTTATTATATGCATGCTCAATTGTATCTTTCAATTTTTTACATTGATATAAATTCATTTTTTTTCTGTCAAAAAATTGAGTATTTTTTAAAAATTTTAATTTTCTTTTTATAGACGTTCGTTCAAATAATTCGGATATAGGAAATATAATCCCTTTAAAAATATGTTTATACAATTTAGAAATATTAAATAAACCAAATAATTTCTTATCATCTGACCATTTATCAACATTTAACTTTTTATTATTGTATTCTTTCATTAACGACAAATAATAATTATTCGTTTGCTCGAACTGTCTATCAAATGTAAATTTTGTTTTATAAGTTTTCAAAGAGTTTTTTGATTTTAATGATCTCAAGTCGTCATCTGATAAATCTATAATTTTATCTACAAAAGAAGATATATCTCCTATTTTAATTATTGCACCATTATTAGTATTTACCACAGAAGATGTTCCTCCTGCGTCATAAGCTATAACAGGAACACCATGAGAAAAAGATTCTATTACTACCAAAGGCAATCCTTCCCATTTAGAAGAAAGAATAAATAGATCACTACAATTCAAAAAATCTGGAACATCATTACGACTGCCCATTAAAAATATATTTTTTTCCAATCTTAGTTCTTTAATTTTATTAACTAAATTGATTTTTATTCTTTCATCTCCGCCTCCAACTATAAGTAATCTTGTTTTATTAAATAAATCAGGAGATTTTTCTCTTAACTCTTGCATTATGTAAATTAAATCAATTTGATTTTTTTGTTCAGACAATCTTCCTACAGAGCATAATACAAAATCTGAGTTACTCAATTTTATTTTTCTTCTGAATATTTCTTTAGAAAATATAGGTTTCTGATATATGACTCCGTTTTCTATAACAGTTACGTTTACATCTGAATGTTTTACAATGTACTCTTTAACTTTGTTGCTTACAGCAATAGTATTTTTACTCCAGAATCCAAAAAAATGTAATCTAGAGAAAACACTATGAGCAGTAGAAACATATGCAAATTTCAAACCAGAATTATTTAGAGCAAAAATTATACTATTCATTCTTCTAGAGTGGCTATGTACAATATCAATAGAATTATTTAATATAAATTTTCTTAACTTAAAGTAACAAATTATAAATGATAATGGATTATTCAATGTTAAATCTAAGTCATAATAAACTATATTTTTATCCAATTGAGAGCAAAAGTCTCCTTTTTTAGCGGCTACAAAAACTTTATACTGAGATTTTCTGCTTAAATTATTAGCTAAATCTAGCAAATGCTTTTGCGCACCACCTATTCTAAGATTATCATACAATAAAAGTATATTTTTCACAATTCTTTCCACCATAATTTATACTATCTTAATTGCTCTTTATTTTTAAGTTGAAGAGATTCTTCTTTTTTAGTATTGATTTTTATTGAAATAGCAACTATTGCATATAATGGCATAAAAACCAATTGATATTGAAAGCTATTAAGACTTATTTGAGCTATAAAAAATACACATAACAATATAATTGAAAAATAAATATATGACTTATTATTTATCTCCTTTTTAGATAAATTATAGAGTTCAATTATTAAAAATATTATAAAGAGCTCAAATACTATTAATCCGACAAATCCTAATTCCACCATCAATGTAGTGAACTGTGTATGTGTAACAACTATGTTACTAGTCTGAGTGTTGGCCTTAAGGGACTCAAAATACTTCTCTTTTTCTTGAATTAGACTTGAATGAAAATACCATCCTGCAGGACTTTCATAAGATGATGGTCCAAATCCTATTAATGATGCACCAGTTTTGCTAATAATTAAATCATAAGCATATTTAAAGTGAGCTATTCTAGCTGCATCTCCTACATAGTCTTGATTAGACTCTACAGCAATGAAGTTCACAGGACTAAGTTCCTGAACATATTGGTTCAACAAAGAAATAAATATTAATCCAGCAAAAACTAACAATAAAATTGATTTTTTAGATATTCTTATTTTTATAAAATAATAAAATAAAATCATCACAATAAATGTTAATAATGCCGCTTTAGCGCTCATTAATATCAAGCAAGATAAAAAGAAAAAAGTAATAACTACCTTTAGAGAAACT
>CAZOPU010000004.1:0-41625 GCA_964581965.1 uncultured Methanosarcinales archaeon | reverse complement strand
AATTGCATGAAGGATTTATAATATATCCCACATACAGAATAGAAGGGGATAAGGCTTATGTTTATCTTTTTGGAAGATTAAAGGATGGAAAGAGTTTCTGTACTAAGAACATTTACAAGCCCTATTTTTTTATAAAAACTGAAGATTCAAAAAAAGCTAATCTCGAGGATGGACTCGAGCATGAAAAAACAAGCTTACGAAATTTCAATGAGGAAGAGATGACAAAGATAACACTCTCATTGCCTTCAGAAGTTCCCGAATTAAGAAAAAAACTCGAGAGCAGGAAAATAGAGTGCGACGAAGCAGACATAAAATATCCATACAGGTTCATGATGGACAAGAATATTCTTGGAAGTGTATGCATAAAAGGAAAACGAAAAATGCAGAAAGATGTAAGGGTGGATGTTTTTTTTGAAGAGCCGGAAATTCTCCCTGGAAAATGGATGCCTGACCAAAACGATCTTAGAATACTGGCAATAGACATAGAAACCAGCATGAATACGCAGGAACTTTACTGTATATCATTATGCTCCAATGATGGAAAACTTAAGAAAGTTCTCATTGTGTCTGACAAAAAACTAAAGCACGCAGATTCTTTCAAGAACGAAAAAGAACTTTTATCTTCATTCAAAACTGAATTGATTGCATATGACCCGGACATTATAACAGGGTGGAATTTAATAGACTTTGATTTTGAGATAATTGAAAAAATGATCAAGAAGTATGAATTAAATTTTGACCTTGGAAGAACAGAGGATAAATGCAAGCTAAAAATTGTGGAATCGTTCATGATGGATTCAAAGGCGGATTTTCCAGGAAGAATTGTTCTTGATGGGATACACTTGCTCAAGACGAGTTTCATAAAACTTGATGATTATAAGTTAGGAACAGCGGCAAAAGAGTTCACAAAAAAAGAAAAACTTATTGACGAAGAAAACAAGGGCGAGGAAATAGAAACTTCTTTCAACAAGAATCCACAGAAACTTGTAGACTACAATCTTATGGATTCTGAATTGGTCCTTGAAATAATAGAGAAATCAAGAAGTATGCAGCTTACAATATTAAGAAGTATTCTAACAGGGATGCCTCTTGACAGAGTTAGGGCAAGTATAGCTAGCCTTGATTCTTTATACCTAAGAAAATTAAAAGAAAGAGGATACGTTGCTCCCAGTTCAAAATATGCTGACAGGGAAGAAAGAACTACGGGAGGATATGTAATGAATCCCAAGCCAGGAATATATGACTATGTTCTTGTTTTTGACTTCAAGAGTCTGTATCCAAGTATAATGAGGACATTTAATATAGATCCATTGATGTTCAGAAATAAAAAAGCACATGAGTCGCTAATAACCGCACCTAATGGTGCTATGTTTTCAAAGAAAAAAGGAATACTTCCAGAGATTCTTGACGGACTCTGGGAGGAAAGGGAAAAAGCAAGAAAGAAAAAAGACGAGCTTACAAGATGGGCTATAAAAATTCTTATGAATAGCATGTATGGGGTTATTGCAAGTCCCAATTGCAGGTTCTATAATCCAGACATTGCAAATGCAATAACTAGCTTTGGCCACCAAATGATAAAAGGGACTGCAAAACTAGTTGAGGAAAAGGGATTTGAAGTAATATATGGAGATACAGATTCCATATTTGTACATATGAATGTTAAAAAAGAGGAAGAGGCAATAAAGTTAGGAAAGGAAATAGAGAAAGAAATAAATGAATATTATAAAAGGAAGATAAATGAGGATTATGGAGTAGAAAGCTCTCTTGAACTAGAGTTCGAGAAAACCTTCCTAAGATTTTTCATGCCTAAAGTAAGGGGAAGTGACGAGGGAGCGAAGAAAAGATATGCTGGTCTTCTTCTTAAAGGTGATAAGGAAGTAATGGACTTCACAGGACTAGAATTTGTTAGACGAGATTGGACGGAATTAAGCAAAAAATTCCAGCTGGAACTTTTAGAGCTAGTATTTCATCATAAAGACCCAAAGACATACATAAAGCATTTTGTTCAGGACTTAAAAAAAGGAAAATACGATGGGCTTCTTGTTTACAGGAAAGCTCTCAGAAAAGACACTGATGAGTACACAAAAACAACCCCTCCTCATGTAAAAGCAGCAAGACTACTTGACAAGATAACAAGTAACATAATAGATTATGTTATGACTACAGAAGGTCCTGAGCCGATTCAGAAAATAAAGCATCCTTACGACTATGATCATTACATAGAGAAGCAGGTAAAGCCTTTGGCGGATGCAATACTTTATTTTTATGATACTGACTTTGAGGATATCCTAAAAGGAAGTTCCCAGAAAAGCCTGGGGGACTGGTAAGATGAAAACAATAGGTCTTATCGGTGGAATGAGTTGGCATTCTACTCTAGAATATTATAGAATAATAAATGAGGAAGTCCAGAAAAAATTAGGAGGGTGGCACTCTGCTAAGATTCTTTTGTATTCTGTTGATTTTGATGAAATAGATGTTGAGCATGAAACAAAAGATTGGAAAAAATCAGATGGAATTCTAATAAATGCTGCAAAAATGCTAGAGAAAGGAGGTGCAGAGTTTGTAGTTATATGTGCTAATACAACACATAAGTTAGCAGATGAAATACAGTCAAATATAAAAATCCCTGTTCTTCATATAGCGGATGTGACTGCAGAAAAAATAATATCTGCTAAAATAAAAAAAGTTGGTCTCTTAGGGACAAAAGAAACGATGAAAGGAGACTTCTATAAGGGAAGATTAGAGAAAAAACATGGATTGGAGATAGTTATTCCAGATGAAAATGAGTTGGATAAAATAAATGAGGAAATAAATAAAATATGTATTGGAAAAACAAGCTCAGATGCAAAAGAATTCTTTGTTAAGCAGATAAATTTTCTCGTAAAACAGGGTGCAGAAGGGGTAATTCTAGGCTGCACCGAAATTCCTATTGTTGTTAAGCAGAAAGATGTTAAAGTTAGACTGTTTGATACAACAAGAATACACGCAGAAAGTGCAGTAGAATATGCATTAAATTAATCATTTCTTGTATTAAGGCCGAAATTTCCTCTTAAAACGCGTTCTGAGAGAGAATATACTGATTCGAGCAGGCTTAGCATTGTGTTTCCCGGATTTTGAGGTCTGGGGTTCAGCATTCCTCCGTCAGGAATGGGATAATTTTCATCGAATATAGGATATGTTGAATGAACATAACTTTCGTTTACAGTTAGTGTATCTAAGTGTATAGGAAGGTCTGTTTCTTTATTGTTGTCTATTAGTATTATAGGGCTGTGCCAGTTTTTCATGAATCTAAGGTAAGTTTTGTCTACATTGTTTGGTTTTTGCGCCTTTAGATAATCATAGTAATCTTCTGCAGAATTTCTTGACGAAGTAACTTTACTTAGGAAATATTCCTTCTCTGTCACTTTGTAGCCTAAGATTTGCTTAAGCTTATGATAATAATCTTTTCCTATCCCTTTCTTAAGAAGAGGAGAGTATCCTTGTGGAATTTCATTTGATGCGTATTTTGATTTGCTTAATAGGTATTTAGGAATAAGATTTGCTATTTCATCATTTGTAAGTCCTGGAATGTAAAGCTGCCAATATTCCCATCTGCCTCTGCCTCCGCTTGAAAGATTTATTACAAAGGCTTTTGTGTAAAAATTGTCTGAGAATTTCAAATCATCTACGAGGTTTGTGAGGCTTTCATTCTGTTCTGAATTTTTGCTAAAATAATTAGCCAAGGTATTTCCTGAGTATTTGTCAAAGAATGCTTCACATATTTCCCTTAATGTGAAGTTAATTACGAGTCCTTCAGAAGACAAATTAAATCTTTTCAGTAGAGGGTTTTCTCCTCTAAGAATATCTCTTTTGGTAAATGAATGCCTAAAGAAAATACTTTCACTTATGTTGTGATTATTTCCTTTTATCAAAAGAGAGTTGGTGAAACCATCTATAGATGTGATTTTGAATGGAATCTTATCTTCTGAGTTGTTCATGCAGTTGGAAAACAGTTTCTATTTTTAATATTAACTTTTTATTACTATTGATTGATAGTAAAATATATAAATTAACTCTTAATCTTCGTTTTGGTGGACAATAATAAAATAAAAAGAGGATTTGTATCTTTCCTGAAATACTATGTTGTTGATACAACTGCTTTGCTTACGACTTCGACTCCAATCTATGCGGCAATGGAAACATTTGCATCAGGGATGAGCTCGGATACTTCGCTTGAAGCTAGGATTAAAATAGCGGGCATTTCATATATGGGTCTTGCTGTATTATATACTAAGGCGAGGGATTTATCCAAATATATATTCAAGGTGACTGATTCTTCGTCCAGAAAGATAAATATAATTCATGACTCTATTTATGCATCTGTTTTTAACATTATTGCATCAATTCCAATTTATATGTCATCTGGTGCTGATTTGGAGCAAACACTGAAAGGAACTGCAGGGGCAGTATTCTTATCATTAACTACTGGAGCAATCAACGGATTTGGAGTTGACGCATACAGGGACTTTACAGGGGTAAAGGAATCAAGAAGGTTGCCTAAAAAAATAAAAGAATTAAGTCCAAATGCTAAAAAATGGATTGCAGCAGGTTTGATTGCGGCATCAGTAGGATTGACGGCACTCGTTTACAAAGCAAATAATGAATATTCAGATTACATTAATAATAAGAAATATGATTTGCCTAAAGCAGAGGCAGATAATAAATTGTCTCTTCAATATACTGGCGCAGTTTAAAATTAATATTAAATTAATCTTATGAATCCTTCTTCGGGCTCTATTATGAGGTTGTCGCTTTTTAGCTCTTCGATAAAGTTAAGTATGTCCCCTTCAGATAATCCTTCTACCTGAGCTTCATATATTACTGCTTCTGTGTGTATTTTCTTGTTTTTAGTGGTGGTCATATTCCTAATTATCTCAAGAAGCTTTATTTTTGCGTCGAAAGAATTTTCTTCAAGTATCTTTGACGCCATCATTCTCTGCGTTCTTAGCAGTTCTTCAAAATCGCTTGGATTCATTTTTATTTCTTCGAGAGCAAACTATTTAGTGCTCTAAAATCCAATATACTTAACCCCCAATAGAGATATATAATCAAACAATATTATAAATATTTTGGTATTAGTATACAAAAATATATATTAAAAAATTAGAATCAAATTACGGTCTCTTAAATTAATTATTAGCAATTAAGAGTTTATATTAAAAATTAACCTGCAGGACTTGGCGTTCCCGCAGGTTTGGCATTTTTTTTGTCTAGACTTGATAGTTATAGTTTTTTTTCTTCAGGATTATGGTCATGTTTAAGATTAGTGTTAACAAAATATACAAGACAATCTGCAGCATCGAAAAATGCTCTTCTTCTCAAATAAGATTCTCCAAATTCAAGAATATATGACTCGTCACTTATGTTTCCGCTGCAAACAGGGCACTGTTTATCTGAGAAATTTATTTCCTCATATGTGTTGAGCTTCTTTTCCACAAGCCTGTCTATATTGCCTGCCATGAGATCTCGCTTAATTTTTATAAGATCTTCTTTGCTCAAACCATCTATTATTTTTGCAAGCTTGTTCATTTTAAAACCTACTGTATTTTTGGCTGTGCCTTTGGGGAAACATCTTCTGCTATGTCAACGTGCTCCTTTTCATACAAAAGTTCAGCTTGAGAGACAAGGTCCTGGAAATATTTTTCTTTTTTGGAAAGGCCTTCTTTAATTTCTAGGAGGGTATGGCTCCAGAACCTTATGGTTCTCTCTTCGCTTTTGTATTTCACTTTCAAGGCACTTTTAGATTCTCTAAAGTGCTCTAGCTTTTTTGTTATTACGAGAAGATTGATTTCACTTTTATCTGATTTTAGATAGTAAGCCGAATCAATATAGTCAACTATATTATTGTTAAGGAAGAAGTTAAGCACAAATGGATGTTCTTCCTTTAAATCTAAAAGAAGCAAGTTTACAAGAAAGCTTGTTTCAGTAGTTTGTTTTATTTCTTTTCTTTTAACACTTCCTGGCACTATGTTGATTACCCATGTCTTTCCTTTGATAAGGGAGTACATAACCCTTAAGTCTTTTCCTTTTCTTGAATTGGGACCTTTGTCCGCTCTTACTTTTTTAAGAAAACCATATGCTTCTAGTAATTTGAGCTGCTGGCTCATATTAGCAATTGTTGTTCCAAGCCTTTCCGCAAGTTGTTTGGGGGTTTGCGGATTTTTAGAAAGAATTTTCAAGATCTGCCATTTTGAGCCAGCAATCTCATTTTCTGAAAATTCATCCGACATGATTATTTTTCAATTATTATTAAGTATATAAATGTTTTGTTTTTAATAAAGTATGATAGTTTTATACTATTATAGTTATTATGAAGTTATAGTTAATATATTATTTAAATATAATTATTTTCATATATGATTACACACCGAAAGATTTATATAATATGATATTTAGGAATTGTTTAGTAGCAAAAAAGGGGTAGTGTGAAAGTTTTAATGTTAGGATGGGAATTCCCGCCATTCTTCGCAGGAGGGGCAGGAATAGTATGCAGCGCACTAAGCGAAGCGCTCATCCGAAAAGATGTGGATGTTACATTTGTAATGCCCTCCGGACCTGAAGATGTTTATTCTGGACTTGATCAAAAAATGAGTACTCACAAAACAAAATTCAAGATGTTAATTGCTAACAATAAGTACAAGAATGTAAAGATAAACGTTAGAAAAATAAACTCTTTGCTGCATGCATATGCTACGCAGGAATCATATGATCAGGCGTATAAAAAACTTGAGGCTATGCCTGGTAAGTTTGCAGGTGGACCTATTTATGGAAAGAATCTTAAGCAAGAAGTATATAGGTTTGCTGAGCAGGTAAAACTTCTTGCAATGGAAGAAGAATTTGATGTTATACATGCACATGATTGGGTGACATTTCCTGCAGCGATAGCTCTTAAAAAAATGACTGGAAAGCCCATGGTAATTCATGTTCATATAACTGAATTTGATAAATCAGGAGGTATGCATGCAGATTCTGACATTTATCAAATAGAAAAGGAAGGGATGGATTACGCAGATAGGGTTATAACTGTAAGCAATAAAATAAAGGACACAGTTATTTCTAGGTATTATATTAATCCATCAAAGATACGGGTTGTTCACAATGCTGCAACTCCTATGAATGAGTCTATTGTTTATGATGCGCCCGCAATAAAGAATACAGATAAAATCGTTTTGTTTGCGGGAAGAGTTACATTGCAGAAAGGGCCTGATTATTTTATTGCTGCTGCAAAAAAAGTTCTTGAAAAAGCACCTAACACTACATTTGTAATTGCAGGTACTGGAGATATGCTTAATAAGATGATAGAAAGAGTTGCCCACATGGGGATGGCAGAGAAATTCGTGTTTACTGGTTTTTACAATAGGGAACAGGCAGAAAAATTATTCAGCATGGCGGATGTTTTTGTCATGCCTAGTGTAAGTGAGCCATTCGGAGTTGTACCTTATGAAGCTCAACTAAAGAAGACGCCTACTATAATATCGAAGCAGTCTGGAATAGCAGAAGTTCTTAATCATACACTTAAAGTTGATTTCTGGGATGTTAACCAGATTGCAAACAAAATACTTGCTCTGCTTTCATATGCTCCGCTTCATAGCACTATGACATACAATGGATATAACGAGGCCAAATCTGCAGTTTGGGATGAGCCTGCAGCGAAATGTTTAAATATATACAACGAAGTTGTGAGAACTTAGGGGAGTTGATAGAGGTATAATAAATGGTAAGCGTGTGTTTTTACTTTCATGTACATCAGCCTGTAAGGGTTGGAAACTACACTTTTTTTGATATAGGAAATCATTCAAATTATTTTGATGACCATAAAAACAAGGCCATAATAAATAAAGTAAAAGAAAAATGTTACCTTAAAACAAACGAGCTTCTTTATAATCTTATAATGAGGCATAATGGAAAATTTAAAGTTAGTTTTAGCGTTACAGGATCTATTTTAGATCAGTTTGAGGAGTATGCTCCTGAAGTTATTGAAAGTTTTAAGAAACTTGCAGGAACGGGGTGTGTTGAATTTCTTAGCGAGACATATAATCATAGCCTCACATATATATTCTCAAAGGAGGAATTCAAGGAGCAGGTTTTGAAGCACAGAAAGAAGATGCAGGATTTATTCAATCAAACTCCTGTTGTATTCAGGAATACGGAATTAATATTCAACAATGAGCTTGCGAGATACATACAGGATATGGGTTTCGAAGCCATACTTGCAGAAGGTGCAGATCATATATTAAATGGAAGAAGTCCTAATTTTATATATAATGCTGTAACTGCAGATAGTATAAAAGTTCTTCTTAAGAACTATAGGCTGAGCGATGATGTTGCATTTAGGTTTAGCGATAAGAACTGGAAGGATCATCCGTTGTATGCAGAAAAATATGCTCATTGGCTTAATAAAATAAATGGTAATGGGGAATTGATAAACTTGTTCATGGATTATGAGACATTCGGAGAGCACCAGTGGGAAGATACTGGAATATTTAATTTTATGGAGCAGCTTCCCGGAGAAGTACTTAAAAATCCAGACAATAATTTTGTAACTGTAAGCGAGGCTGCTAGAAGATATCCTATAAGAGGCACAATAGATGCTCATAATTTTACATCCTGGGCTGATTTGGAAAGAGACCTTACTGCGTGGCTTGGAAATCCTTTGCAAGGATCCGCAGCTCATGCATTATATCAGCTGGAGAAATATGTTAAGGCCACAAATAATGAAGAATTAATAGAAACCTGGAGAAAATTAACTACATCCGATCATTTTTATTATATGTGTACTAAATGGTTCAGTGATGGAGATGTTCATAAGTACTTCAATCCTTATGACAGTCCTTATGATGCGTACATAGTATATATGAATGTGCTTAATGATTTTGCACGCAGAATAAAATCAGAACTTAAGGAGAGGGGGGTGCTTCAGACAGATGAGTTTTGCAATATTGCAAATAAACCATCTAAGCCAGAAGTGTTCCATGAGAATCCTGGCATGATAATAACTAGTAATTTGTGATGCATTTTTATTGTATTTGCATATGGGTGTATCCCTAAAAAATAAAAGAGGTGTGTATAATGTCAAAGAAGAAAGAAGGCGGTGCTCAGGCCAAAGAGACAAAGGCAGTGAGTAAAAAATCAGTTTCTAAACCTGCAAACACAAAAAAGGCAATCTTAAAGGATGCGCCTGAGGAGCATTGCTTTATATTTTGCAATGGTCAGAAGGTAAAAAATGTAAAAGAGCTTGCTGATGCACTGGAAGTTCTTAGTGATGATATATTTAATCATCATGTAACATTTGACAGGAATGACTTTTCAAATTGGATTAATGACATATTCAGGGATGAGGAACTTGCACTCTCCCTTGCAGGTGTCAAAGATAAGAAAGATACTAGGATAGTTATGTACAAGCACTTAATCAAGTGTCTTGATAAATGAGAGTGAGTAAATGACAGATGAACCGTTTAATTTTTGGAATGATAGAAAGGCTTATGATTTAGAGGGTTTTGTTTCATGCCTCGATGAGATATCTGATGAGGAATTTGCGTCCTATGTCAATGTTTCGAAGAATGATTTTGCAAATTGGATAGAATATTCTTTACAGAATGTCGAATTGGGAGAGAAAGTAAAGTCTTTGCTTGAAAGAGATTTGATAAAAGAGGCTGTATCTAGTTTTATAAATTCAAAGCAAAACAAGCTTATTGTAGGAACAACAAAGGCAATACAGGATGATTCTCTTGTAAAGGAAGTTATTCAGAAAAATGAGAATTTCGTAAAAAATTCCAATGATGAAAAGAGGGTAGAGGCGCTTTCGTTGAAATCAGAAAAAGGATCTGCTGAAAAAGGATCTAAGTTATCATTGATTGATTTTCCCCAGTTTAAAAAAGCAAAGGGAAGCAGGATATCCGTTAGTGATTTTGTTGCGGGATTGATATTCGGCCTGATGCTAGGAATACTTATTACTTTGATTGTGCTTCAATTAATTTAATAATGGAGAGAAAATGAATAAGATAATTTCAAACAAAATGCAGACTTTATCTGATACCTTGTTTGAAATATCTTGGGAAGTCTGCAATAAAGTAGGAGGAATATATTCTGTAATAACAAGCAAGGCTTCTTTGATTGCAGGATATTATCCTGAATATTATTGCATAGGTCCTTACTTTAAGGAAAAGGCAGATGAAGAATTTCAGGAGAAGGAGCCTCCTGAGAAAGTAAAAAAAGCCATAGAAGAGCTTAAGAAGCAGCATATAATATGCCATTATGGGACATGGCTTATAAACGGCGAGCCTAGAGTATTTCTTATTGAGTTTAATGGATTAGCGTCTGAGAAGAATAACATAAAAAAGGAATTCTGGGACAAATATAAAATAGATTCTATATTTTCAAGATGGGAATTTGAGGAACCAATGCTCTTCTCGTGTGCTGCAGCTATTCTTATAAAAAAACTGGAAGAGCTTCATTTTTTTAATGCGGAGAAGACAATATTGCAGTCTCATGAATGGATGACTGGCTTTTCAATATTAAAGCTAAATGATTTGGGGTCTAAAATAAAAAGTGTATTTACAACACACGCAACTATTCTAGGAAGGAGTATGTGTGGAAGCAACCAGGACTTATATGCAATGCTGGGAAAGTTTGACCCTTATCAAAAGGCGAGGGAGCTAGGGGTTATAGACAAGTTTACTGCAGAAAAAGCATCTGCATTGCACGCTACGATATTCACGACTGTTTCTGAAATAACTTCAAGGGAGGCAGAATTTATATTAGGCAGAAAACCTGAAGTTCTAGTCTTAAACGGGCTTATTCTCGAGGATTTTCCTTCTATAGAAGAGACTTCCATAAAGCATGTAACTTCCAGGGAAGTCTTGAGGGAATTCTTAACTTATTCTTTTTTTCCTTATTATAAATTTGATCTTAAGAGAAATCTTATGTTTTATACTGCCTGCAGGTATGAATTTGAAAATAAAGGTGTAGATCTTTTCATAAATGCACTTGGAATGCTTAACAACGAGCTGAAAAAAACAGATACTGACAGAACTATAACTGCATTTATGTTCATAGCAGTTCCTAACAATGGTGTAAAGGCTGAATTGCTTGAGAACAAGAATTATTTCAAGCATATAAAAAATTATGTGGAATCAAAATCAAAGGATATAACTTCAAATATAATAGATGATTTTATCAGCGGCGATGAAGATGCTGGCGAGGATATATTGTCAAAGGAATTTGTACAGGAAATGAGAAGAGACGTTCTTAGATTCAAGAGAAAGGGATCTCCTATACTCTGTACTCATAAATTAGATGTTCCGGAGGAGCAACATAAGATAATAATGGCTTGCAGGGAAGCAGGACTTAATAATTTAAAGGAAGATAAAGTAAAAATAATATTATTTCCATCATATTTGAATGGCACTGATTCATTGTTAAATCTGGACTTTTATGATGTTATTGCGGGCTGTCACCTTGCAGTCTTTCCCAGCTATTATGAGCCATGGGGATATACGCCATTGGAGTCTGCCGCACTTGGTGTTCCTACGATAACGACTGATTTAGCTGGGTTCGGAAGGTTCATAAAGGAAAAAACTAATTTCATGACTACTGAATGCAGGGGTATTTACATAATTGAGAGGGATGGAAAAACTAAACTAGATTCTACTCGACAACTACTAGAGCTGATGAAGAAATTCTCGTTAATGGATCACTCAGAGAGAGTTGACAACAAAGTGAGAGCAAAAGAGCTTTCTCATCTTGCTGACTGGAAACATTTGGTTAAAAATTATGTAGAGGCATACAATCTCGCAATTTTAAGCAAGGAAAAATTCTTCCAGATTGATTTATTCTGAATTAATATGTATTCTTATTATTTTTTCTTCAAAAGATTTAAATAGGAATAACATTTGATTATCGTTAGGGGGTGCTTAAATGAAACTAATAGTTCCAATGGCTGGAAGAAGCTCAAAACTTAATCCATTCACAACCACTACGCCTAAGCCTCTTATTCACGTTGCAGGCAAGCCAATTCTAGGTCACCTTCTGGATAGATTATCTCAGGTTAAAATATCAGAGGCCATATTTATTGTAGATGAAGACAATCAGGAGCTTAAATCATTTATTTCAAAAAACTATAGTTTTAAGTCTAAATATATACTTCAGAAGGAAAGAAAAGGAGTTGCCCATGCAGTCTATGGTGCTAGAAATGTTGTTAATAATGAGGAAGTAATTATTTTGCTTGCAGATACATTAATAGAAACTAACCTGGAATCCTTAAAAAAAACAAAAGCTGATGGGATAATATGGACAAAGCAGGTTAAGGACCCGAGGGACTATGGAGTTGTGTTTATTTACGATGGCATGATAACTCAGCTGATTGAGAAACCAGAAACTCCCATCTCTGACAGGGCGATAGTGGGACTTTATTATGTTAAGAATTCAGAGAAATTGTTTTCTGCAATAGAGTTCCTTATTAAAAATAAGATAATGACAAAAGGAGAGTGCCAGCTTACGGATGCATTTCAGCTGATGATAAACAAAGGGGCTAAAATAGTCTCTGGCGACGTGCATGTCTGGCAAGATTGCGGAACTATTCCAAATCTGTTGGAAGCAAACAGATATCTTCTTTCAAAGATTAAAACATCAGGTGGAGGGGACCTTAAAAATACAGTAGTAATAAAGCCTGTATTTTTAGAGAAAGGGGCAAGAGTGTCTGATTCTGTTATAGGTCCTAATGTATCTATTGGAAAGAATGCTAATATAAGTGCTTGCATAATGTCGGAGTCAATAGTGGGAGAAAATGCATCTGTGGATGGTGCTGTACTTAAGGAATGCACAATAGGAAAAAACTCTAAGGTTCAAGGCGCAAGAAAAAAGATAAACATGGGAGAATCATCGGAGATATATTCATATTAATTTTTATTTTAATTTTTATCTTTGAGCATAAAAGAGGTAAATAATGGAAAGAAAAGAGGGGAAAAAATCTTTGAATGAATGTATATTTCTTTCTAGCAAAAAAGGAGGATATTTTGTTATTGGGAATCCTCTTTTCAGTCAATATCAGGGACTTTTTAATTTTATTCCGGATGAATGGGAATTGTATAAAACAATAGACAATATATCTATTTCTGGTGCGGGAGACTCTCATTCAGTAGTCATGAGGGATGGCTTTTTTGAAAGACATACGGCACATATTATGGAAAGATTTTGGTTTTCAGACACAAATCTTGTTTATGAAGTTCATGGAGCAACTGAAGTAATTCTGGATCTTGATTTCAGGAGAATTCATGATTATGATGACAGGGGTAGAATATATTCAGTTTACAGGGAAAAAGACAATTTAATTATCGAATACAAGAAGTATTCTGATTTTGATCTTAGAAATTTATCTGAGACAAAATTCCTTGTGCTTAAGGGGGTTTCATCTTTCACTCCTATTAATCAATGGACAAAGAAGGATTATTCATATGATAAATCAAGAGGAATAAGATCTGAGCTTTATGTATTTAGGGCGTTGTCTTTTGTTCCTAAAGATATAAGGGTTGTCTTTGGATTTGGCTCAACAAAGAAAGAGGCGATTAACAATGCATCTAGTAAGGTAGGCATTGATATTTCTAGTCTTTTGCTGGATAGGGAGCTTGCTGCCGCTGCACTTAATAACTTAGTGGTGGACTTAGAGTATAAAAAGAAAAAGGTTGCAGGAATATTTGCAGGATATCCTTGGTTCTATCAATTCTGGGGAAGGGACGAAGCAATTGCATTGATTGGATTGATATCTAATAAGCATTATGAAAAATCAAAAGAAATAATTATTAGAATGGTGGAAAGCCTAGATGAAAACGGTATTCTTCATAACAGATGGCCTGAGTCTGAATTAATGAGTGCGGATGCTACGGGATGGCTTTTTAAAAGGATACATCAACTTCTTATAGATGTAAATAAAGAGAACAGATTAATTAAATTGTTTTCCAAAAAGGAATTAAGGTTGATATATGATAAATTGTGCAGGTATGTGGATTACTCTAAAAGAATTACAAAAGATGATTTGATTGTTAACAAAAGTCTTGAGACATGGATGGATACTGCGGATAAAGACTGGAAGGATGTTAGGTCTGGTGCAAGAATTGAGATTCAGGCGTTGTACCTTTCTATTTATGCACTGGGAGAGGACCTTACTATGATGTTAAAGGAGGAAAATGCAGAATTTACAATACTAAAGAACAGACTAAAGGAAAAGGTAAGGGATGTGTTCTTCAGTGAGGGTATTCTATGCGATGGATATGAGAATGGATATCTTGACAAGACGATAAGGCCTAATGTATTTCTGGCTTATTATGCATATCCTAATTTATTCTCAAGGGAAGAATGGAGGGTTATATTCAATAAAACAATAGCTGCATGTTGGCTTGAATGGGGAGGATTTTCAACTATAGATAAGAGCAGCCACCTTTTCAGGAATGAGCATACTGGTATAAACAATGAAAGCTATCACCGGGGAGATTCGTGGTTTTTCGTAAATAATATTGCTGCCACATGCATGATGCATCTTGATGCAAGATATTTTCATGAATATGTAAGGAAGATAAGGCTTGCAAGTATAACTGAAATGACTCATATGGGTTTTCTAGGTCAGTGTGCAGAAGTTAGTTCTGCAAAAGAATTGAGCTCTAAAGGATGCCTTGCTCAAGCTTGGAGCGCAGGAACTCTAATAGAAATGCTAAATGAGTACCATAAAGAGCATTGAGAATTATCTTCCTCCTGTTCTTGCTCTGCTTGTGGTGAAATCTATGTAAATCTGATAGGCTATTTCTTCATATATACTTTTTATTATTTCGCTCTTTGAGTCATATATGCATTTTCTGTATGCTTTATTAAGTAAGTGAATATCTTCTGAACTGTATCTTGCTATTTCTACTCCTTTGTTATGCGGGCTTGATGTTGTCTGCCTTTTTACTGACGCACTGTTATTCTCAGATACAATTATGCATGAATCTATTGTGCTTAGGTGTTTAAGACAGGTAGTATCTATTAGTTCGTTGAATTCTTTTTCAGTTGCAGGTATTTTCTTGCTTACAGGGATAATATTCTTTGAAAGTGACCAGAATTTGCTGCTGTATTCTCTGTTTATTTCCGGATGATGTCTGCCTATGTAATTACTGAAGAAGTTATTTCCATTCATTTGCTTTTCAAAAATCCAGAGTTGAACAGGGACATAAAAATAAGGGCTATTTCCATCTCCAAGAAATCTTAACTCTAATTTTCCATTGTTTCGTAGGAATAAATCTTCCTCATCTCTAAATTCAAATTTATTAATTATTTTGCTCATGTTATTATCTGAGAATGGGTACAAATGGATTTATTTAAATACTTTTTTAATGCAGTTTCTAGTATTTTTTACTTTGCGTTTTTTTAATAGATGTGTTAGGCTGTGCTTTTTTTGCAGAAGTTTTCTTTTCACTCATTATTTCATTTATTAAGAAAATAGGTATTTCCTTTATTTCTCCGGAGCGTAATTTCTCAACTTTGATAGGTCCTACTTGCGTTCTTTTAAGCCTCTTTACATAGAATCCCAGCTGCTTGAAAATTCTCTTTACTATTTTGTGCCTTCCTTCATGTATGGTTATTTCAATTGTATTCTCATTAATCCTTTTGCATGATTCTATCTTTACATTTCCATCGTCAAGATGGATGACTCCCTTTAGCGTCGATAATTCAGCATCTTTTATCCTGTCTCTGAGCTCCGCCTGATATGTTTTTGATGTCTCGTAGCGGGGGTGCATCATTTTATTTGCAAAATCTCCGTCATTTGTAAGTATTAAAAGTCCTTCCGCATCAAAATCCAATCTTCCCACGGGAAAAACCCTTACTGGAAGAGAACTAATATATTCTGAAATAGTTGGTTTTCCAAAAGGATCATGCATTGTTGTCAGTACATGGCTTGGTTTGTAGAATGCATAATACTTTCTTTTCTCAATTATTAATGGCTTTCCGTTAATAAGTATTTTATCTTTTTCAGGATCTGCCTTGTCGCCTAGCTTAATGCGGGTGCTATTAACCAACACTTTGCCGTCTGCAATAAGCTCCTCTGCCTTTCGTCTTGAGCAGTGCCCTGCATTGCTCATTATTTTTTGAACTCTTTCAAGCGCCATCAGATGCTAGAAACTAATTGTATCTATAAAGGTTTTGATTAGAGTTTAGAGTTATTTGATTAAATAATATTTAAAAGAAAGATTGCATTCCTATCATTATGCCCATTGAAGGAAGAAACAATGTAACTAAAATAATAATAAGTCCTGAGCTAGATGTATTATTAAAAAAAGCGGAGGCTATCCACGAAAAAAGTTTTGGTAAAAATGCCTGGCTTGGGAGGTGCATTTTTCTGAGTTGGTATTGCGGAATAGGCACATGCACATTTTGCTTTAGGAGTACGCAGAAGCATAAAATAAAATTTCCTGAAAAAGGAAGAAGAACAAAAGAATCAATTTACACAGAAGCGCTTATTGCGAATGCACAAGGATGGAAACTTGAATTTCTAACAGGTGGACATGACATGTATCCAGATGATGAAATTCTGGAGATATCAAAAGTTGTGAGCGAAATATTCGGAGAAAAGATATGGCTTAATTTAGGAGCTTTGAAAGAAGAAGAGTTAAGAAAATTTCTTCCTTACTTGGGGGGAATTGTTGCAAGCATAGAAACAGTTAATCCTGAGATACATAAAAAAGTATGCCCTGACAAGCCTATGGAACCTTATCTGGATATGTTGAAAGCTGCGGGAAAATTAGGAATAAAAAAAAGCATAACTTTGGTTCTTGGACTTGGAGAGACAATAAGCGATTATGATATTTTAAAAAAAATGATTAAAGAATATTCCCTTGACAGAATAACAGTTTACTCGCTGCGCCCTGTAAAAGAAACTCCATTTGACTATGGACCCAACCCTGAATATGTTGCTGAATGGATTGCTAGAATAAGAATTGACTTTCCTAATATAGAAATAATTGCAGGTTCATCTGAGACGAGGATTTCTGAGCTGTCTGTTTTGTTAAGGGCGGGAGCCAATGCATTAACTAAGCTTCCTGCAACAAAGATATTCGGGACGACTGGTGCAAGGGAAATTCATGACCAGGTTAGAATTGCAGGAAGAGAATTCTCAAGCAACCTGACTAAATTAAATAATATTAATTGGAAAGAAGAGCTTGAAAAAACATCTTTATCGGGAGAAATGAAGAATAAAGTCTTTTCAAAAATAAATGAGTACGAAAAAAATAGGCTTAGCAAATCATACAAGGGATTTGAATTGCTCCATTGAAATGCTCATTAAGAAATGTTTTTTCTTTTAATAAATATGATAATTACTAGGCAAATATTACATCCTGGTTAAAGAATTTTATTATTAAAATACAAAGTGCAACTATCACTGGTCCTATTATCATTCCTATTATGCCGAAGAACTGTATCCCTCCGAATATTCCCAGGAGCACAAGCATTGGATGAAGTCCTGTTCTTTTCCCTATTATCATTGGCTTTAGCACATTGTCTATGTTAAGAACTACTATGCCTCCAAACAAAAGCATTCCTATTGCTCCGAATTGATTTCCCTGGGAAAGCTGTATTAATGAGGCAGGTAGCCAAACAAGGGGAGTTCCAAGCATGGGTATAAATGCCAGAATAACCATTATGAATCCCCAGAATATAGGATTGGGAAATCCAAATATCCAGAATCCCAGTCCTCCAAGTCCTCCCTGAATCAGTGCTACTAGGAACTGACCATGCATCACTCCGTATAATACTTTATTTGCCTCGTCAAGTATCTGGTCTTTGTGGTTTTTTGATATTGGAAGAATATTCATGAAACTAGTCAATAAACTGTCTCCCTCCTTAAATGCATAGTAAATAAGGAAAAACATCAGGAATAATTTTATTGTGAAGTCAGTTATTGACCCTATCAGCTTGGGAATTGAACCTGATAGATAGTCTACAAAGAAGTTGCTTATGGGAAGTACAAGGTCTGCAATATTAAATTCAAACCCTATTATCCTGCTTATTGTTGCGGATAGCTTGCTGTAATCAGTATTTATCATAAGGTTGTATGCATTGCCTGCCTCTTTTGTAATTTGGTATCCCATATATGCAGAAGGAATTATTATAAGAAGCAAAACAAGTATTGTCATTATTAGGGAAGATGCTATCTTGTTCTTTATGTACTTCCTTATGAAGATATTGACTGGGAAAAGAAACACAGTTATTATTCCTCCAAGAACGAGGAATGAAAAATATGGTTTGAACAAAAGGAATAGCATTATCAATGAAGCGATGTATAATGCAATGAAAAAATAATTAGACTTTTTAGTCATTGATTCTTCCGGATGCTCTTTTTTTTGCTTTTCCATTTTGAGTCCTGGATATTTTTTTAGTTATTTTCCCCTTTGGTTTAAATGCGGGGCGTTTATTTTTAAATCTTTTCCTAATATATAATGTGCTGACATATAGGAAATATTATAAATATGACATAACTTCGGGCATATGAGCAGTGTTAAAGGGTTAAGAGAGGGCTTCAATTGATATCTAAATTCATAAATAACTTGTCTGGTAATATTTCTGGTGCTATTTCGGGTCAGAAAAAATCAGATAAACGAGCGAATGAAGATGGTATAATAATAGAGCTAAAAGATGTCTGGAAAACATATGTTATGGGAGAAGTAAAAGTCCATGCGTTGAGAGGTCTTAATCTAAGGGTGAAGAAAGGGGAGTTTCTTGCAGTAATGGGTCCTTCAGGATCAGGAAAAAGCACTTTTATGAACATGGTTGGTTGTCTTGATATTCCTTCAAGAGGAAGCATATTTTTGGATGGTAAAGATATTTCATTAATGTCAGAGTCGGACCTTGCGCAGATAAGAGGAAGAAAAATAGGATTTATATTCCAGAAATTCAACCTTCTTAATACTATGACTGCGAAAGAAAATGTAATGCTTCCATTGACATTTCAGGGATTGTCGCAGGGTGAAAGGGAGTCTACAAGTAAAAAATATCTCCAGCTTGTAGGCTTAGGAGAGAGGATGGATCATACGCCTAATGAGCTTTCTGGAGGACAGCAGCAAAGAGTTGCTATAGCAAGGGCGCTTGCAAATAATCCTGAAGTAATACTTGCTGATGAACCTACTGGAAACCTGGACAGCCACTCCGGAAAGTCAGTCCTTGATTTCCTTAGAAAACTTCATGAAGAGCAGGGAACGACAATAATAATGGTTACTCACGACGATAAAATAGCAAAGCAGGCAGACAGAATAGCATATCTTAAAGATGGAATGATTGTTCAGAGCCTAGATGTTGATACTTCAAAAATGAAAGAATTTAATGAGACTGGAAGTAGTCAGTCTTCAGAAAAGAAAAAAAAGTGATTGATTTTTTATGCTGATGCATCCAAACTGGTGCGTCGGATAGGAGGAATAAAATGAATAAAAAAAATATGTTTGGAATTATTGGATTAGTAATGTTTGCAGTATTGGGGATTGCATTTGTAAGTGCCCAGGAATCAAATAATCCTGTGCTGAAGCTTACTCTTTCAACATATGATCCTATTCCTGCAGAGCCTGGAAAACTTGTTGATGTATGGATAAATGTTCAGAACATTGGTGATACCGATGCAAAGAATATTCTGCTTGAATTTGTGGATTCATCTGCATTTTCTATAACATCAGAAGATGACAGAATGATAAATATTCCTGTATTGGGTGCATACAAGGATTATACTGCAAAATATACTATAAAAGTATCTGAGGATGTTGCAGATGGACCTAATAATTTAATGATAAAATATACTGTAGGCAACATGAACTCAGTTGTCTCGACAGCAAGAATATCTCTGGATGTTAAATCCACAGAGACTGCTGTAAGCGTAAGGGACATATCTATTAATCCTGCACCTGTAGAAGCAGGAGGAAAAACAAAGTTGTCGTTTAATGTTGTTAACTTAGCTAAGTCATCAAGTATAAGAAATGTAGATGTGACTGTGCAGGTAACTCCTGTTTTATCAGGAACAACTCTTCTTGACCTGCCATTTGTAACTGTAAACTCAGGAAACCAAAAGTCTATAGACAGAATTGGTCCTGGCCAAAGTGGGAATTTTGAATTTGACCTTGCAGTATATCCTGAAGCGGAGTCAAAAATATACAAACTCCCTGTAACTGTCTCTTACTATGATGACACAGGAAGGCAATATAATAGGACGATACTGGTAGGAGTAGAGATTAATGCAGAGCCTGATTTGTTAGTAACTCTTGAGAGCTCAGACATAAACTCAAAAGTAAGCAATGGGGATGTTCTTTTTAATATAATAAACAGGGGAACATCCAATGTTAAGCTTATGACATTTACTCTAAAAGAATCTGACCAATATGAAATAGTCTCACCTTCAAACCAACTGTATCTTGGAAATATAGACTCGGATGATTTTGAAACTGCTAGGTTCAGCGTAAAGTCAAAAGGTAGTGGGGAGATTGATTTTAATGTAGAACTAAAATATAAGGATTCTTTAAATAACGAATTTACAGAGATTCACAATGTAAAATATGTTTTAAAAGAACCTGAAGTGCAGAAAAAAGGGTCATTCTCATGGATACTTCTGTTGCTTATTGTAGTTATTGTGGGATTTGTTTGGTATAGAAGAAGAAACAAGAGAAGAAACAATTGAATTTTATTTTTTTATTTTTTACTTTACGATATCCATTAGGATAAGGGGGAAAAATGCTGTCTGACTTCATAAAAATAGCGCTAAAAAGCCTGATGAAAAGGAAAATAAGAACTTGGCTTACAATGATAGGGATATTCATAGGTATAGCTGCTGTTGTAAGTCTTATAAGTTTAGGGCAGGGCTTGGAGGATGCAGTAATGCAGCAGTTCCAGGCAATAGGTGCTGATAGAATAGTTGTTCAGGCAAAGGGAATGGGAGGGGGGCCTCCTGGTACAAATGTTGCTGTTCCGTTAGTAGATGATGATTTAGAAATTGTCAGAAATTCTAGGGGAGTTAAGATTGCTGCAGGCAGACTAATTCGTCCAGTTAAATTATCTTTTGAAGATGAAAACAGATTCGGATACCTTGCATCCATGCCTGAGGAATCTAAGGAGCGAGAGTTCGTAAATGAGGTAACAAACTACAAAATAGAGATTGGAAGGGATATAAGGTCAGGCGAGAAATACAAAGTAGTTATGGGATACAATTACATGGAAAAGCCCCTTCTAGGACGTGAGCTTAGGGTAGGGGATGTAATAGAAATACAAAACAAAGAATTTGAAATAGTCGGATTTTATGAAAAAACTGGCTCTTTCCAGGTTGATGGCTCAGTTGTGATGAATGAGGACGTTGCGAGGGAAATTCTTGATGAGCCTGAGATAATAGATGTAATACAAGTATCTGCAATAAATACTGATAAAACAGAAGAAGTGTCAAAAACAATAGCAAGCAATCTTAGAAAATCAAGGGATGTTGAAGAGGGAAAAGAAAATTTTACAGTAGAGACTACTCAGCAAATACTGGATTCACTTAAGAAGGTACTTTCATTTGTCACATATTTCTTAGTGGCTATTGCAGCAATAAGCATAGTTGTAGGCGCAGTAGGAATAACAAACACTATGTATACTTCTGTTCTTGAGAGGACTAGGGATATAGGTATAATGAAGGCTATAGGTGCAAGAAACAGTGATATATTGACTATATTCCTTTTTGAGTCTGGTCTTTTGGGTCTTGTAGGGGGCATAATAGGTGTTGGTCTTGGGGTGCTGTTGGGAATACTTGTGGAAGTTATAGGCTCTCAGGCTATAGGTGGGGGATTGATACAAGCTTCATTCTCTCCTGGATTAATATTAGGCTCGTTGTTATTCGCATTCCTTGTGGGAGTGCTAGCAGGGACAGTTCCTGCATATAATGCATCAAAAATGAGTCCAGTGGATGCATTAAGGAAATAAAATAAAAAAATAAAGATAAAAATGATTAAAGATTATTTTAAAATTGCTGTAGACAACCTCAGGCATAGAGGAATGAGAACTTGGCTTACTCTTGTAGGTATTTTTATAGGTATAGCTGCAGTGGTTGCACTTATAAGCATCGGACAAGGCCTCCAAGGAGCAATAGAAACAATATTTGAGGATATGGGAACGGACAAAATAATGATAAGTCCTGCTGGCTCATTTGGACCTACTGGTGGTGCAGCTATTCCATTAACAAGAGAAGACGTAGATATTGTAAAAAGGGTAAATGGGGTTGCGGAAGTAAGCTATGTAAAATATAATGTTGCAGAGTTTACTTGGGGAAAAAATGAGCAGGTGTTTCCATATATTTCTGGACTTCCAATAGATAAGTCTTTTCCAATGCTGGAGAAAACAATCCAGTTAAAAATTTCAGAAGGCAGGTCATTCAGGGAAGGAGATGTAAAGGGAGCAATAATAGGTTATGATTTTGCTAATTCGCCTGACTTTGAAGAGAAAATAAGACTTGGACAGAAAATAACAATTAATGGGGAAGAATTTGAAGTAATAGGAATAATGGAAAAAATAGGGAATGAGCAGGATGACAGGCAAATACTTCTTTCAGAGGATGGATTTGACTTGATATATGATGTTGGCGATGAAGTTAACATGATTGTTGTAAGGGTTGACGAAGGAGTGTCTGCTCCGGCAATAGTTCCTTCAATAGAAAAAGCGCTTAGAAAACACAGAGGACTGGATATTGGCGATGAAGATTTCCAGGTTCAGACTTTTGAAGAGTTAATAAATTCATTTTTGAAAATATTTGATATTATACAAACAGTTCTAATAGGTATTGCTGCAATAAGCCTAATTGTTGGTGCGGTTGGAATAATGAATACTATGTATACTTCTGTTCTTGAGAGGACTAGGGATATAGGCATAATGAAAGCTATAGGTGCAAGAAACAGTGATATACTCAAAATGTTCCTTATTGAATCAGGGCTCTTGGGTCTTGTTGGAGGAGCAATAGGAATTGCAATAGGACTGGGAATAGCTAAAACTGCTGAAGTTATAGGCGGAGCTGCACTAGGGACTGATTATCTTCAGGCAGCTATACCTGCATGGCTTGTTATTGGTGCTTTGCTGTTTGCATTTGTTTTAGGAAGCGCATCCGGACTTCTTCCTGCAAAGCAGGCATCTGAAATGAATCCTGTGGATGCATTAAGGGAAGAATAAAAAATAAATAGTTTCTTTTTATTATTAATAGTTATGTTAAGAAATATTTCCTTGCTTTTGCTGTTCGATGAGAAAAAAAGAATTCTTCTTCAGCACAGGACAGATGATGCTCCTAGGCTTGCAGGTTATTGGGCATTCTTTGGAGGAGGGATAGAGAAAGGAGAAACTCCTGAAGATGCAGTAAAGAGGGAGATTATGGAGGAGCTTGAATATGAATTAGTAAATCCTAATTTAGTCATGGTTCAAGATTTTGAGACTGCAGGAATAAATGGAAAAAAATATGTTTTTATGGAAAAGTATGATTATAAAAAAAAGCTTGTTCTAAAAGAAGGGCAAGGAATGAATTGGTATTATTTGCAATCTGCACTAGATTTAAAAATGACTGAGGATGACAAGGAAATTATAAGATTTATAGAAGGGAAGTATTAGGGGTTTATTAGTTTATTACTCTATTGTGCTAAGGAACTGCTCAGCTATATCTGCAACATCTTCGTCTGATTTTATTCCTGTCCATGGGTCGCTTTCATCCACAATATTTGCAACAACTATGTTTGCTCCGTTGAATATTGCGCTTCTTGCTTCCCTTAGGTCAATTCCTCCTGCTGCAGAAATTATGATATTATATTTACTTTTTATTTTGTTTATGTGCTTATACTTTATCATCTTTCCTCTTGTGGTCTCTTCATCCCTTCCTTTATGTATTATTACCACGCTGGGTGGTTGTTTTAGCTTAATTAGTACTTTTAATGGTTCTTCTACTCCAAGCATGTCTATCATAGAATCCATTTCCAATTCTTTGCATTTTTTTATGAATAAATCTATTGTTTCTATTGCTGCGCTTCCTAGGACTGTTGCAGATGAGGCTCCTGCATTATGGGCTAATTCAACTTCGTCAATTGCTCCATCCATTGTTTTAATGTCTGCTACGATTTTTCCTTTCCAAATAGAAGAAATTACTTTTATTCCGTGCATCCCTTCTTTTTTTATGAAAGGGGTTCCTGCTTCTATTATTATTCTCTCATTTTTAGGAATAAATGGGAGGATTTTCCTTACCTGTAAAATATCCCTGTTAAAAGCTATCTGCAAATATCTTTTTTTTTGCTCTAGCATGAGTTTCTCCCTATTTGTTTGTGAATTTTTTTATTATTTCCCCCGCATCTGATGGAAGGAATAATATTATTTTTTCAGATGGGTCTGCAGCTATGTCTCTTATTGTTTGCAGAGTTCTCAGTTGCAGTGCGGCAGGGCTTTTAGAGAGGTTGTCTGCTGCTTTCTTTAGATTTTCAGATGCCTTAAGCTCTCCGTCAGCAGCAATTATTACAGCTCTTCTTTCTCTTTCTGCTTCTGCCTGTTTTGCCATGGCTCTTTTCATTTCTGCGGGAAGCTCTATTTCTTGTATTTTTATAGACTCAATATCAACTCCCCATCCGGAAGTTTCTGCATCAACTATTTGCTTTATGCTGCTCGCAATTTTTTCTCTTTCAGTCAGGACAAAATCTAGCTCTGAGTTTCCCACAACATCTCTTAATGCTGCTTGTGTATATTGTTTTACTGCAAACTCAAAATCTTCTATTTTTATTATTGCATCCGCAGGCTTTTCTACTTTGAAATAAACAACTGTATTTGCTAGAAGGGGTATGTTATCTTTGGTAATCACTTCTTGACGAGGTATATCTGCTGTTTTTATACGAATATCTACTTTTCTCATAGTTTGGATTATGGGTATTATCACTCTTAATCCTGGCTCTTTTACGTGGCTGAATTTTCCAAGTGTGAATACTACTCCTCTTTCATATTGATAAAGCAATCTCAGTCCGAGAACGATGAAAATAAAAACTAGGCTTAATATTATGTATTCAATCATTATTTGTTCACCCCCTAAATATGTAATTATACCATTATTCAGAGAAATGTATTTTTAAATATTCTTATTTTGAACTCCTGCAGATGTTTTGCTTTTCTGATTTGCTTATTGTTTATGTGAGAAGTTATTATTTTATTTTATCCTCTTGAGATTTGATGAATCTTGTTTTACTGACTTAAGATATTCATTGTTATTTATTATGACATCAACTATGCTTTTTGCAGTTTCCATTTGCTTGTCTTTGTCTGTGGCTATCTCAAGTCCTTCCTGGCTCGTTAAGTAAGATATTTCAAGGTACAGTGCTGTTTTGTACGGAGTCTCTGATAGTATTTTAGTGTCTGAACCAAACAGTGTTGTCTTTCTTCCTTTGCTTTCCATGTACTCTTCCAGTTTTTCACCCATTATTTTAGATGATTCTGAGTATATTTTACAGTCTTTAGGAAAGTTATGGTTTAGAACTTTATCTTTAAGCTGTGTCTCTGATAATATTCCATAAAAATGTATTCTCATCTCGTTAAATTTTTTATATCCTGGCAGGGCATCATAATGTATTACTATTGCAATATCTGAAGGGGTATTATTAATTATGTTTGCTCTTGCGATAAGCTCGTCTTTTCTGTTTACGTATTTGTCTTTGTTCAGGTCGAGGCTATCTGTATTTACTCTGGAGCTTGAGTTTCTTGTAAGTGATACATAGTATCCTTCTTTTTCAAGAAGGGATTTTATCAGTCCGGAAAGCTCGAGCGTTAAATTTTCTTCCCTGAATTCTTTTATCTTGAACCCTGTGTATTTATCATCGTGGCCTGGATCTATGATTATGGATAACTGCGGCGAAGATGCTATTGATTCCAGATTATGTGTTTCGATTAGATGGTGCAAAGAGGAGTTTATTCCTGACTCAAGTAAATTTATGTTCTGGGAATTTGCCTGCTGAGAGAACAAAGAAAGTCCTGCAAGTATTGCGGGGGCGATTATTTTTCTTTTTAGAGTCATAATGTAGAGAAAAATAAATAATTAATAAATTTTATGATATTTACCACTTTTTAATAATTAATTTTTTGGCTTTAATTATGTTGCATTTAGTATAATGGAATAAACTCTTGATTAGTTAGAGTATTTATATTCAAAGCAGAGCAGACCATAACCTTTATAAATATCCCTCTAGTCCTTAAGGTACTAAGAATATTACTTTAAGAGGGATTCGATAATATGGCAGAAGTAAAGTATAAAAGCGTGGGAAGCCTTCAAAAGGGCAATTACGTCGTAATAGATGGTGTGGCATCTATAGTAACAGATGTTGCAACTTCAAGGCCTGGAAAACATGGTCATGCAAAAGTTAATATGTCTGCAGTTGGGATGTTTGACGGCAAGAAGAGAAACGTAGTCATGCCAGGTCATGATAATATAGAAGTTCCAGTTATAGACAAGAGAAATGCACAGATTCTTAACATAAATGGAGATACATGCAATGTTATGGATTTGGAAACATACGAGACTTTCGACCTGAAAATACCTGATGAGCTTAAAGGAGAAGTAACAGAAGGAATAACTGTTGTTTATTGGGCAGTATTAAGCGACAGGGTAATGAAACAAATTAAGAGCGAGTGATTATAAATGGGAAAATTTCCAGAAGCATCAGCAAGATTATTGGATAACTTATTTGTCTGCAGAAGATGTAAGAGAAAAGTAAGGGCTACAAACCTTAAGGTACTTCAAGGTGCTGTAACCTGCAGAAAATGCTCTTCAAATAGATTAAGACCTGTAAGGAAGAAGTAAGTTTATTTCTTTACAATTGTTTAATTATTTTATTTTTACTTAGTATGATTTTTTTGATTTGATGATTTTATGATGTATTCTATATTTTTAGCCATTTCACTCAAAGTACGTTCATCATTTGAGGAAATATTAACGCTCAGTGAGCCTCTTTTGAAATTCCAGAAATCCACATCAATTATGTCAAAATGGGCACTTTCCTCAACTAATACTTCAAACTTGCTAAATTTGTATTCATGCCTTGAATATGTGTCTTGCTCATAATCATCATTTGAGAAAATTGGCTTAATTTTTTCAGGATTTGAATACTCTTGCCCTGACTCTTTTCTGTAAAGCTCGCTTAAATAATTGTTAACAATCAATCCAAGATTTGAGAGGCTCTTCTTTAATTCAATAGATTCTTTTTTGTTTTTCCTGTGATTCACAAATTCTTTCGCTATTTTCTTTTCCTTAAGAAAAACTGAATTCATTCTAATAGTAATACTCTCTTTTTTTTAAAATTAATTGAAAAAAAGCAATTTTAAAGTGTATTTCTTACTTCTTATCAAGATCTTGTATTAATCCATAACCAATAAGTCTGAATCTTGTTCCTATTTTTCTGCTGACACTTACTCTTGCTCCTTTCTCTGCACACACAGGAAGTCGCAGCTTGAATAACACTGTGTTTTTCGCAAGGTCTATAACTTGTCCTACTGTTGCAGCAGAATTAACATTAAGCATAATTATCTCCTGCATTTTTATTGGCTGCACATCTAAGTCCTCTTTGCTTCCAACTACTCTGTCAAGAAGAAACATCTCTAGTTTTAATGTGTACCAGACAGGAGGGAGTTTTCCAGGCAATCCAACTATATTTCCGACAAGATTATCTGACTTGACTATTGCTGGATCTAAGCTGGTCATTATTCCTATGGATCCGCCAGGATATATGTCACTTACGTTGGAGCCTCCGCTGTTTATACTTTCTATCTCTGCAAATATTGGCTTTGAAACTAACTGGTTTTGCTCTTCAAGTATTCTTCCAGGCCTTATTTCTATTCTTTCTCCTGCGGAAAGTTTTCCCTGTATTAATGCGCCTCCAATTACTCCGCCCTTTATTTTTTCTGGATTTGACCCTGGCTTATTTATATCGAATGATCTCGCAATAAGGAATAGGGGATCTTTGTTTTTGTCCCTTTGAAGAGTTGGAATTGTTTTCTGTATTGCTTCAATAAGAAAATGAATATTTACTCCATGCTGTGCGCTTATAGGAATTATTGGGGCTTCCTCGTATATTGTTCCTTTAAGAAACTCTTTTATTTGATTGTAATTCTTAATAATTTTTTCATTATCAAGAAGATCTATTTTATTCTGCGCAATAACTATGTTTTTTATGCCTGCAATCTGCAATGCCATAAGATGCTCTCTTGTCTGGGGCTGAGGACACTGCTCATTTGCAGCAATCAAAAGTATTGCGCCGTCCATAACAGTTGTTCCTGCAAGCATTGTTGCCATCAATGACTCGTGGCCGGGGGCATCTACGAAACTTACTTTTCTAATTGGAATTGTTTTGGTTTCGTTGCAATCATAACATTTTTCTTTTACTGTGAATCTTCCACAGTTAGGGCATTTGTAAAAAATGGTATCTGCGTAGCCTAGCTTTATTGTTATGCCTCTTTTTATTTCCTCTGAATGGGTATCTGTCCATTTTCCAGACAGTCTTTCCGTAAGTGTTGTCTTTCCATGATCTACATGTCCTACTAGACCTATGTTAATCTCTGGCTGGGATGATATTTCATGATGCTCTTTTTCTTTTTTAGGTTGAGTTTCCTGAGTAATATGATGCTCTGAATCTTTTTTTGTTTCTTTATCTTTTTTTGCCGGCTTTTTAGCAGAAGCTTTAGCTTGCTTTTTTTCAGGTTTAGAATAATTCTCTGGTTTAACTTCTGGTTTTTCTATTTTGTCAGAAGTTTTCTTTTTTTCCTTTGAGACCATCATTCCAGAGAACGGCAGATTATTTATAAATCTTTACAAAAAATGAATTTGCCTAAAAGCATAATGTTTATAAATCGTTCCTCTTTCCTGTAGTTCATGGCAAATGTGTTAATGTTTAACAGATGGAGTACAGAAGGAATAAAAGTTAATGATTTGGGGGTAGCTCCTTACATAACTCTTGATCCTATAATTGTTCCTAAAACAGGGGCAAGGTATGCAGGTAATAAATTTCATAAATCAAAAATATCAATTGTAGAAAGGCTTGTTAATAAAATAATGGTTACAGGACACAAGTCAAAGAAACATTTTATAACTTCAGGTAATCAAACAGGTAAATCTTACAAAGTATATGACTTGGTTGAGAAGACATTTGAGATTGTCGAGGCAAAAACAAAACAGAACCCTGTGGCTGTTTTTGTAAAGGCTATAGAGAATGCAGCTCCAAGAGAGGAGATTGTTACAATTGAGTATGGAGGAGCAAGATATCCTAAGGCAGTTGAATGCGCTCCTCAGAGAAGGATCGATTTTGTTCTTAGACTAATGACGCAAGGTGCAAAACAGAAAAGTTTTAACAACAAAAAGAGTTTTGAGAATGCGCTTGCTGATGAAATAGTTGCAGCTTACCAGCTTTCTCCAAACAGCCTTGCTGTTTCAAAAAAGCTTGAAGTTGAGAGACAGGCAGACGCAAGCAGATAAGCCAGCTTATTTTTATAACGTTTATTTTAGTTAATGTTATCTATTAATTATTATCTTTATTATCATGTTTCTTTTACTACTTAATCTTTATGGTTAAATGGTTTTTTATATGTTATAATTATTGGACATGTTGTGTATGGAATGTAATTTGATTATGTAATTACTATATAATAGTTACAAATGGAAAGGTTTATATATGTGCTGTCTTATTATGTGTTAAAATGCTAGAATTAGATAAGAAGTTTCCTGAAGTGGATGACATATCAGAATTAGTTATTAAGGAAAGCGATTTTAATCCTGCAGTGTTTAAAGAAATAGAGTCTATTCTTAAAAAAGATAAAAAAGGAGTTATTGAGAATCCTTATGCCGCATCAAAACATATTATAGAATACGCATCTGAAATAGGGGGAGGGTCTGATGTAGCTAAATTAGAAAAATTAGCTTCCAGGCTGAATAGCGAGGGAGAATCTTTTAAAAATAAATTAGGCAATATTTTCCAGCCTAAATGTATAGGGGAATTTTATGATGATACTAAAATAGAAACAAGAAATGCCAGTGAATTATTTGAATATTCAAGAAAAAATGGTGAAGTTCCTTTGGTTTGTCTTGAACATACATTACTTGTTCTTGCATTAGGAAATTCTATGGGATTAAATGTAGGTGCGGCAGATGTACCAACTATGCGTGAAGTGATTAATGGAAAAGATAATAATAAATCTCCAGACAAAAGAAGGGAGCACATAGTTCCAATAGTTTATGTAAAAAATGGAAAAGGAAAATATTCTGCTGTGGGTCTAGAGATAGTTAGTTATGGAGACAAACATAATTCATTCATACATTATCCTGATTCAGTTAACCTTAATTGGGCGGATGTTGTTTTTAATTATATTAATAATTTAAAATGGTCTAAAATAAACCAAGCCCAGAAATTGTATTCTGCTGCAGCCACATTGGATTTGCTGCTTTCAAAAAGAGCGGATACTGATACTCTTTTTTTAACTAACATGGCTTTTAGGGAGTATGAGGCTGGAAATTATGCTAAGGCAGTTAACTTATTTAATGATGTTGATAAGCAACATGAACTTATACATGGGAACAGTGAGAAATCTCATGCAAAAGCTAAGTTTTATTCTGCAATGTGCTATTATAATTTAGGCGAATTCGAGATTGCTATTAGTAAGTTTAGTGATTTTTTTCCCTCAGAAAATAACGATAGTTTCTGGAACAGTAAGGGAAAATGGAATAATGGCGAACGTCTTTTTTTTCGTTGCGTGCCTAATATAAGAGGAGTTGAAGGCGCAGAAACTCTGGGTGAAGGAATGGCTTTATGGGGAGATTCAATACTTAGGATTGCTGAAAAAGAGAAGAGAGAATTGTCTAAAGAAGAGTTTAATCAAGCTTATTTTTTAATGGATAAATCAGCAAGCTTCGGATTTGTTAATTTATATATGGAGCGCAAATTAGTCGAAATGGATTTCAAACAAATTTTAGATGGACATTTAAAGTTGCAGGATTATAACTCTAAAGGCGCTTTGGGAAGGCATGTAGATGCTTGGAAAAAAGATGCGACAGAAATTTACAATAAGGCTATTTCAAACAAGGACAAAACCAAAAAGAAAAGCATTGAATCAGCTATGGTTAATTTTATTTATAATAATAGTTTATTCCATGCTAAATATTTGTCAGAGCATGGCAGCCAAGACCCAATTTTTATTAATAATTTAAGGTACTTCGTTTTAAATGACAAACTAAAGAATAAAATTGAAAATGAGCCTATTTTTAAAAATGCAATAGGTGAAAAATTCTATAATTTTGTTATGACGACTAATGTATCAGACACATATTTTGATTTAAAATCTGCAATTAATAAAATTATTTATCTGTAGGTGTTTATTTTAAAATTACATTTTTACATTTTTCTTCGCAAAATATTTATATATTATTGGAGAATTTTGCATTTATGACAAATATATACTACTCCAAGGAATTGGATGGGAAGTTTATTGATAAACTGAGGTCTGAATTATCTGAGAGATTTAAGGGATGCAAAAAGATTGCGGTAAAGATGCACTTTGGAGAGTTAGGAAATACAAAAGCATTCACTCCAAAGGATATAAAGCCAATAGTTGAGCTTCTTGAAAGCATGGGTTTTGATTATTATTTATATGATTCAAGTGTCATGTATGGAGGTCCCAGGAGTAATCCCTCGACGCATAAAGCTCTTGCATTGGCAAAAGGATTCAGAAAAGTTGAAACAGGGGATGAATTTGTAGAAGTTAAAGGCAAGGTATTAACTTATCAGGTTTGCACCAAATTGACTGATGCGGACGGAGTTCTTGTGCTTACTCATGTAAAAGGGCATGTTTGTCCTGGATTTGGAGGGGCAATAAAGAATCTCGGAATGGGGGCATTGACAAAGAAAACAAAAACGCTTATTCACACTGGAGGAAGGCCTGTTTTCAGTGGTAAATGTGAAAGATGTGGAAAGTGCGTGGAGAATTGTCCAATTAATGGTTTAAAACTTGAAGATGGAAAAGAGTATCCTGTGATAAAGAGATGTTACGGGTGCTCTAATTGTGCGTATGTATGTCCGCATAATGTTATATCTCCAAAGGTTGACTTTTTTGACTTTCTTCTTGCAGAAGGTGCTAATGCAGCTCAATCGAAATTCAAGAAATTTTATTATGTCTCTGCAATAAGAAACATATCGCAGAAATGTGATTGTGAGCCGTTCCCTGGTAAAATTATAGCAGATGATATAGGTTGGATTATGGCTCCTGATGGGGTTGCTATTGACAAGGCAGCATATGATTTGATTGTAAAAAAGAATGGAGAAGTATTCTTGAAGCATAATAAAAAGAAAGGAATTGAGCAGATAGATGCGGCGGAAAAGCTCGGAATGGGAAGAAAAAAATACAATCTCAAATTAGTTTGATTCTAAACTATGCTTTTCTGAATATTTTTCCTTTAAAGTTGTAATATTCAGATGTGTTTTTTTCATAGTTTCTTCTTATGCTAAGGAGTCCTCCTTCATATGGTATTGCGTGCGCAAGTGCTTCCCATCCGAGCCATTCAATTACGGACTTATAATCTTTTGTTCTTAATGTGTAAATCAACATGAATGGTGCTTTTATTATTCCTAAATCTAAAATTGTTGCTGCAACTCCTAATCTTTTTATTGTTTCATTCTCATGCCAGGTTGCCAAAGTGCTTATTGGAGCGACAAACATATCTATGTCATCTACTGCCTTTGCATATTTGAGAATGAATGAATCAATTGTGCTCTTAGCTGGAATATTGTCTTTTTTTGTACTATAAACTGCCATAATTTCTAGAGTTGGTTTTTTTATATTTAAATTTCGCCAGCTTTTCCGGAGGATACGCGGAAAGTGGATTAATATTTTCTATTGAAGAACTTCATCTATGTTTATTATCGGTTTTGATATTCTTATTGAATCATCAAATCCTATTCTGGGACATGCAGTGTTTACCCAAACTTCTATGAATGGGAAATCCTCTAGGGATTCGAAATTATACGTGTTGTCCAAGAAGAAAAAAAACTCTTTATCAGGATATTTACTCTTTAGCTTTAACGCTTTGTTAAGCATGAACTGTCCTGGCTTTGTGGTTACTAAGACTCCTACTTTCTTTGCCATAAGAAACTTTGAAAACGATGCCTTGTGCTTTTTTTTAATGCTCTCAATGTCATCTTCATTTATTTCAACAAACTTACTGCTAAATGGATTATATGCAAATACTTTCTTTTTGTCGTTTTTCCAGGCAAGAGCTTTTGGATGGAATAATCCGTCTCCTACATAAAGGAATGCATCAAATTCTTCTTTTGTATATGTCTTGTAATTCTCAATATTGCACCCGAGGATCTGTCCTTTGTGCTTTGTATGGTTTGTCTTTACGATTAATGGCTTTTTGCCATCGTTTTCAAGCTGTTTAATTATTCCTGGAAGACTATCAATTAACTGGATTGTTGTAAATACTATTAGCTTTTCTGGAAGTAATTTCAAGAGTTTCTCAGGAAGGGAAACTTTTGACTTCAGCTTTGCCTCTATGTGTATTACTTTCATATTAGTAAGAAACCAAACGCATTTTATAAATATTTACAGGAAAAGAATAAAAAAATAAAAAATAATATGTTGTTTTATTATATTATTCCTGTATTTTTGAGAGGCTCATCCGTTGCATGCAGTTGTGTTATATTTGCAGTCACTTGTGCAGGAAAGCGCCCCGTCAATATCTGGATCTGCATTTAAATCTAAGTCGTTGCAGGAGTTTATTAGTTCTGTTTTTATACCTAATGTTACACTTTCTTCTGTACTATCAGATGTTAAGTTTTGTATGTATATGTAGAGTCCTGATTCATGTCTCTGTCTTTCTTTTTCTAATGTGAACATTTTACCATTTATGCTCAAGACGGCTGATACTAAATCTTCATTTGCTCCTAATAGCTCAATTGTATATTCTTCTCCACCTATTACTACTGTTTCAACCTTTGCATTCTTTATTAGTGTTATATATGCTCCGTCGGGTTGATGTATTTGGTCATTATCGCAGTTTTCTTCTACAGAAACTATTCCATCTCCGCAATATCCTTCATAAGAATATTCAACTGAAGCTGGTTGTGTTATAGGGGGTTGTGTTGTGTTTGTCTCGTTATCATCAGTGATTCCTGGCGATTCAAAACAAACTCCCTTTGCAGTGTTGCATCCATAAGGACAGGTGTAAACTATGCTCTTCATATACATGTTTGAGTCGCAGTACATCTCAATCAACTCAGTTGGAGATGAGCATCTGTCTTTTGCTTTTCTGTATTGTTTGGTTTTGTAGTTGCTTCCAGTTGTATATCCTGAGGATGTGTAATCTTTTCCTCCATCTGAGTCTATACATTTAGGAATAGGAGATGCTAGGCAGGTTCCGTTATTGCATCCGTATTGGCAGACTGTCTGCTTTACAGCTATGACTGATCCTGAGCAATAGTGCTCTCTTAATATGTTAGTTTTACTTGTGATGCTTTTTCCTTGCTCAACTATGCAAAAATCAGTCTTTGTTTCTCCATTACTTAGAGAAGTTGTTCCTTTAACTGAGAAATTTATTCCGTTGTCAGAATCAGAGCAGTCGTATTTTGGCTTTGTTTTATTTATGGATGTGTTGCTTTCAGTTATGGGGCAGCAGAACCTTACTTTGTAGTCCTTGCACCCTTTTTTGTTATCTGCGTTTTTACATACAAGGCCAGAATCTGTGGAGCATGTTACTATTTGACCAGTTTGAGAGGCTGTGCTGTCATCTGTTGTTTTGCACTCTATTGCAACTGGATTTTTACAAATATTGCTGAAGTCTGCAAGGGTTTCCCAATCTCCTGTTCCTGCAGGAGTATCTCTGTTTTTCCAGGAGGTCCACTTACAGTTTAAAGAGGAATCTATTAATGAATCAGATGATGCTCTTTGCTCTTTTATATCTGCAGAGCTGCTTCCTGCAGCGACTACGTTTCCTACTAAATTGTTTCCGGACTTAGTCTCGGAATTCTGATGTGCAAGAATTATAAAGCTCCCAAATAGGGCTACTGCCGCCATCATGGTAACAATAATTAAACCTAGTTTCGCATTGTTCATATTTCCTCTCTCCCTTGCTTTTTTGTTATTAGCGTTATTTAGTATTAAATTTACTAAATTTTAGGAATATGTATATATAAACTTTGTTATGCATTTGTATTTGGGCAGGCACATAATCATTTTTGCGCTTTTTTAAAGAAATTCTTATATTTTGACTAGATAATTATATTTATTATGGGAAAAGAGTTGCTTATTGTGCTGATTATGTTATTTTTATACTTGCAACATGTTCTTTTAGGCAACATCCTTGTCTGTCCATTCATTTCTTTCAGCGACTATAAAGAAATGGTCTTTTAAAGAACGTCCATTTATCTGCCTTATCACTCTTGTCCTGAATCCGAGATCTTCTAATATGGATGTAAGCTCATCAGGATGAAAGTCTCTTGTAGGCCAAGAATCTTTTTTTAGCTGTTTTTCTACTAGTTCCTGAGGATTATCAGATTTCTTTTTTCTATACAAAGTGGATATTACTAGTGCTTGTTTTGCAACCCTTGCTGTTTCTGTAATAAATTTTTTGTAATCATATACGCACTGCAATGCTCCTATTGTTATAACCAGGTCAAAAGATTGATCCTTAAATGAAAGATTGTATCCATTATCTACTTTGAATTTTAGGTGAGGATATTTCTTTTTAGCAAGCGCAATTACTTTTTCTGAATAGTCTATTCCTGTAACATCATATCCTTGCTCGCTTAGAAATTTGCAGTAAAATCCAGGTCCACATCCTACATCCAGAACAGTCTTTATTTTTTTTCCACGCATATCTCTCAAAAGAGCCTTCGTAGTTACAACAAGATCATCAAAGTCCTCTTTTGTCCAGTATGACATAAGATAATCAGGCATATCTTTTTCTGCATTGCTTTCATAAATGTTGTGCCAGTTTTCGTCCATTTCCATAATTAATACTAAAAATATCCATTGTTTTTATTCTTTTTTGTTTTTTGCGTAATTTTATGTTAATATTTGCTGATTGTTATTGCAGATAAACTAGCCGTTGATTAGATTTTGGCGCTTTATGTATATAATATTTAATCAAAAAATTTAATAATTGTTAATGTTAGTTTAATTAAATGTCATTTATTTTGGTAATAATATTGCTAACTTTCATCTGCTCTGCATTTTTCAGCGGCTCTGAAGTAGCAGTGGTTAGTACTACTTCTTTGAAAGCTAAGCAGATGGTTTCGCAAAGGGTGCCAAAATCAAAATATTTACTTTACTTAAAAGAGCATCAAAGCGAGACGCTAATAACAATATTAATAGGAAATAACATAGTTAATATTTTGGGTGCGGTTCTTACAACCAAATTCACAATAGATACATTTGGAGATGTATACTTGGGAGTTGCAACTGGAATAGTCACTTTCTTAACTCTGACTTTCGGAGAGATACTTCCTAAAACTCTTGCATCAAAAAACTCCAGAAACATTGCGTTGTTGGTTTCTCCTATACTTGTGGTATTAATGAAGATCCTTTATCCATTAGTCTGGTTTTTTAACCTGCTTTCCAGATTAGCAAACAAGATTGGAAAAAAAGGACAGGAAGAACCCCTTGTTACAGAGCAGGAAATTAAGTATATGGTAAGGGTTGGGGAAAAAGAAGGAGAAATAAACGAGCGTGAAAAGGAAATAATTCATAATGTGTTTAAATTCAATGATGTCGCTGTAAAAGATGTGATGACCAAAAGAGAGGAGGCATTTGCTCTTGAGTGGGATATGAAAATAAAAGATGCGCTTCCGCTACTAACAGAACAGGCATTTTCAAGAATACCTGTGTATGATAATAAAATAAACAATATGAAAGGAGTCGTGAGAGTTCAGGATGTTATGGATGTTATGCTTAGGAACGAAACAGATAAAACATTGAGAAGCTTGGTTTCTCACACTGTATTTGTCCAGCCTAATAAGAAAATAGATTATGCATTGAAGATGATGCAGCTAAGGCATGTTCACATGGCAATAGTTATGGACAAGAGAAGAAAATTCATGGGCGTTGTCACCATGGAAGATATTCTCGAGGAGTTGGTTGGAGAGATATTCGATGAATCTGACAGGGTTGATTATCTTGTAAAAAAAATAGGCAAAAAGTAATGGCTTGTAAGCAGATGAGTTGATATAAGATCATTAAATAAAAAGCTTGGGCTCCATCTTCCTTTAAATGATAATTTTAAGACTCTTGCCACTTTCCTTAAAGAGCAGATGCCTAATGCGAAAAAAGGAAATGAATTTTTCTACGAAAGGGATAAAACTACTTTTGTTGCAAGAAAAGTATTTGAAAAAAACATACAGCAGACCATAATAAGAAAAAGGTAATTGAAATATGGATTAAGATAATTAAAATGCCTAAAATACAAAAAATATATAAAATGCATTATAGGAACAAATATTATGGGTGAGAAGTCGTTAAGACTTAGAAGAGTGCTTTTTGAGGGGTTCTCGTTAGTATCTTTGATTTTGCTATTCATAGTAATAGTCCTTACATCCCTTAGCACAGGGGCATCTCCTATTTTTGTAATACTTAGCTTCATGCCTACGATTGCCACAATAATTCTTTGTCTAGTTATGTTTGATGAGACTGTGTTTACATTGATAATAATATGGGTAATTCCGTTTATTTTGTCTGGTTTGTTTTTCTTTGTGGCGACTAGTCAGGAACTTCTAAGGTCTAATCTAGATATACCTGCTATTGTGGCAATTAACATATTTTGCTCAATAATTTACCTTCTTATATTCTTTATAATAGCAAAATTATTTTCTCCTAGGGAGCGAGAAACACATGAGCATAAACCTTCACATTCTGATAATCATTCAATGGCGCAGCATCAGCCTGCCACGATACAGGAATATGTTGCTTCTATAGAGGATAAATCCAAAGCACTTAATTTTGTCATAGGCAGAGTCTACAATAAACATCATGGTGGCTCAAAACAGCTAAGGGAAAAATTGTCCTTAAAACCGGAATGGTATAACGAATTCTCGGAAGCACTTCACAACGAAGCTAGCCCGGACAAAAAAAGAATGCTTATGGTTCTTAATGAGATAGAGAATCAGCTTTTCCTGTTGTCTCTTCCTGAAAAAGATATAATTCCAAATGAAAGCCTTAATGAACTAAAAAACCTTGATAGGTCCTCATCAGGAGAAGATAAAATACTTGATGTTCTGATAAAAAATGATAAGGATCCTGTGGAGACATATTATGCTGGGGCAAAAGAATTCTGTCTTAAGCTAAGGGACATTCTTCAATGATATTATTAATATGAGTTTATAGAATTTTAATTTTAAAGTTTGAATTATTGTTTGATAAAATATTTTTTTGTCTAAAAAGGGCAAATAATATAAAAAATTATATAAAACATTCCTGTTTCTTTTGTTTTATGGTGACTGTAGTGTACCGGCTAGCATCGGGGTCTGTGGAACCCTGGGACTGGGTTCAATTCCCAGCAGTCGCCCCATAACCAGTTGGTTGAGTTCTGGGAATAGAAGGAAACAAAATGAATATAGATACTGCAAAAGGAGTAAGAGACATTCCTGCCGAGGAAAAAATCCTTAAGCTAAGGATTTCAAATACTGTGCAGTCTGTTTTTGAAGTATTCGGATTCAATCCGTTGGATACTCCTATAATAGAGAGGTATGATGTTCTGGCATCTAAATATGCAGGAGGCGCAGAAATCCTTAAGGAAACTTTTAGGTTAAATGACCAAGGAGAAAGAGACCTTTGCCTGAGATATGACTTAACTGTTCCATTGGCAAGGTTTATCGCAATGAATCCTAATACTAAAATGCCTTTCAAAAGGTACCAGATAGGACAGGTTTTTAGAGACGGACCAATAAAGCTTGGAAGATACAGGGAGTTTACGCAATGCGATGTTGATGTAGTTGGCAACAAGGAGATGATAGCTGAAGCAGAGTTACTTAGTATTGCAAAAAGGGTTTTTGAAAAGCTTAATCTTGATGTAGTAATAAAAGTTAACAATCGCAAGGTACTAGATGCAATACTTACAAAAGTAAATGTGCCTGAGGAGAATAGGACTGCTGTTATTCTTTCTTTGGATAAAATTGAGAAAATTGGCAAGGTGAGTGTTTCAAAGGAGCTTGAAAATATTGGCTTAGATGAGGAAATGATAGAAACTGTATTCAGGCTGACTGAAAAACAGGATGAAAACAATTTAACAATAAAGGCTCTTGAACTGGAACTGGGAGAGGAAGCATTAAAAGAAATAAAAGAGTTATTCAAGGTTTTGAGAATAATGGATGTTAATGCAGAGTTCTGGCCTAATCTCTCAAGAGGACTATCTTATTATACCGGGACTGTGTTTGAGGTTTTTGCATCTGAATCTGCGATAAAATCAAGCATAGCTGCAGGAGGAAGATATGACAAGATGATAGGGCAATTTGTCGGAAACAACCAGGAATATCCTGCGGTGGGAATTTCTTTTGGAATAGATGTAATATTTGAAGTTCTTAAGCTTAAGGAGAGCAAATTAAGAAAAAGCGTGGCAAAAGTACTTGTTATATCAATAAAGACAGAGGAAGAATCAATAAGGCTTGTTTCAGAACTTAGAAACAATCTTATTCCCTCAGATTTAAGCCTTAAAAAAGGAGTAAGCAAAGGGCTGGAATACGCATCAAATTATGACGTACCTTATGTTGTTTTCGTGGGTGAAAACGAGCTTAAGGACAATAAATACAAATTAAGGAACATGGAATCTGGAGAGGAAGAGCTTCTAGATGAGTCATCTCTTATTGAAAAGCTTAAAAACTAGGAGTTTAAACAATTTTCTTTTGAATTATAATGAAAATGTTTATATACTGAATAAGTCATTAAGTTAATGATGGCTATGATGATACTTAACATAATACTTATAGTGCTTGTCCTCTTTCTGGCATTTTTCATATTTTACAAATTATTAAAGACATTTTTCAGGGCCATGTTTGCAGTTGTTCTTCTTATTATCTTTGTTGTCGCCGTTTTTGGAGCAGTAATATATATTGATATAAATAAGATAAAGGGAAACCTAGATGAGGACAAGACAATACTTTTATCCCATGAAGGAGCCGTAGTTGCAGGATTCATATATTCAGGAAATAAAGATTCTGAGGTTCTTGAAGTTACAAACATAGAATTGTTGACTGAGAGTAGAATTTCAGAAATAAACGAAGAGATAAGTAACGATGAATATGGAGAGGATTCCGAGGGGTTAATCACACTTATAGTAGACAGTAGCAGCTTCCAGGGCAAGACAGTTGAGATATCAGAAGGAACATCAATAAATGTAAGTGGTGACTTGATAAGTTCTGTTTTTAGCTGCAAAAAACTATCTGAATGCACTGCTCCATTGATTTCTGCAGCACCGGGGCTAAAAAAAGAAATGTCATCTTCTTTTGATGATGAGCAGGATGTAAAGAACAAGTTGTTCTTCAATCTATTTGTCAAGGAAGTAAAGGATTCAAAGGGGGCATTTATTTTTGATGGAATAAAAGATGAAAAAATGACTGTATATCCTGAATTGACTACAATAAAACTGATAAAAATACTTCCTGATAAATTACTTGACAGGCTAATAAAAAAAAGAATTGTTTCTGATGAGAACTCTGATTCAGAAACCGAAGAATGAAAATAAATATTTGAACATAGTTTAATTATGTGTTAAAAATATAAAAAAGAGGTATATGATGGGATTGCTTGGTTTTGGAAAAAAGAAAAAAGATGCAGAACTCCCTTCTGATTTTGGTGCACAGGGAATGCAGGATTATAGTCAGGGATTAGGGCAAGCCAAGAATAGCATGTATGGCGACCCTATGATGGACAGCAACTCAGGGCTTAAACTTGCTGATTTAAATAATCAAGATGTAGGATTTAATCAGCAGGGAGGATTTGATAGTTTCGGAAATCCTAGAATTGCTCCTAAGGTGGAGAGTTTTGATTATAACAGGCAGCAACAGTTTGCTCCTCAGGATAATTCAAAGGACATTCAACTTATACTTGCAAAACTGGACGCTATAAGGTCAGAAATAACTAATATAAATCACAGGCTGGATAACATTGAAAGACACCAAACGGAAACACAACAGAAAAAATATCCTTGGTAATTTACTCAGCAGGCATTTTGTCTTTATTTTAGTTTTGGCCCTTCTTTTTCTGGATCAATTGCTAAAGGCACATTTTATTTCTCACTCATACTACTTAAGTCTGTTTTCTCTTCATTTGGTTAAAAACACAGGAATAAGTTTTGGATTGCTGCAGGGAGCAGTGGTTATTATGATTATTGTATCTTTGTTGTTCCTTTTGCTTTTGTGGTATTTCAGAGAGGAGTTTAATGACTGCAAATTCTGCTTAATCTTGCTTGCAGCAGGAACCTTAGGTAATCTTATAGACAGGATATTCAGAGGATATGTTGTGGATTTTTTTGATTTAGGGTGGTTTCCAGTATTTAATCTAGCAGACTCAATGATAACAATAGGGACTGCAGGAATAGTT
>CAZOPU010000003.1:0-41641 GCA_964581965.1 uncultured Methanosarcinales archaeon | reverse complement strand
TAGGAAATGAAGGGGTGAGTTATAGATATAACAAAATGCATTTTATATAAGACCTATAATAAAAGAACATTTACAACATAATACTCATAAAAACAGCTTTAATAAACAAACAAAAAATAGGTTATTTTTCAAAAGAAGAACATTTATATAACCTTCATTTCTTCTGGAATTTTATGATAAAAAACAACCTAAATAACTTCTTTGAAACATTCCTAAAAAAAGAAACAATATTTAATAACAAAAAAGTTTTGCAGTCATCTTTCATACCCGGAGAAATAAGTCATAGAGATGATCAGATAAATCAAGTTGCACAAATACTTTCTCCAGCACTAAAAGGAGAAAAACCATCTAATTTGTTTGTTTATGGGAAGTCCGGAACGGGAAAAACATTAGTTGTGAAGTATGTAGCGGAGCAAATGGAAAACATATCCAAGGAAAAAGGATTATCTGTACAAATATTCTATCTTAATTGCAAACTTAAAAAAATAGCAGATACAGAATACAGATTAATAGCGGAATTAGCAAGATTTTTCGGAAAAGCAGTTCCTCCAACAGGACTTCCAACAGATGAAGTATACAACATTTTCTTCAGGGCTTTGGATCAGGAAGAAAAAATAACAATATTAATACTTGATGAAATGGACGAATTAGTCAAGAAAGCAGGAGATGAAATAATATATAATCTTCTAAGAATAAACTCAGAACTAAAAAAATCACAATTATCAATAATAGGAATATCAAATGATTTAATGTTTGCAAACAATCTAGATGCTAGAGTGAAAAGCAGTTTAAGTGAGGAGGAAATTCTTTTTCCACCATATAATGCAGTTCAAATTCAAGATATCCTAAAAGAAAGAGCTGTTAGGGCATTCAAGCCTGGCGCAATAGATGATGGAGTTATCCAAAAATGTGCAGCATATGCTGCAAGAGAGCACGGTGATGCGAGAAGGGCGCTTGAATTGCTCAGAGTTGCAGGAGAGCTGGCAGAAAGAAAAAACAGGGAAACAGTAAAGATAGAAGACATAGATGAAGCAGAGGACAAGATAGAGAGGGACAGATTAATAGATATGGTAAAAACACACCCCAAACAATTCCAAGCAACACTATATCCTATTCTTATATTAAGCCAAAATAAAAAAACAAACATACTAACAGGAGATGTATATGAGTTATACAAATCAATATGCAATAAAAGCGGCCTGAGACCTCTGACACAAAGAAGGGTTTCCGATATAATTGGCGAATTAGATATGCTTGGAATAATAAACACAAAAATAATAAGCAAAGGAAGATTCGGAAGAACAAGAGAAATAAACATTTCTCTATCCTCATCAATAGAAAGAAAAATATTATTAATACTTGAAGAAGAACTGGAACTTAACGGTTCATCATCGAGAAGGGAAGCGAGAGTCTTGGAAGAGGAAGAGAAAGAAGATGGAATCCCAAACAATTAAAAATATGATAGATAAAGGAATATTAGTAAGTCCTGAAGTCCTATTGATGGAAATAGAAGAAAAAATTTTGGAAGAAATATACAACACATATAAAGACGATTTGGACTTTCTGGATGCTGATTTAATAAACAAATTCATTTCTTCAAAACAAACAAAAAACAGTAAAAATGAGACAAATGAAAAAACATCTGTTGTAAAAATATTAAAGTCGTATGACAGGCCCCCGAAAAAAAGGACATTCCAAGATTTTGTTTCGGTGTTCAACCTTAGGTTCAAAACATTATCACAATTTCTTAGAAACAGAAAAGAGCTGCAAGGAGTTACAGCAATATCTAGAATAAATTCAAAAATAAACAATGATAAAGTCGCAGTAATAGGTATGGTGCTTGAAAAATCAACCACAAAAAACAACAACATCGTTCTAAAACTCGAAGATTCCACAGGAGTATGCACAGTAATTGTGCGCCAAGATGAAAATAACAAAGAAACATTCAATCTAGCCAATAACATAGTTCTGGATGAAGTTATAGGTGTAACAGGATCTTGGCTTAATACGGCAGTTTTTGCAGATAAAATAATATTCCCAGATATTCCTTTAAACAAAGAAATGAAGAAACAAAAAGAGGAGGAATATGTTGTTTTTATGGGAGACACGCACTTCGGATCTAATGTATTCATGGAAGAAGAATTTTCAAAATTTATACAATGGATAAGAGGAAATTTGGGAAATGAAGAGCAAAAAAAAATAGCTGGAAAAGTGAAGTATGTTGTTTTAACAGGAGATATTGTGGAAGGGGTAGGAATATATCCAGGACAGGAAGGGGACTTAAAAATTATGGACATAACGCAACAATACAACGAGGCAGCGAAATGGTTAAAGCAAATTCCCCAACACATAAAATTAATTCTTATGTCTGGAAACCATGATGCAGGAAGACTATCTGAGCCGCAAGAAGTACCCTTCAGAGATTATGCTTCCGCGCTATGGGAAATGCCAAATGTAACTCTAGTATCAAATCCAGCATATGTAAATATAGCATCAACCGAAGATTTTCCTGGCTTTGACTTGCTACTTTATCATGGGGGATCACTAATATACTATGCAGAAAACGTTCCGTTCATAAGAGAGGCGGGAGGACAGAAAAGATCAGACTTGATACTGTCTTTTTTGCTTCAGAAAAGACATCTAGCGCCAACACATGGCTCAACACTCTATCTTCCTGATGGGGAGCAAGATTTTCTTGTTATAGATATAATACCTGATATATTTGTTACAGGACACATACACAGATCCACAACAGGGAAATACAGGAATGTAACCACGATAAATGCATCTTGCTGGACAGAAACAACAGAAGACCAGATAAAAAGAGGACTAGAGCCACTGCCCGCGAGGGTCCCCATTATAAACCTTAGAACAAGAGAAGTAAAAATAATGAATTTCCTTTCAAAAAAATCAAAGGAAAAAGAAGAAGAAGCAACAAAGCAAGTAAGGGAAATGGCGGAAATGAAATAATTACCACGAGGATAAAATGACTGTAGCATCAAAAAAAACACAAAAATACTTCGATGAATTAAGCCAAAAATCATTAAAACAATATAATATAGCTGTGGAAGCAAGAAAGAAAGGCTATGATCCTCAAGATATTGTGGAAGTTAAGCTAGCAGAAAATTTAGCAGAAAGAGTAATAGGATTAATATCGGCAATAGCTCCTCAACTTCTGGAATCAAAAGCCATAGAGCGCATAATAGAGTTGGAAAAAAAATATTCTCCTTTGGATTGGAGGGTAGCGTTGCAAATATCCTTGGAAATAGCACAAGAAAAATTCTGTAAATTCAAAGATGAAAAAGAAGCGATGGAAGTAGGAATAAGGACGGGGTTTGCATACATGACTTTAGGGGTTGTATCTGCTCCCCTTGAGGGATTTACATCGCTCGAGTTAAAGGACAGATTGGATGGAAAAGGAAAATATTTCTGCTTAAATTACGCGGGGCCAATAAGGGCTGCTGGAGGAACTGCTGCAGCAGTGTCTGTTTTAATTGCAGATTATGTAAGAAAAAACATGGGCTACTCAGAATATGACCCGACCGAAAAAGAAATTCATAGATGCTATGCTGAGTTAGAAGATTATCATGAATATGTAACGAACTTGCAATATTTTCCATCAAAGGAAGAAGTCGAGTTTTTAATGAGTCATCTGCCTGTAGAAATATCTGGAGATCCTTCAGAAAAAAATGAATTGTCAAGTGCATTACTTAGGGATTTGCCAAGAATACCCACAAACAACCTGCGAAGCGGATACTGCCTTATTCATAGTTCGTGCATTCCACTTAAAGGACCTAAACTCTGGGCTAAACTTTCAAAATGGGGAAATGAAATGAATATGATGCACTGGTCTTTTATGGAGGAATTTGTAAAAATTCAGACAAAAAACAAATCAAAGTCTGCCAAAAAATCAGCTGAAGGTCTGTCTCCGGACTTTACATACATAACGGATCTTGTAGGAGGAAGGCCGGTTCTGGGACATCCAATGAAACACGGGGGATTCAGGTTGAGATATGGCCGAGCTAGAACGTCGGGATTTTCAGCCCAAGCAATACATCCAGCATCAATGATACTAACAAATAATTTTGTAGCTACAGGAACACAGCTTAAAGTAGAAAGACCTGGGAAAGCTGCAGCATTTACTTGCTGCGATACGATAGATGGTCCTATAATAAAGCTGAAATCAGGAGAGGTTATAATTATAGAGACAGAGGCGGAAGCAAAACAATACAGGGATGATGTTGAAGAAATACTTTATTTGGGGGATGTTTTAATAAACTATGGAGATTTTTTTGACAGAGCCCACAAATTAGTTCCATCAGGTTACTGCCAAGAAGTCTGGATAAAAGAACTTGAAGAATCATCAGTTAAACTATTTTGGACAATAGATGAAGAAAAAATAAGTGACTTGCTAAATATTTCCCCTTCTAAATTAAGAATTCTTTTAAAGAAACCACTCATGACAAAAATGAGCTTTGAAGCAGCAAAGCAAATATCAGAGAGAATGGAAATACCTCTCCACCCAATATATACATATTATTGGACAGCAATATCAAAAAACGAGCTTTTTGAGCTGCGAAATTGGGTTTTGTCCGGAAAATACGAATCAGACAAATTAATAATAAGACTCAAACCGCAAAAAAGAAGCTTGGAATTAATTGGAGTGCCGCACAAGGAAGTCCAGAAAGAATTTGTTGTGGTTGAAAAAGATCATGCACAGGCGCTTTTATTTACACTAGGCCCTGACAAGTCAGAAGAAGAATCATTTTCGATATTTGAAAACAATACAAAGATAACAGATATACTGACGGCCCTTTCAGGAGTCAAGATAAGAGACAAGTCGGGAACATTCATAGGAGCTAGAATGGGGCGTCCTGAAAAAGCTAAGATGAGAAAACTAACAGGTAGCCCTCACGCTATGTTTCCAGTAGGTGAACAAGGAGGAAGGCTGAGGAGCTTTCAATCAGCAATGGAAGCAAGAAAAATAGTGACTGACTTGCAATTGTTTAAATGTAAAAAATGTAATAATACAACTCCTTTCAGGGTTTGTGAATTATGCAATTCAAAAACAGAAATAATACAGGAAGGAGAGAAAAAGAATCCGTATGAAAAGTCCAAAAAAGTAGAAATAAACATAGACAAGATAATGGACTCGTTAAAGAAAAGAATGGATACTAAAATAATTCCTGACCTGATAAAAGGAGTAAGGGGACTGGCAAGCAAAGAAAAGATTGCAGAGCATTTGATAAAGGGAATGTTAAGAGCTAAATATAACCTGTCAGTAAACAAAGATGGCACAATAAGATATGATTGCTCAGAGGTGCCACTGACCCACTTTAAGCCCAAAGAAATAAACGTCCCAATAGAAAAACTAATAGAACTTGGATACGAGCAGGATATATATGGCTTGCCGTTGGAAAGAGAAGATCAAATCCTAGAACTGAAAGTGCAGGACGTCGTGATTCCTTGCTGTCCGGTCTCTCCGGATGAACCTGCGGATGAAGTATTTTTTAGGGCAGCTAATTTCATAGATGAAGAGCTAGAAAAACTATATGGACTAAAGCCTTTTTATAACTTAAAATCAAAACAAGATCTTGTTGGACATATAGCTATAGGCTTGGCCCCGCATACATCTGCAGGAATAATAATAAGAATAATAGGATTCTCGAAAACCCAAGGATTCTTTGCAACGCCCTATGTCCATGCAGCAATGAGAAGGGATTGCGATGGAGACGAATCATGCATCCTTCTTGCACTTGACGCTTTTCTTAATTTTTCAAAACTCTTCCTTCCAAGCTCAAGAGGAAGTACAATGGATGCACCCTTGGTTTTGACTACAATATTAATTCCTGCAGAAGTGGACGATATGGTATTTAACATGGATATTGTTAATAGCTATCCTTTATCATTATACAGAGCTGCAGAGCAGCTTAAAATGCCATATGATATTCCAATAAAAAGAGTTGGACAGGTAATAGGAACAGAAGCTCAATATGAAAACTTTGGATTTACTCATGATACTACAAATTTTAATGCAGGAGTACTTTGCTCATCTTACAAGATACTTCCAAGCATGGGAGAAAAAGTAGATGCCCAGATGGACATAGCAGTAAAAATAAGAGCTGTAGACCAGACTGATGTTGCAAGACTTATAATAGAAAAACATTTCATAAGGGACACAAAAGGAAACCTGAGAAAGTTTTCAACACAGGAATTCAGGTGTGTTAATTGCAACGAAAAGTTTAGGAGGCCTCCGTTATCAGGAAAATGCACAGCGTGCGGGGGAAAGATAATATTTACTATAAGCGAAGGTAGCATAGTAAAATACATGGATTATAGCACTCTTCTTTCAAAAAAATACCAGGTAAATCCATATGTCAGACAAGTAATAGAGTTAACACAGAGAAGAATCGAAGGGGTATTCGGAAAAGAAAAGGAAGTCCAGAAAGGACTTAAAGATTGGTTTGAAGGAGAAGCTGAAGCGGAATAAAGTATAAATACGACTGCCTCACAAGTGGTTTATATTAAAGAATTTAAGTTAATGAGACAAAATGAACGCTACGCAAATAATACTGGCTACAGGAAACAGGAACAAATTAAAGGAATTTCAGGATTTGCTAATCGGTTATGACATAATTTCAGTTCCTGTAGAAACCCATGAAATACAAGGTTCGTCAGAAGAGGTGATTCTTGAAAAAGCAAAGCAATCATATACTAAGTTAAAAAAACGTTGCATAGTTGAAGATACATCCTTTTGTTTTGAGGAATGGAACGGCCTTCCCGGACCTTATATAAAAGATTTCATAAAACACGTCGGATACGAAAAATTAGCTTATTTAACTAAAAACAAGAAAGCAAAAACTGTTTGCTTAATAGCTCTTGTCAATTCTCTGGAGGATATAGTCATATTCAAAGGAGAAGTATCTGGAAAAGTTGCAAAAATGAAAGGAGACAATGGCTTTGACTTTGACAGAGTATTCATTCCCGACGGATACAGGAAAAGATTCGCAGAGATGACTTTTGAAGAGAAAAACAAGATATCTCACAGGTATAAAGCAATACAAAAACTAAAGGAGTATCTGGACAAGAACGGATAAACTTTTCCTGGCTTTTTTATATAATTTACTTAGAGATTAAAAAATATAATTCCTCAAAACAACGGAGTTAAAATGGTAAAAGGATTAATAATAATAGATATGGTAAAAAGCTACAAAAAGGATACTTATAATCCAAAAGAAATTTTGGCCAATCAAATATTACTTATAAAGAAATTTAGAATGCAAAATCTTCCAGTTATAATAGTTAAGGGTGACGAAAGAGGAAAAATAAATCCTGTAATGCAAAGGCTCTGGGGCGATGAGTCTAAGAAAAATGGAGAGAAAGGGCTTAACGAGCTTGTTCCTGCAATTATGTCTGCGGAAAGGACGAAACTTGTCAAGAAGAAGGAGTATGATTCTTTCTTCAGGACTGACTTAGAGAAATACTGCAAAAAGGAGAAAATAGATGTGCTTTATTTCTGCGGAGTTTATTCAGGTGTTTGTGTTTATTTCAGCGCTGCAGGGGCTGCTATGAGGGGTATTCAGCCATATTTAGTTACGGATGCATCATCCACAGAAAAACCTTCGTGGCATAAAAGGAACTGTCAGAATTTCAAAACAATATTAGGATCTTTGATAAAGACAAAAGAGTTAATTAAGCTGCTGGAGAAAGAAAAACGGTCAGCTTGAAGATTATATCTTAGCATAGAAACTGTGTTTTGCACCACAAACTTGGCAAGTGATATAGTAAACATCACCTTCTTTTATCATCTTTGTATCAGGACCGTTGCATTCCTTGCAAAAAACAAACTCTTCAGCATATGTCTTTATTTTTTCATTTACCTTGCTTGCAGGAAGCTTGGAGCCGAATATGACTGCTTGTTTTTTTATAACGCCTGGAGTTGCTAATTCCTTTTGAACGTATTTCAAAAGGTGCTGGGGCTTTCTTCCAAGGACATCTGCTATTTGAAAGAAATTGCTTATTATGGTTTTGTTTCCTTCTATTTGTCCCCTTACATTAGGTATCTCGAATCTTGTAGTTGCCTTTACTGTCTGGGGCAGTTTTTCCCTGGCTTCATTAAGCATATCTTCATAATTCATGATTAAAAGAATTATTGGTGTATTTATATAGTTTTAGTAGGAGTTAGGGGAGAATTAATCGTTTGCTATGTAGCTGTCTGTTCCGTTAAGTATTTCCACGCAGCTGTACGATGATATTCTAGTTCCTACTTTTCCATTTTGTACAAGAGAGGTATATGCATTATAATCCATCACGAAATGTATTTGCAATATATTATCCCATCCCTTTCCTGAAGGAATATTCTTTGAGGATATTCCATCTACTCCTTCATTTTTTTGTATATATAGCTTCACAATTTTTCCAAGATTATTTCCTGATTCAAGCAAATTTGACTCTAGCACTTTTCCTTCCAGAAGACTTTCGGCTTCTTTTTTTGAAGGTTCAAGAAAGATAAGATAATCTTGCGCATAGAATGTCGCGATCATGATAATGGGAACTTAATCTTGTTTAAAAACATTTGTCAGTTTTTTTCAAATTGTACTTAATCTTAATGATGCTCGCGATTTGCAGGGGAATTTTAGTCATCTGCTGTTTTATGTATCCTCTGAGAGGTCCTCTTTAGAAGTTCCATAGGAAATGAAGGGGTGTGTTTAGTATACTGGTTTAGTGCTTAATATGGTTTTTAAGTAGGTTTTAGCTCATTTCATGTATTTCCATAGGAAATAAAGGGGGCATATTATATTTGAAATATAGTATTTGGAAATAGTTTTTAAAATATAAAAGCATTTATAAATACCCCTTCTTTTCTTTATAAATAAAAAGTAATACTTTTATTATAAGGGGGGTAAAAATGGCATCTAAACCAGCAATGAAAACTGTCCAAAAAAAGAAAGCTGAACCTAAGCAATCTGATTTTGATCCGCATAAAAATATAACTGTCGTTAATATAGTTGTTTCTTCTAGCTTGGAGCATGATATTCCTCTGGAGAAAATGGCTGCTACTCTTAGCAACACTGAGTACAACCCTGAGCAATTTCCAGGTCTGGTTATAAGAATAAAGGATCCTAAAACATCTGCACTTATATTCAGTTCAGGAAACATAGTTTGTACAGGAGCAAGAAGCCTAGAAAAGGTAGATGAGAGCATAAAAAAGATTATTGAAAGCCTAGAGAAAATAGGAATAAAAATAAAGATAAAACCAAAAATAAACGTTCAAAACATAGTAGCTAGCGGAAGCATAGGCATGGACTTGAATCTTAACACTTTGGCTATGAAGCTAGACAATACAGAATACGAGCCAGAGCAGTTTCCAGGCTTGGTATATAAGTTAATGGAAGCCAAGGCTACATTCTTATTATTCAGCAACGGAAAAATAGTCTGTACAGGAACCAAGTCGGAAGAAATGGTTCACAAGGCAATCGATATGCTCTTGATTAACCTCAACAAAGTCAAAGGCAAGAACTAATTCCGGAAAACTAGCGGGTTTCAGGGCAGATTATTTTTATTTTCTTTACATTTCAAGCTGGAAGGTTAAAAAATGGATGCACAGGAGCAAATATCTAAATTTCAGGATTTCTTTGAAACGAGTCATAAATCTGAGCTCCTTGACAAGGCTGCAAAGGGTGAGGAATCAATATCAATAGACTTCTCCGAGCTTTCTAAATTCGACCTAAATTTAGCAGAGGAAATCTTAGAAAGACCAGAAGATGCAATAAAGGCTGCAGAATACGCTATATCAAAATTTGACTTGGGAGTTGAGGGAATTTCAATAAATGTAAGACTCAAAAATCTTCCAGACTCGTCTAGGATATTAATAAGCAACATAAGAAGCAAGAACATAAACAAATTTTACCAATTTCAAGGAATAGTAAGGCAAAAGAGCGATGTAAGACCTCAAGTTACTAGTGCGAGGTTTGAATGCCCTAGTTGCGGCAATATAATTTCAATAATACAAGTGGACACAAAGTTCAAGGAGCCATCATCTTGCAGTTGCGGAAGGAAAGGGAAGTTTCATCTTATATCAAAAGAGCTTGTGGATGCTCAAAAAATAGTTCTAGAGGAAGCCAGCGAGGATCTTGACGGAGGAGAGCAGCCAAAGAGGATAAATGTTTTCCTAAAGAATGACCTTGTAAGTCCTCTTTCAGATAAAAAAACGAATCCCGGAAGCAAAATAATTGTAATTGGTGTCCTTAAGGAAATACCGATAGTGCTCGCCTCAGGGGGTATTTCGACAAGATTTGACCTTATGATAGATGCAAATTACATAGAGCCTGTCCAGGAGGAGTTTACTTCGCTTGTATTGTCTCCCGAGGAAAAAGAAGAGCTTATGCAAATGTCAAAAGACCCAGTCATATACGAGAAGCTTATAGACTCAATTGCGCCTACTGTTTATGGGCATGAAAGAATAAAAGAGGCTCTTGTACTTCAGTTGTTTGGAGGGTGCAAGAAAAAACAAAGTGACGGAGTTCAAAGAAGAGGAGATATACACATACTACTTGTGGGAGATCCTGGAAGCGGAAAGTCCCAGTTGCTTAAAAGAATGTCTCTTGTGGCTCCAAAATCAAGGTTTGTTTCAGGAAAAGGTGCATCTGGGGCTGGCCTAACTGCTGCAGTCGTAAAAGACGAATTCCTTAAAGGTTGGGCGTTAGAAGCAGGAGCATTGGTTCTTGCAAACAAAGGTTTGGTATGTATAGATGAGTTAGACAAGATGACAAAAGAAGACACATCTGCAATGCATGAAGCACTGGAGCAGCAGACAATATCTATAAGCAAAGCTAACATACAAGCAACACTAAGGTCTGAAACTACAGTTTTAGCTGCAGCCAATCCTAAGTTCGGAAGATTCGATCCATATGAAATATTGGCAAAGCAAATAGAATTGCCATCTACATTGATAAATAGATTTGATCTTATTTTTCCTGTCAAGGATTTGCCAAATGCGGAGAGGGATGAAAAACTAGCTTCATTTATCCTAAAACTGCACAAGGAGGAAAGCTCAGGAACAGAAGGACCTGCCAGATTTGAAACTGTGATGATAAAGAAGTATGTTGGCTACGCAAAGCAATCAGTCTTTCCAAAATTGACAGACCAGGCATTAAACGAGATAAAAAATTATTTTGTAAGCATGAGAAACTCAGGCAATCCTGAGGATAAAATTCAAAGCATACCTATAAGCGCCCGTCAGCTGGAGGGATTAATAAGACTGGCAGAAGCTTCTGCAAGAACAAGGCTTTCTCATACAGTCACAAAGAAAGATGCGCAAAGAGCCATAGATTTGCTTCATCATTGTCTTTCATTAATTGGAATGGACGCAGAGACAGGCAAATTTGACATTGACAGAATTGCAACAGGAATAACTTCTTCACAGAGGGGAGCAATAGCTGTTGTAAAGGAAGTTATAAATGAATTGGAGAAGAATTTTGGAAAAATAATCCCTATCGAGGATGTTATAAGGGAGGCAGGAGTAAGGGATGTCTCAGATGAAAAAGCAGCAGAGGTAATAGATAAATTAAAACGTGCCGGAGACTTGTTCAGTCCAAAGCCAGGATTTGTAAGCAAAATATAATTCTTTTTTAAAATATTTAATAATTAAATAAAAACAAAAAAGAGCCAATTCATCTAAATTCTTTTGAATAAGCCTTAATGAAAGTCTTGAATGTTTCAGGTTTTCTTCCTAGTATCTCTGAAGTTGTAGGAATTATTTCCATAAAAACACCTTTCTCTGCTTCATCATAAAGCTCAAGGAGGGCATTTATCTGCCACTCACTAAGACCATACCCTGTCATTGTGCTCCTGAACTCTTCATCTTTCATCTCTTTGAATATTACCCTTTTTGTAAGTACATATGCAAAATTATCTTCTACTTGTCTATACGTGAACGTCTGAGGTCCTGTCAGTGTATAAACTCCTCCTCCGTTGTTTGTCAATGCGAGTGCGCATATGCTAGCAACATCTCTGGCATCTACAAAGCTTATGCTTCCTTTCAGATTTATGGGTGCACGATAAACCCCCGGATTTTTTATTGTAGATGCATAATTGAGGAAATCCTGCATGAACCAATTAGGTCTGAGTATTGTAAATGGAATTCCTGAGTTTTCTACAATTGACTCACATTCCGCATGCATCCTCAGTGCACTTGATGGAGAATTTGGATCTGCATTCATCATCGATATTCTAAGAATATGCTTCACTCCTGCGTTTTTAGCTGCGTAGACAAAATTTCTAGTGTAATCTACCATTTTCTCTGTAAACGGAGTTATTAAGAGAACTTTTTCCACTCCATTCAAAGCAGAATTAACACTTTCATTATTTTCAAAGTCAAAATGCACATTCTCTGCACCCACGAAATCAAACTTATCGTTTTCCTTATCATTATATATTCCTGCTCTCACTTTTGCCTTTGCGAGCAATAACTGTTTGACTGCTTCACGTCCAATAGTTCCAGTAGCGCCTGTTACCAATATAGTTCCAACCATTTTGTTCACCTTAATTTTTTGAGTTTGTATTTCTTTAAAAAATTTTTCAATTCATTTTTCGCAATAAATAAAAACAACCCTTTCTTTCTCTTTCTATGCTTCTTGCAAAAACATTATCTTATTATAAGAGGAGAGATGTGCAGAAAGCTCTAGTCGAGCAGGCACAAAATAAAGAGATTGCAATAAGATTTTCTGACTTTTTTGGGAAGAGACCAGATATACTTATGTATGAAGAGGACGTCTTGGAATTTGCAAAAAAAAAGGCTACAAGCTTTCATTGTTCTGAGGAGCTTTGGCTTAATCCACTTAATCTTAAGTCAGAGATGAAAAAGCAGGAAATAGAAGAATTAAGAATCGGGTGGGACTTGATTTTAGATATAGATTGTCATCATTTTGCTTACAGCAAGCTGGCTGCGTATTATTTGGTTGCAATGCTAAAAGACCTTGGAATAAACAGCGTCACATGCAAGTTTTCAGGGAATAAGGGATTTCACATTGCTGTGCCTTTTGAGGCATTTCCGGAGCAGATAAATGGTGTTGATACAAAAAATCTTTTTCCAGAGGCGCCTAGGAAAATTGCGTTCTATCTAAGGGACAAATTAAAACCTGTTCTTGAAAAAGGAATAATATCTATAGAGAAAGACATTTCAAAAGTGGTGGAAAGAACAGGAGTTAAGTATGAGGAAATTGTTAAGAAGGAAAAAAATGCAGAAGGATTTGACGAATTAGTTTTGGATGCAGAAAGATTTTTGGAAATAGATACCATACTTATTGCTCCACGGCATTTATACAGGATGCCTTATTCTTTGCATGAAAAATCAATGCTTGCGAGTGTTCCCGTTGAAACGGATAAGATACTTAAATTCAAAAAAGAAATGGCAGAGCCTGATAAAGTTAAATTTTCCATTCCATTTTTGGATAGAAAATCCGCTAAAAGAGGAGAAGCGCAGATGTTGCTTCTTAATGCATTTGATTTTTATCCATCTGAAAAACAAGGTGAAAAAGAAAGAAAAGAATATGATTTGCCTGCTGAGGCTATTGCAGAAGAGAATTTTCCTCCATGCATAAAGACAATGCTATCCGGAATGGAGGATGGAAAGAAAAGGGCTTTGTTTACAATGATAAATTTTCTTAAAGGGTCAGGATGGAATATGGATGCAGTAGAGCAGAAAGTGTACGATTGGAACAAGAAAAATCCAGAACCTCTCAGGGAGGTATATTTGAAAGGCCAGATTTTTCAGGCTAAAAAAACAAGGGATGTTGTCCCTCCTCATAACTGCATGCAATATTATCAGGATCTTAGAGTATGCGCTCCAGACTCGTTTTGCCCAAAAATAAAGAATCCTCTTCAATATGCCAGATTAAAGGCGGAAAGGAGTACAACTAAAAAAGGAGTTCCCAGACTTACAGAAGAGCAAAAGGAAATGAGAAGAAAATTCAGGGAAAAAAAGAGAGATGAAAAATTAAAATCTAAAGAGTAAAAATAAAAATTATTTCTTTTCAGATAGTTTTTTAAAACAGCGCAGTTTAGTAGCTTAATAAAATGATTGCAAGGTTTATAACTGATAATTTCAATTTCATAAAAGAATTCAACGAATCATTGAAGAATCCAAAGAAAGTCCAGGAAAGAGTTCTACTTAGAATAGTTTCAAGAAACAAAAATACAGAGTATGGCAAAGCTTATGGGTTCAATAATATACATTCAGTTGCAGAATTTCAGAAAAAAGTTACTGTTGTATCCTATGAAGACATACTTCCTTACATAGAAAAACAAAAGAACAAGGAAAAGAATATTTTAACAAAGGACAAGGTAATTTATTTTGCGACAACCTCGGGGACCACAAAATCAGTCAAGCTAATTCCTGTAACTGCAGAAAGGGAGCGGATTCATAGACGAGAGCTGGCTTTGTGGGGTTTTTTTATGCTAAAAAAATTTAGAGGACTATTGAAAGGAAAAACACTTTATTTTGCAGGGCCTTACTTGGAATTTTATACTGCAAAAGGAGTGCCTTGCGGGAGCATATCAGGATATCTTGCACACAAGACTCCTTGGTTCATAAAACAAAAAATGGTGGTAAATCCTAAAGTTTACAACACAATGAACTTCGAGGAGAAAACAAAAAAAATAGCTATTGCTGCACTTCAAAGCAAAATAACTCAAATAGGTTTTGCATCCCCTATAGAAGCGATACTTTTCTTTGATTACCTGAAAAAAAACAGAGAGATGCTAATAAGAGAGCTAAGAAAAAAAGGAAAAGCTAAAACTGCAGATCGTTTGAAAAAAATAAAAGAATTTACTCCTGCTAAAATATGGCCTGAGTTATTTCTCATAAATTGCATAAAGTCAAAAACAAACCAAATATACCTTGAAACGCTAAAAGAAAAAATAGGAAAAGAAGATATATTGATAAGAGATCCTGGTATATACAGCAGTGAAGGAAGGCTCTCTCTTTGCATAGAGGAAGAGGGAATAGCTGGAATGATTACTGCAAATGAATATTTTTTTGAGTTCTGGGAGCAGAAAGAGGGCAAATCGCTAGGAAAACCAATTACTGCAGACAAGGTAAAAAAAGGAAAAGAATACTTAGTCATAATAACAACGCCTGAAGGACTTTACAGATATGACATGGGAGACATAGTAAAAGTTGCAGGATTCAGAGGGAAACTTCCATTAATAGAATTTGTCAACAGAAATAATTATCTCAACATTGCAGGGGAGCTTGCTCACGAAAATATAATTATAGAAAGCATGCAGGATGCAATGAAATCATACAGAATAAAGCTAAGATCTTTTACATTTCTCCCACTTATATCTCCTTCTAGGAAGCCAAGATATGAAATTCTTATAGAGCCGGAAAAAAACATGTCTAAAGATGATGCAAGAAAATTTTTGAGAATAATAGATGATTCGCTTCAGAGAAATATATCGGATTACAAACAGATGAGGAATGAATTTGGAAGGATGGATTTTCCTCGTTTGACTTTATTAAAAAAAGGTAGCTATGATGCATTTGACAAGAAAAGAGTATCTAGGTCAGGTCAGCCAAAGCCAATATATGTCTCTAGGAATTCTGAGTTCAGAAACAACTTTCAGATAGCAGAGATGATAGAAAATGATTGAATACCTAAAACTAAAAACAAAACATCTATCTGATTCCAAAAGGCCAAAAAATAACTCGGCGCGATATGAAAAGGATATAAAAAAATATTTCTCAGAGGACTATTTCGAGGCAAGAGAGAAATTCAGAAATGCAACAAAAAATCTAATTACATGGTCTGAAAAAATAGAAGATGGACTTACAGTTGACTTTGCATTCAGCGATTCAGGAAAGGATAAGCTGATTATAATTGTTTCAGGAGTCCACGGTGTAGAAGGCTATGCTGGAAGCGCACTTCAGATATATTATATGGATAAGATATTCTCTCAATTCAAAAACTCATTTTCTGTTTTGCTTATCCATGCGTACAATCCATACGGTTTCAGAAATAACAGGAGAGTAAATGAATCTAATGTAGACCTAAATAGGAACTGTTTAACTAATTATAAGTCAGACGGCGCAGTAGATAGTAAATTCAAGGAACTTTTTCTAAAGCATAAAAAAATATTTTCTCCTGGATGTCCCAGAAAAAATAACTTAATCGAAGAGTCAAAATACAGTGTTGTCCTAGCAAAAGTTTTACTCAAGCACGGAATTGAGGGAGCAATACAAGCAGGATCTCTTGGACAAAATTTGTACCCTGAGGGAGTAGGATTCATAGGTCTAAGAGAAGAAAAATCCACAAAAATATTCAAGGAAACAATAGACAAGTTTACTCGGAATTATAAAAAAACAATTCTTTTGGATATTCACACAGGATTAGGAAAAAGGAATTCAATTTCATCGTACTGCGAAAATCCTGAAAATTCGCCTGAATTTATTTCCATGAAATCTGTTTTCAAAAATCTTAAATCAAGAAAATTATCAAGAATAAGCAGCTTGGCACACTCAGGATCTATAACTGATTATTTTTATAATAATTCAAAATCAGCAACAACTATTAGCATAATAATGGAAATAGGGACTGTGTCTCATTTATCATCTGCTCTTTCACTAAAGGCTCTTTCCAGTGCAAACCTCCAAGAAAATCAAATCACTCACTTTGGTCCTAAAGCAAAACTGGAAAAGGCAAGATTAAAATTAAAAAGATTGTATTTCCCAAATTCCAAAAGACACAGAAAGCTAATACTTTCAAAATCTGGAAAAATTCTCAGAGTTCTCAGCGGGCAAATAGAATTATTATAAATCAGTTTAACTATGAAATAAATGTTTGGCTTTAAAGCCATCCAAAACCTTTATAAATCAAACATCATTCCTGAAAGTTAAGCGGTTGAGGTTAACATTACTTCAACGACGGAAACGCGCCTGAAAAGTGATCTTTTTTCAGTACAGTTTTGTACTTCTAAAAAAGGGTTTCAAGAATAGGCGTTTACAGAAGCAAAAACCTGTACGGTTTCAGAGCACATTCATAAATAGAGGGTATAATCTAAAATGCCAAAACCAAAACAACCAAGATTCGGAAGCATGGGCGTCTGGCCTAGAAAAAGGGCCAAGAGTATGCACCCAAGAATTAGATCGGTTGCTAAAGTAAAAGAAGCTAAGTTGCTTGCATTTCCAGTTTACAAAGCAGGAATGTCTAGAATCTTTGCAGTAAACACTGACAAGAATAAAAGAATGGGTGGCTCAGAAGAAGTAATGTCAGTTACTCTATTGGAATGCGCTCCTATAAAAATAGCAAGCATGAGATTATATAAAAGAAAAGATAAGGCAGATTATGTTGATTCTCAATTAAATTTCAAGACTGAAAAAGAGTTTTCAAGAGCATCCAATGTTCCAAAGGAGAAGTTTGCAAAATTGGAAGACATAGAAAAAATAAACCCTGAAGAGTACACAGACATAACAGTTCAGGTATACACTCTTCCAAAAAATATAGATTTAAAGAAAACTCCAGAAACATTTGAAATTTCATTAGGAGGGTCTAACAAAGAAAAAATAGAATTCATAAAAAATCATTTTGATAAGTCAATTTCTATAACTGATGTTTTCAAAGAAGGTCAATTTGTTGATGCTCACGGCATAACAACAGGAAGAGGATTCCAGGGCCCTGTGAAAAGATTTGGAATAGGCCTAAAACAGCATAAGTCAGAAAAAGGAGTAAGAGCTGTGGGTTCTCTTGGCGGATGGAGCAGGCAAGGACATGTTATGTACAGGGTTGCACACGCAGGACAAATGGGTTTCCATCAAAGAGTACAATATAATAACTTTATACTAAAAATAAGCGACAAACCAGAAGTTGTAAATCCTAGAGGAGGATTCATAAACTATGGATTGATAAAATCTCAGTTTGTAATGATAAAAGGCTCAATAATGGGTGCTAAAAAAAGAATGATTCTATTGACTGAGCCTGTAAGACTTAAGAAAAAAGCATCTTATTCACCAGATTCAATAAAATACATTAGTACTTCATCACATCAGGGTTAAGCAAAATGAAACTTAAAATTTTCACAAAAGAAGGAACAGAGAAAGGCTCAATGGAGTTGCCAGTTCAGTTCAACGAGACTCCAAGAAAGGATCTTGTTAAAAGAGCAGTTCTGGCAATACAAGCTGCTAACAGAACTCCTTATGGTGCATTTCCTGAGGCAGGAAAAAGATATTCTGCATTCGTCTCGAAAAGAAGAAGAGACTACAAGGGAACATACGGAATAGGACAATCAAGAACACCTAGGAAGGCATTGTCAAGGAACGGAACAAGATTTAACTGGGTGGGTGCATTTGCTCCTCAAACAGTGGGCGGAAGACAATCACATCCTCCAAAAGCATCAAAGGTTTGGAATCAAAAAATCAATACTCAAGAAAATAGGAAGGCAATAAGATCAGCTCTTGCAGCAACTCTTGTGGTTGAGTTAGTAAAAGCAAGAGGACACAAAGTTCCATCATCATATCCCTTCATTTTATCAGACGAATTTAACAGCATAAAAAAGACGGGAGACCTAAAGAAAGCATTGCTAACATTAGGATTTAAGGATGAACTTGAAAGAGCTTCAGTTGTTAAAGTAAGAGCTGGAAAAGGAAAAGCCAGAGGAAGAAAATACAAAACAAGAAAAGGAATACTGTTTGTTTTGGCTTCAGAATCGGATCTTTCAAAATCAGCGAGGAACTTAGCTGGTGCAGATGTATCATTAATTGAAAACATAAACGTAGAATTGCTTGCACCAGGAACTGAATTAGGAAGAATGACTTTGTTCACAGAGTCAGCAATAAAGAAATTGTCTGAGAATGAGTTGTTTACAAATGCAGTTCAGCTGAGTCCTAAAGTAGAAAAAGAAAAAGCTGCTCCAGTAAAGGAAAAAAAAGCAAAGCAATCTGAAGCAAAGTCATCAACTCAAAAAAAGAAGAAAGAGGCTAAAGAATGAATGCTCATCCAGTAATACTTTATCCATTATCAACAGAAAAAACAATAAGGCTTATGGAGTCAGAAAACAAACTAATATTTGTAGTAAGCCTTACATCTACAAAAGAACAGATAAAGAAAGCTATAGAGGATGAATTCAAAGTAAAAGTAAACAAAGTATCCACTCAGATAGATTCAAAGGGAAGAAAAAAAGCATACATAAGATTTGCAGACGAAACGCCTGCTATAGATGTTGCAACAAAATTAGGATTAATGTAAAGGTGCTCTAAATGGGAAAAAATCTAATTCAACAGAGAAGAGGAAGAGGAACAGGTAGATTTAGGGCTCCAGATTTCAGATACAGAGGAAGCGTAAGGATGTTCGGAAAAGAATCCTACACAGTCAAGAACCTAGTAAGATGCCCAGGTCATACTGCGCCATTAATAGAAGCAGAGTACAATGATAAAACAACAAGTTTGTTAATTGCACCTGAAGGAGTTGCAGTGGGAGACTCAAGAACATTATCCTCGTCAGATTTGCTTCCAGGAACAATAATGGCATTAAAAGACATACCTGAAGGAGTAAACATATTCAGCATAGAAGCACAACCAGGTGACGGCGGAAAATTTGTAAGAAGCTCAGGCACTACAGCAAAAATAGTTGCAAAAACACAAAATTCAGTAACAATCCTTCTTCCATCAAAAAAACAAAAAGATTTCCATCCAGACTGCAAAGCAATGATAGGAATAGTTGCAGGAGGAGGAAGAGTAGAAAAACCATTGCTGAAAGCAGGAAAGAAGCATCACTTGATGAAATCAAGGAACAAGTATTATCCTATAGTATCTGGTTCCGCAATGAACGCAGTTGCGCATCCATTCGGAAATAAGAGATCATTGAGAAAATCAAAAGCAAGGCCTGCGCCTCATAACGCCCCACCAGGAAGAAAGGTAGGAATGATAAGGCCTAGAAGATCAGGAAGAAAAACCAAGTAAGCGGTGACTAAATGGCAAAAAAAACATTCATGTACAGAGGAAAAACATTAGAGGAGCTTAACAGGCTGTCCTTGAATGATTTGGCTGAGATTTTACCTTCCAGGCAGAGAAGAAAAATAAAAAGAGGATTCTCTGACGCGGAGAAGAAATTAGTTGAAAAACTTAAGAAAAAAGACAATGTTAAAACTCAGCTTAGAGACATGATAATACTTCCAAGCATGATAGGAAAAACAATAAGGATACACACAGGAAACACTTATACAGCAATATTAATTCAGGAGGAAATGATAGGGGCACACATAGGAGAGCTGGCCCTTTCAAGAAAGAAAGTAAACCACAGCAATCCAGGAGTAGGTGCAACCAAATCCGCAGAATCTCCTGCAAAATAAAGGTATGAAAAATGACTAGCGCTAAATACTCATTTCAAGGATTAACAGAAAGCATGGCAAAAGCCATGAAACGAGATGCTGAACTTTCATTCAAAGTAGCGATAGAAATATCCTCATTTTTGAAAGGAAAAACAACATCAAACGCAAAGACAATACTTGAAAGAGTGCTACTTATGAAGCAACCTATTCCATACAAAAGATTCAAGGGAGGAGTGGGACACAGAAAAGGAGCAGGAATATCTGTAGGAAGATACCCTCAAAAGGGAGCCGCGATATTCATGGAGCTAATAAAATCAGCAGAAGCAAACGCTCAAGCAAAAGGATTATCCACAGAGCTAAAAATAATACATTTGGCAGCACAAAAGTCACCAGGCGCATTCCATTCAGGAAGATCAGGCAGGAGAAAATTCAAGAGATCTCATTTGGAAATAGTCGTCCAAGAAATGGAAAAAGATTCAAAGAAAGAATCAAAACAATCAACAAAGAAAGAGCAGAAGGAAAGTTCAGAAACAGAACAAAAAAATCAGGATCATGAACAAAAATTGCAGGAAACTACAACTGCAAAAAAAGAAATCACACCAAAAAAGAAAAAAGTAGTCAAAAAGGCACAAGAGGATAAACAATGATTGAAAGAAAATTTGTATCACAGAACATGAAAGAATTCCTCGTTAAAGATTACCTATTCAAGGAGCTAAGCAGAGTAGGACTTAGTGATGTAACGCTCCACAGAACGCCTTTGGGAGAAAAAATAGTTATAGTTGCATCTAGGCCAGGACTGATAGTAGGAAAAGGAGGAGGCAACATATCAAGATTAACAAAAGACCTAAAAGAAAAATTCGGTCTTGAAAATCCACAGATAGAAATAGAAGAAGTAAAAAATTCAAGATCAGACGCTGCAATAACTGCAGAAATGATTGCTAATTCACTAGAAAGATTTGGCTCAGCAAGATTCAAAGGAGTAGGACACAAAGCAATGAGCGATGTAATCTCCTCTGGGGCATTGGGAGTAGAAATACTAATCTCAGGAAAAATACCTAGCAGTAGAGCAAAAACATGGAGATTCTACCAAGGTTACCTTAAAAAATGCGGTGATGTATCAGTTTCAGGAGTAAACACATCAATTCAAGCAGCAAAATTAAAATCAGGAGTGGTGGGAGTACAGGTAAGAATAATGCCAGAGACAACAGTTCTTCCAGACAAAATATCAGTTAAAGAAGAAGAAACAATCCAGGCAGAGTCTGCAATCCGAGCAGCAGAAAAAGTCTCTGAGCAGACAGAAGCACAATCAGAGACAAAAGAAAAAGAACAAAAAAAGAAAGCAACCAGGAAAACTCCCGCAAAAAAGAAAGCATCAAAATCAAAGGAAAAAGAAGAATAACTGATGAAACATGAAGAAAAAAGACATTAAAAAATTAAAATCTGACGACATAAGTAAAAAAATAGGAGAGCTCAGAGGAGAACTAATGATACTGCAAGGTCAGTCGAAAACAGGAACTCCTCCAAAAAATCCAGGTCAGATAAAATCAATAAAAAGAGCAATAGCAAAATTACACACAATAAACAATCAAGGAGAAAAAAAGGAGGAAAAATAATTAATGCCTGAAATAGACCCTATAACTGGACTGCCTAAGGAACTAGGAATTTGGGAAAACATAGCCAAAGAAAGCCAGAAAATAAAAGTCAAGCTAGTAAAAAAGAAATTTGGAAAAAAATATACAGCAATAGAGGGCGTAAACCAACACGAAGTAGATTTGAAGGAACTTGCAAAAAAGCTCAAATCAAGATTCGCCTGCGGAGGAACAACAAAAGACGGAATAATAGAACTCCAAGGGGATCACACAAAAGATATGCGAAAAGAACTAATAAAACAGGGATTTTCCCCTGACTCAATAGAATGAACAAATACAAACAAGAATTCATAGGAAAACAAATCGAAATAACAAAATCATCAAACAAACAACAAGAGCAAATAAAAGGAAAAATAATAGACGAAACAAAAAACACATTCAAAATAAAAACAGAAAACAAAACAATAACAATACTAAAAAAAGACAAAACATTCATAATAAATAATCAAACAATAAAAGGAGACAAAATAACAAAAAAACCCGAGGAAAGAATCAAAATAAAGGAGCCTTCACACTAAACGCACAGGACCTTACAAAAAGGAGAAACAAAATGAGCGAAACAAAAAATATCTCAACAAGAGGAAGAACATTCACAGGAATAGTTACAAGCGACAAAATGAGCAAGACAGTGACTGTAGAATGGGAAAGAAGAAAATACATTCCAAAATACGAGAGATACCAAAAAAGAAGGACTAAAGTAAAAGCTCACAATCCACAAACAATCAATGCTGAAAAAGGAGACACTGTAATAATAATGGAAACAAGACCGATATCAAAAACAAAAAACTTCACAGTAATATCAATAGTAAAGAAACACAATTCAGAAGAAACAGAGACAAAAAAAGAGACAAAAAAACAAAAGTGAATAAAAAATGAAATCAATAAAGGCAACAATCCCAAAATCATTACCGCACGGAGCAGTACTAGATACATGCGACAACAGCGGAGCGAAACAACTTAAAGTAATATCTGTAAAAGGACACAAAACTCACAAAGGAAAAATGATTGCAGCAAGAGTAGGAGATCTAATACAGGCGTCAGTTGTAAAAGGAAAACCAGACGTAAGAAAAACAGTAGTCTGGGCAGTAATAGTAAGACAGAAAAAAGAATACACAAGACTAGACGGCACAAGAATAAAATTCGAAAGCAACGTCGCTGTAGTACTAAAGGACGATAAAGGAAATCCAAAAGGAACAATCTTCAAAGGCCCAATTGCGAAAGAAGCATGCGAAAGATGGCCAGGAATAGCAAAGTTAGCAAGCACAATAGTATGAGTGAAACAAAATGAAGACAAAATTTTCAAAAACATGGGTGTCAAGCACACAACCAAGGAAACAAAGAAAATACTTACATAACGCTCCATTAAACATAAAGAGGAAATTCCTCTCAATAAACCTGTCAAAAGAACTAAGGGAAAAATACGGAATAAGAAGCATAAAACCAAGAACTGGCGACAAAGTAAAAATAATGAGGGGAACATTCAAATCAAAATCAGGACAAATAGAAAAAATAGACACAAAAAACACAAGAGTGTATGTGTCAAAAATAGAGTTAACAAAAAAAGATGGATCAAAATCAAAATCACCAATACATCCATCAAACATGCAAATAACTGAATTAAACCTTTCAGACAAACTAAGAAAAAGCAAACTATCATCAATAAAGAGCACAGAGGCAAAATAAAATGGTCAAAAATCACATAAAAAGGCTTGCAGCCCCAAAAACATGGAATGTTTTGAGAAAAACAACAAAGTTCATCACAAAACAAAATCCTGGTGCACACTCAAAGAAGATGTCAATATCATTAAACAATCTATTAAAGGACATGCTGGGCCTTACAAAAACAACAAAAGAAACAAAGTTCGTCCTTACCAAACAAGAAGTGCTAGTAAATAACAAAAGAAAAAAAGATAACAAGGCGCAAGCAGGATTTTTGGACTTAGTAAGCATACCATCAATAAATAAAACATACAGAATATCAATAGATAAGAAAGGAATGCTAAAACCAAAAGAAGTACCAAATGAAACAATCGACCTTATACTAAAAATAACTGGAAAAACAAAAATAAATGGTGGAAAAACACAGATAAACACTCTAAACGGATTCAATGTGCTAGTACCAGAATCAGACGCGAAGAAATACAAAATAGGAGACACATTAATATTCAATCTCAAAGATGAAAAAATAAAACATCACCTTCCACTTGAAAAAGGCGCACATATACTAATCACGTCAGGAAAACATGCGGGAAAATATGGAGACATAGTTTCAATATCAGATAGCATAGTAAAAATAAAAACTGACGTAGAAACATTCGAAACGAGCATCAAATACCCATTAATAATAAATAAAGAGAAAAAATCAGAGCTGGATTAAAAATGAACAAAATGAAGGAAATCAGGATAGAGAAAGTAACCCTGAATGTAGGCGCTGGAAAAGACCAGAAAGTGCTTGAAAAAGGAATAAAACTACTTACAAACCTAACTGGAACTGCTCCTGTAAAAACAATAACAGACAAAAGACTACAGGCATGGGGACTCAGACCTGGATTACCAATAGGATGCAAACTAACACTAAGAGGAGAAGCAGCAGAAAAGCTAATTCCCAGATTACTTCACGCAAAAGACAACATACTAAGCGACAAATGCTTTGACAATCATGGAAACATAAGCTTCGGACTCCCTGAATATATGGACATAAAAGATGCAAAGTACGACCCAGAAATAGGAATGATGGGGCTCCAGGCATCAATAACACTGACAAGACCAGGATTCAGGATAAGAAACAGAAAAATAAGAAACGCAAAAGTATCAAAAACACACCAGATAAAACAAGAAGAATCAATAAAGTTCATGAAAGAAAAATATGCCATAAAAATAGGTGAAAAAGAATGACTACATCAGACCATTCAAAAGTATTAAAACAAATCGCGATTAAGCCAGGAAAACTTGCAAAGTACAAAAAACACAACGTTCCAAAAGCAAGAGATCATGGCGAATCAACAAAAAAGTGTAAAACCTGCGGAAGAACAGGATCACACATATCAAAGTACGGAATAAACTTGTGCAGGCACTGCTTCAGAGAGAACGCACTAAAACTAGGATTCAAAAAATATTCATAAAATCAATGAGGAAAAACAATGACACTTAACGACCCACTAGCAAACGTCTTATCATTCATAAATAACTATGAAAGGCTCGGCAGACAAGAACTCACAACAAAAAACAACTCAAAGCTAATAAGGGAAGTCCTAAAAATACTCCAGGATGAGCAATACCTAGGAAGCTACGAAATACAAGAAGATGCACAATCATCATTAAAAATAAATATTATAGGAAAAATAAACAAATGCGGAGTAATAACTCCAAGATTCAAGGTGAAAGTAAGCGATTATGAAAAATACGAAAAGAAATTCCTCCCTGCATTGGGAATGGGTCTCCTTTTAGTATCAACAAACAAGGGACTAATGACAAACATAAAGGCAAAAGAACTTAACCTGGGCGGAACACTAATCTGCTATGTATACTAAGTGAACAAAAATGGAAAAACACGGATTTCAAGAAAAAATAGAATTCCCGCATAACTGCGAGTTCAGACTTGATAAGACAGACATAGTAATAAAAGGTCCTAAAGGAGAAATAAAAAGAAAACTCCCAGACAAGCAGATAAAAATATCAAAAGAAGGGAATGAGCTAGTAATAAAATACGACAAATCATCACAAAAAGAAAAAAAGAACCTATTCACTACCAGGGCACACCTAATAAATATGGTAAAAGGAGTGCAGGAAGGATTCACATACAAACTAAAAATATGCTCGGGTCACTTTCCTATGTCTGTGGCAGTAAAAAACGGAGTATTAGAAATAAAGAACTTCATAGGAGAAAAAGTCCCTAGAACACTCAAAATAAAACAAGGTGCAGACGTAAAAGTAGATGGAGACATAATAACAGTCCACGCCACAGACAAAGAACTAGCAGGCTTAACAGCAGGCGCAATAGAAAAACTAACAAGAAGACCAGGATTCGACAAAAGAATATTCCAAGACGGCATATACATAATAGAAAAAAACAATAAAAAAGTATGAAGTGAATAAACATGGCCAGAAAATTTATCAGAAAAGACATTCATAAGAAGAAAAGACTGCAAGAAGTATGGAGAAGGCCAAAAGGAATAACAAACAAAAGCAGACTAAGAAGAGCAGGCCATGCCCCTTGTGTAAGACCAGGATACGGAACAAAAGCATCAGACAGGGGAAAGAGCAAACAGGGCTTGATGATAATTTCAGTAGCAACAATAGAGCAATTAAAAAAAATAAATCCTAAAACTCAAGCAGCACTACTTACAGGAGTAGGAAAAAAGAGAAAAATGGAGCTAATAAGCGAAGCTGAAAAATTAAAAATAACACTAATAAATTTCAACTCAAAAATGTACAAGGAAAACGCAGAAAAATTCCTGGCAGAAAAAAAGAAAGACTCTGAAAAGAAAAAAGAAACAAAAAAAGACGAAGAAGCATTAAAGGCAAAAAAATCAGAGGAGAAAAAAGAAGAGCAATCAGAAGAAGAAAAAAAGAAACAGGAAAAAGAAGAAAAAGACAAGATACTCACAAAAAAATAAGAGCTGATTCACAATGAACATACAAAAAAGATTATCATCACAAATACTAAAAGCGTCACAAAAAAGAATAAAATTTGACAACGAAAGACTGGCAGACATAAAAGAAGCCATAACAAAAGTAGATGTGAGACAGCTAATAAATGAAGGGGCAATATCAAGAATACAGAAAAAAGGAGTATCAAGATCAAGATCAAGGACAATACAAAAGCAAAAATCCAAAGGAAGAAGGAAAGGAGCAGGTTCCAGAAAAGGAAGAGAAACATCAAGGCTCCCAAGTAAAAAACTCTGGATGAATACCATAAGAAGTCAAAGAGAATTCATAAAGGAACTAAAAAACAAGAACACAATATCAAACCAAACTTACAGGGAACTATACAGAAAATCAAAAGGCGGCTTCTTCAGAAGCATAAGACACATAAAAATATACCTGGAAGACAACAAGCTATTCATAACATCCCAAAAAACAGGGAGCAAAAAGCAAGAGAAGACTCAAAAAACAAAAGCACAGAAGTGATTAAAACATGAAATCAACAACAAAATTCACAGTCAGATACAGAAGAAAAAGAGAAGGAAGAACTAATTACAAGAAAAGACTAGAACTACTAAAAGGAAAAACAGAAAGACTTGTAATAAGAAAAACCAATACTCAAATATTACTACAGTTAGTTCAATATTCAGAGGAAGGAGACAAAGTCCTAATAACAGTTCAATCAAAAGAGCTACAGAAAAAAGGATGGAAACACTCCTGTAAAAACATCCCTGCAGCATACCTTGCAGGAATGCTCGCAGCAAACAAGGCAAAAGTAAAAGGAATAAATGAGGCAATAATAGATCTGGGATTGCAAAGCCCAATAAAAGGATCAAAAATGTTTGCAGCAGTCAAAGGTGCAATAGATGCAGGACTTAAAATAAAAGCAAACGAGGAAATATTCCCTAAAGAAGAAAGGATAAAAGGAGAACACATATCCAACTACCTGGACAATCACAAAAACATAACACAAGACTTTGAAAAAATCAAAAAGGAGCTAGCTAAGTGATTAAAATGCAAAAACCAAACAATCAAAAACCACGCTCAAGAAAAACATCTATTCCACCAGTAGCTGAAGCTCCTCTTGTACTGGAGCCAGTAAACGAAGAGCAGACAAAAATAGAGCTACAAGAAGTAAAAAACTGGAAACCAAAAACAGACCTGGGAAGAAAAGTACAATCAAAAGAAATACAAAACATAGATGAAATACTGGACAACGGACTGACAATACTAGAACCAGAAATTATAGACTCATTATTACAGCTTGAATCAGAGCTTCTCCTAATTGGACAGGCAAAAGGAAAATTCGGAGGAGGACAAAGAAGAGTATTCAGGCAAACACAGAAAAAAACAAGAGAAGGAAACAAACCTAAATTTACAACACTTGCAGTAGTAGGAAACAAAGATGGATATGTAGGAATAGGACTTGGAAAAAGCAAGGAAACAGTACCTGCAAGAGAAAAAGCACTAAAAGCAGCAAAACTAAATCTCTTCAAAATCTCAAGGGGAAACGGAAGCTGGCAATCACAAGCAAGCTCAAAAGAGGCAAACTCAATACCATTCGCAGTAGAAGGAAAATGCGGATCAGTAAAAATAAAATTAATGCCTGCACCAAAAGGAACAGGGTTATGTGTAGAAAAAGAATGCGCAAAAATACTTGCACTAGCAGGAATAAAAGATGTGTGGTCAAAAACACAAGGCCAGACAAAAAACAAAATAAACCTAATAACTGCATGCGAAAGTGCGCTAAGACAACTAATAAAAGCAAGAGTAAGACCGCAAGACAAAGAATCATTATCATTACAAGAAGGAAAACTAAAGGGAGCACAAAATGACTGAACAAAAAAACAAATACCTTGCAGCAGTACTCCTAAGGGGACTCATAGGATTAAACAAAGACATAAAAGACACATTGAGAATGCTTAACCTACAAAAAAGATACTCATGCTCAATAGTCCTAGACACGCCCTCAAGCAGAGGAATGCTCCAAAAATGTAAGGATTACATAACATACGGAGAAGTCAGCGAAGAAACAATAAAAGAATTAGATTCAAAAAGAGAAAAGAAAAACAATCACTACACCCTTTCTCCACCAAAAGGAGGCCTTGAAAGAAAAGGTACAAAAGTGCCATACTCATCAAAAGGCGCCCTAGGATACAGAGGAGAAAAAATGGGCGAGCTACTAAAAAAAATGATGTAAGGGAAAATAATGACGCACAATAAAAGAAGCAAAAACAGCAGACAAAGAGGAAGCTGGACTCACGGCTGGGGCGCGAAGAAAAAACACAGAGGCGCAGGAAGCAGAGGAGGAAGAGGACTTGCAGGCTCAGGAAAAAGAGGAGACGCAAAGAAAACACTCTACTGGAGCAATCCAAATTACTTCGGAAAAAGAGGCTTTGTAAACATAAACACTGAAAAAGAACACACAATAAACATAGCCCACCTAGATACTATCGCCGATACACTTGTAGCTAAAGGAAAAGCAAAAAAAGAAAACGGTGCAATCTCAATAAACCTAAACGAGCTAGGATACACAAAACTCCTTGGTGCAGGAAACACATCAAAAAAACTAATAATAACAGTAGAAAAAGCATCAAAGAACGCAGAAGAAAAACTAGCAAAAACAGGGGGAAAGCTAAATCTCCTCTCAAAAAAAGAAGAGTGAATTTAGCTTAAAAAACATTTTTTTAAATACTAAATCAAGAATATAGTTAAATTTATATTATAAAAGGGTGAAGGGCTTAAAAATGGGGCTTTTAGACAAAGTAATTGAATATCTTCCAGAGGTAAGACCTCCCACTCAAAAAAAACTGGCATTCAGCACAAAACTGAAATGGACTGGAATAATTCTAGGATTATACTTCCTTCTGGGACTTATACCGCTTTATGGACTAGGAAAAAACAGCCTTGAGCAATTCACATTCTTAAGCACAATCCTAGGTGCAAGCTTCGGAAGTATAATAAGCTTGGGAATAGGTCCAATAGTAACAGCATCAATAGTGCTGCAACTTCTAAAAGGATCAGGACTCGTAAAATTTGACTTGACATCCCAGGAAGGAAAAAGAAGATTTCAAGGAATACAAAAACTACTAGGGGTATTCTTCATAATAGTTGAAGCATTCATATTCGTAAACATGGGAGGATTAGCACCAGAAACAGGAATAAGTCCATTAATACTAATACTACAACTTCTAATTGGAGGAATATTAATAATGATGATGGACGAAGTAGTATCAAAATACGGCTTCGGCTCAGGAATAAGTTTATTCATAGCAGCGGGAGTAAGCCAACAGATATTCATACAATTATTTAGTCCCTTAAACTCCCTTGGAAACATGATGACGCCTGAATTGCCTCCTGTAGGACACATACCATTAATAGTGCAAAGCCTAAGCCAAGGAAACACATTACAAGCAACATTATCACTCGCTACAATAATAGCCACAATAGCTGTATTTCTAATAGTAGTCTATATACAATCAATAAAAGTAGAAATACCATTAAGCTTCGGAAGAGTTGCAGGACATGGAATAAGATGGCCTTTAAACCTCCTTTACGCAAGCAACATTCCAGTAATACTTGTGGCAGCACTGCTTGCGAACATACAATTATTTGCTAGGCTCCTCCAAAACTGGGGACATCCATGGCTTGGATCATTCTCAGGAAATTCTCCAGTATCAGGATTTGTTTACTGGGTCACAGCACCAAATCTTCTTAATGCATCAATAATTGGGTCAATAACATGGATGATGATACTTCAAGCCTTATGCTTCCTTTTAGTATATGTAATAGGTGCAGTCTTATTCAGTGTATTCTGGGTCCAGACAGCAGGACTTGACGCAGGAAGCCAGGCAAAACAAATGGTAAACTCAGGACTCCAAATACCAGGATTCAGAAGAGACCAAAGAGTCCTTGAAAGACTCCTGCAAAGATACATAGGACCTTTGTCAATAATGGGAGGAATAGCAATAGGACTTCTGGCAGGATTCGCAGACCTTACAGGAGCCATAGGAACAGGAACAGGATTGCTTTTGACAGTAATGATAATATACAGGCTGTATGAAGACATAGCAAAACAGCACTTGTACGACATGAATCCAATGATGAAGAAATTTGTAGCATTCAGCTAAATGCTGCAATAAAAATATTAAACAAATATATAATAAATATATAATTATTAGAGAGGGTGAAGATGGTAAACATATTCGTTGCAGCATATCAAGGTCTAATGAACATGCCTTATTTCTGGCTTATATTCATAATATCATTTCTAGTAACATTGCTTACAACAATAATATACAAATACACAACAGATCAGAAAGAGCTTAAAAAAATAAAAAAAGAAATGAATGAGCTTAAAGCTAAACTAAAAAAACACAGCAACGACCAGAAAAAAATGATGAGCATACAAAAAGACATGCTAGACAAAAACATGATAATGATGAAGCAATCATTCAGGTCAATGCTTTACACATTCATACCTTTGATTCTTATATTTGCATGGATGAATGCAACAATAGCATATGAGCCAATAAACCCAAATTCAAATGTTACTATAACTGCAGTAATATCAAACAGCTATCCTGGAGACTTAATGAATATAAATGTAAGCTCAATGCCTCCTGCTGAGATAAACAGGAATTCAGGATACGACCCTGGAAACGACAAAATAAAGGCAGTACAATGGATAATGAATACAGGAGAAGAAGGGACATATACAATCCTGATAGAGTCAGAGACATTCAAGCAGACAAAGGAAATAATAGTGACAAATGAAAGAAAATATGAAAATCCAATTTCTCAATATAAAAACAGCCAACTAAAAAGTATAGTTATAGGAAACGAAAAAGTAAAACCATTGAAAGAGCTAGGATTTTTGAAAGGACTTAACTGGCTATGGACATACATAATATTATCTGTCCTGATGAGCATAGGATTAAGAAAACTCCTAAATGTGGCATAAATAGCACAATGAAATTATTTGAAAATATTTAAATACAAGTTAATAAAGGATTGAAGCATGGAAAAAACATCAGAAAAATCACCAGATAAGACATCAGGGCTCGCGATAGCCTCAATGGTTCTTGGAATAATATCCATTCCGTTATTGTTCATATACCTTATAGGATTAGTATTCAGTATTGCTTCAATAGTTCTGGGAATAGTGGCCATAACTAAAATAAACAAAAATAAGCAAAAAGGAAAAGGCATGGCTATTGCAGGAATAGTAACAGGAGGATTCACAATACTATTGTTCATACTGCTACTCTTATTATCTGTAATGCTTTATTCAGCAGGATTATTATCATCCGTAGAAGGATTGTAAGCTTTTCTTAAACTAAAATTCAGATAAATTTATATTAGCAAATAGTTATTGAGTAGTATGGCAAAAATATTTGATGAAACTATAGGATGGATAGGAATGTCATTAATTGTTTTGGCCTATGCGCTAAACATGTTCGGAGTAACCGCAGCTACAAGCATAATGTACCTGACAATGAACATATTAGGTTCTCTTGGAGTAGTTTACATATCATTAAAGAAAAAAACATACCAGCCAGGAGTACTAAACATTATATGGGCAATAATTGCGGCAATAGCTCTTCTTAGAATTTTCATTTAAACGTATTAATTTAAGTTTAATTAATAATAAATTTTAGTTAATAATATTTATATATGTACATTCTAAGAATTATTTATGGTCAATTCGAAATTAGCAATAACATCACTTGTTCTTGGGTTGCTTTCAGTATTTTTATCTTTGATATCTAAAAACACAGTCCTACTTGTCAGATTTGTATGTTTATTGCTGGCGACTGCAGCAGTAATCATGGGAATATTAGCACTTAATAAAATAAAAACATCACAACTAGAAGGAAAAAGGATGGCGATATGGGGAATAGCATTGGGAATTCTTGCAATACTATTAATACTGTTTATTAGATTATTGCTGATTCATCTGTTTGCAAATCTAAATCAAAGTTCAGGCATATTTTTGTAATTTAGTATATTTTCCTCTTCAAAAACATTTATAAATGAAACTTCTTTCCTTAAATTCATGGTTCAACACAAAACTAAATCAAGGACTTTTGCCAGACAGGCAAAAAGAACAGCAAAGGGAACCAAGTTAGTGTATACGAGGAGAAAACCTAAGTTAGGTACTTGCGCGGTTACTGGCGAAAAGCTAAAGGGCGTTCCAAGAGAATATCCTGTAAAGCTTAGAAATATGCCTTTAACTAAAAAGAGGCCTACAAGGCCTTTCGGCGGAGTTTTATCCTCTAAGGCAGCAAGAGAAGAGATAAAGAGCAGGGCAAGAAAACTAGAGCTCTGAATCTGATCCGGCTTGTATGCGGCGACGCTACAAAGGTTCTGAATGGATCAACGATGTGCCTTATAACATGGGGCAGCTACAGGAGGAGAAAAAATGATGAATGATATAGGGAGACTGTGCATGAAAATAGCTGGCAGAGACTCTAATAAAACCTGTGTAATAGTGGATGTTTTAGATGAACACACAGTTCTTATAGATGGCCAGACTAGAAGAAGAAAGTGCAATGTGAGGCATTTGGAGCCTTTGAATAAGGTAATAAAGCTTCATAAAGGTGCTTCTCACGCAGATGTAAAGAAGGCATTGGCTGAGCTAAACATAGATGTTAGGGAAACAAAACCTAAAAAAGCAGAAGAAAGGCCTAAAAAGTCCAAGAATGAGAAAACTCACGAAGTAAAAGAAGAAAAAGTAAAAAAGGAAAAAAAGGCAAAGGAAGCTAAAGAGGAGAAAAAAACAGTAAAGAAAGCTTCCAAGAAGGCAGTTTCTTCAGAAGGAGAGGCAGATAAGTAATTTTTCTAGAAAGACGTCGCTAATTCAAATTTATGGGCTTGTGGCGTCGTTTTTTTTTTGATTAGGACTAGTTCTTAGAGTTCTTTTACTAGATTATTAAATTAATAAAATCTAATTTATAAAACTATTGTTTGTATTTACTAAGCAATAGTTACAAACAGAAATATTTATAAATAAGGCAGTATTACTCACTGATTAGGCGTAATAGAATTGATTATGCTCATTAATACAATTATAGGTGAAAATACATGTTAGTACAAAAAGACTTTTTGAACAAACTCAAGGATTTTGGAATCAACAGTTACGAAGCAAAAATTTGGACTGCTTTGTTGTCTAGGGGTGTTAGTACTGCTGGTGAGCTTTCTGATATTGCTAATGTTCCTAGGAGTAGGAGTTATGATGTTCTTGAGAGTCTTGAGAAGAAGGGTTTTGTTATAATGAAAATAGGCAAGCCTATAAAATATATTGCTGTGCCACCAAAAGAAGTTCTAGAAAGAGTAAAGAAAAACATAAAGGAAGATGCAGAAAAATCAGTAAGCATGCTTGAAGAATTAAGGGACTCTGAAATTCTTAACGATCTTGTAAAGCTTCATTCAAACGGCGTTGAGCTTGTAGACCCAACAGATTTGTCTGGCTCAATAAAAGGAAGAGATAATCTTTATGACCAGCTTATAACAATGATAAAAGAAGCAGAAGAATCAATAATAATAGCCACGACCGAAGACGGGCTCAAAAGAAAAGCAGACGTTCTAATAAAGCACATAAAGAAAGCAAAGGAAAGAGGAGTCGCAGTAAAAATCTCCGCGCCAATAAAGAAAGAAACAGAAGAAATAAGAGAGCTAAGAAAAATCGCAGAAATAAAAGACCTAAATCTTAGCGCAAGATTCTGCATAGTAGACGATGAATCAGTAATGTTCATGCTTGCTCATGATGCAGATGTTCACCCAAGCTATGATATAGGAATATGGCTGAACACAAAGTTCTTCGCAGGTGCACTATCTCAGCTGTTTAACCTGTCTTGGAATGCAATAAAAGTAAAAAATTAAAATTCACAAGTTTTTTAAAATATTGCTTTATTTTTAGTTTATACATTTTATTTTGAATACTTTTAGTAAATTGTTTTAAGATTGTTTTAAGTTTCACTACTAGGTTATTTAAATGAATAAAGAATTTAATTTTGGATACTCTGTGGCAGATTACTATTTTGACATAGGTATTCCAAGAAAAGAATACCTTGAAGTGCTCCTTTCAGGCAATGTTTTAGTTCCTCAGACAATGTTTTCATTTCTTGGGGATGCCAACAAAAAAATAACAGAATACTTCAACGACAAGGATATACATTTCAAAAACATAGGCTCGTTGTTCTTTTCTAGAAAAAAACAACTATACGAAGGAGAGCAACTTAACGGTCTTGGACTGGCAGACAGGGTATTATTTGACACTGAAAAGTTCCTTCTTGAGATTATTCCTTCATGGTCAACTAAAAAGGAATATGTAGATGAAATAAGGGAAGTATTAAGGCAAATATCATATATGGACGGAAAATACGAGAGAATAGGAGACATAGTGAATATTTCAAAAAATAATATGGAATTGCTAAGGGAAGAATTTCTTGAAAGATACTCCGGTCAGAGTATGAAAGAGCCATTTAATGTGCCTGCGCAATATGAAGGACTGCGAGGTTTCGCAGGTATGCTGTCGAAAAAAGGAATAATAAATCTGAAAGATATTTCTGATGAAATGCTGCAGGGAACATTGGCAGAGAAAAGATTCCCTTATGCATCGGAGTTTATAGACAAATATGTAATGTTTCCTTCTCAGGAATGTTCTAGGAGGCTAATTATAGATATTCGCAATCATGGGTTTGACTACTTGAGCAGTTCTGTAATGGATAAATTATTTTAATCAATCCAGTTCTATACATTAGCATTTGATGATTAACATGATAAATGAGCAAAATTTAACAATTGTAGGAACGAGCCACATATCCAAAGAATCAAAGGAAAGAATAAAAAAGGAATTTTCCCAGTTCAGACCTGACGTAATATGCGTTGAGCTAGATAGGGGAAGACTTTACGCTCTTATGAATCCAGACAAAGCAAAAGGAGCGCCATCCATAAGAAGATTGGGAATAACAGGATTTATTTTTGCAATAGTAGGAAAGGCATTGCAGAAGAAATTAGGAAATCTTGCAGGGATGAATCCTGGCGAAGATATGCTCCTTGGTGTAACCCTTGCAAAAAATAACAAAATAAGGATGGAGCTTATAGATCAGGATGCATCAATTACCCTTAGGAACCTAAGCAAAAAAGTAAAGCTAAGGGAAAAACTAAGAATAGTTCTGGACATATTTTCTGCGCCTTTCTCCAAAAAGAAAAGGATAAAAATAGACATAAGAAAGATTCCCGAAGACCAACTAATACTGGAATTAATGAACCAGATGAAAGACAGGTATCCTGGGTTTTACAATGTTCTTCTAGAGGACAGAAACAGGTTCATGGCGAGGAAGATATACTTGCTTATGAAAGGGAATCCAGATTCTAAAGTGATGGCCATAGTGGGTGCAGGTCATGTTGAAGGAATAAAAAAACATATAAACTCACTAAGGAATTCCAACATCTATTAGGGGTTGACTGCTTTTAGTATAAATATAGAAGAGCATTTGCAGATTAGACTAAAAGCATCAAGCAAAATGAGGTGTTTATATGAAATTTATTTCGATAATATTGATTTCGATGGCTCTTGTTGCTTTTTGCTTTGGCTTGACTGGATGCAGCAAGGAGGATGAAAACATGAAGAATCCCGTAGTAGTGGTGGAGACATCAAAAGGAGTAATAGAAATAGAATTAGACCCAAAGAATGCACCAATAACAACTGAAAATTTCCTTAATTATACAAAGGAAGGATATTATGACGGTTTGATATTCCACAGAGTAATCCCTAATTTTATGATACAGGGAGGGGGATTCTATTACAATGGTACTCAGAAGAAAACCAAGGCCCCTATAAAACTGGAATCTAATAACGGGCTTAAGAACATGAGGGGAACAGTGGCTATGGCTAGAACTAATGTTCCGGATAGTGCAACAAGCCAGTTTTTCATAAATACTGTCGATAATGAATTTTTGAATTACAGACCTGGAAATGATGGTTATGCTGTATTTGGAAAAGTAGTTGTTGGAATGGATGTAGTGGACCAGATTGCGAAAGTAAAAACGGGAAACTTTACATATTACCAGGATTGGCCTGTAGAAACCATAACAATAAAGAAATTATATCTCAAGGAATAATTATTTATTTTCTTTTTTTTTCATATTTCTGTAATGCAACTTTGTAACTATTAATGTTATCGCTGTCGGAATAACAACCAGTGCAGCTGCAAATGGGGACATATAAAAGAACAGCTTCAGAAATGTTTCCTTATTTTCTCCTCCAGAACCAAGTATAGCAAGAATGGCTGTTAATGCGAGAAGCAGGCAAAGCATTATTGCTCCCCACTTCAGAATATTTCTTGTGGTTGGCTGAAGATACTCGTCCATTTTATTTTATTAGGTTTATTAATATAAAAAGTTATTTGTTATTCTGCAGTATTGCTTATTTTGTCCTTAACCAAGTTATTTCCTCATCGCTTAGATTAGCTTCCTTAGAAATACTGGAGGACATTTTCCTTTCCTTTTTGAACAGCGCCTGTAGGAAGGGAACTGTGTCTCTATATGCTCTTTTTGCAGATGTGTGGGTAATTCCTGCAATCTTTTGCGAAATAGATTTCTTTTTTGCATTTGCATTGTTATAAATCCATATTTTAAGGAGCCTTGAAGTAGGTTTATAAGAAATATTAGATGAATACTTTTTTTCTTTTGATAGTGCAATTCCTGCAGTCATCAAGTTGTAGCAGTATACATAAAACCTATAGTATTGCCATCTTCTTATTCTCCCATAGAACACATCTGCTAATGAAAGGGAATCAAACGCGTTTGAAAGATGCTCAGGATTCAAGTATTCCTTTGGAATATTTTCTTCTACCCATAGAAATACCTTATCTATGTCTTCTTCTATATCATCAAATGCTCCCAATGCAACTCCAGGATCCGTAGTCTTGAAAACACGCTTTAAAGACTCCTCTATTTTCACAGTAGTGTTCCTTTCTCCTAGTTCCGAGACCATTTTAGAAGTTATCTTACCATCGTTAACTATTGTCTGCAAATCATTAATTGCTGCCCTACCGTCTCCTCCAGAAATTCTTGCAAGCTGTGAAAGAGCATCCTCGTCGTATTTTACATTCTCTTTTTTGCATATTATTTTAAGAAGAGCCAGCAAGTCATCAGAAGATAAAGGGTTAAACTCTATTAGCTCCGATTCTTTTCTTAATTCCTTAAGTTTGTCTGTATATGCATCCTGCGCTATAAGAATTACAGGGTATCTGCTTTCAGGGATTATCTTCATAAGAGAAGATATTCCTCCTCTGTCGCTTGTTCCAGAAAGTCCATCTATTTCATCAATAAGAATTATTTTTCCTGTACCGAAAAGCGACCCTTGATGAATCACTCCGGAAAGAAGTGTGTTTATGGAATCCGCATTCCTTGTGTCTGAAGCATTTATCTCAATAAGCTCCAGTCCCAATTCGCTTGCAAGGGCATAAACAGAGCTGCTTTTTCCGCTTCCTACGCCTCCATATAAAAATATGGGTTTCTTCCCTTTTTTATAATCTAACACTAGTTTCTTAAGCTTTGACATCTGCTCCTGTTGTCCTATAATATCAGACAGAAGCAATGGTGCGTGTTTTTTAATCCAAATATCCGACATTATTTACGGAAATAGAATGTATGATATAAAGATTTTGAAAAAACACATCTAGTTATAATAAATAAGAAGTATTAAAAAATAAAGATATAAAAAATCAGCCTAATTTTTTTTGCATCTGCATAATGCACAGGAGCAATCATCTCCGCATTTGCATTTTGTCAGGCTGAAATACTTGCTTCCGAACATAAGTGCGACCAAACCTGCAATATAGACCAGATGCTTAGTTAGGCTTCCCCAGTTCATAGGATTAATAGATGTAAGCAATGTTGCAACTACCATAACTATTCCAAGAGCAAGTCCTGTCCACCACGTCAGTACTCCAAGTATGAGCATTATTCCTCCTAGAGTCTCTACAATTGCCACTACCCACGCAAAGAATCCTGCGAGAGGTATTCCAAGTCCTGAGAAGAACTGAGGGATCTGACTCCCTCCACCTATTAGACTTATAAGTTTTGGCAGTCCTGCAGCAAAGAACATTAGACCTAAAGCAAATCTTAATGGGATAAGATTCCACTTGGCCCTGCAGCAGCCCGATTCACTTTTCGTAGTTTCAGGCATTTTCTTCGGCATAGTTTTTATAGATTTTAACATTTTCTCAGCCATACGGTTACCCCCGGTATTTTCTTAATATACCTAATTTCTTTCTATTTTCCTTCCTGTTTTCTTTTTTTATTCTGTCGTTTAAAAAGCTTATGAATAAATTTTCTATCTTCGGAAACTAAATATAAGAAATATTTTTAAAAAAAATGATTTTCTTAATGTTATGATAATAGGAGTTGTAGGAAAAGCGAATGTAGGCAAGAGCACCTTTTTCAAGGCTAGCACTCTTGCAGATGTAGAGATAGCAAATTATCCGTTCGCTACAATAAAACCAAATACAGGAATAGGATTCGTAAAAATAGACTGTGCAGACAAATTCTTCAATGTACAATGCAATCCTAGGATTGGATATTGTGTAGATCATAAAAGATTCGTTTCTATAAATATGATAGATGTTGCAGGTCTTGTTCCAGGAGCACACGAAGGAAAGGGAATGGGGCTTGAATTTCTTAATGATCTCAACCAGGCGGATGCCTTGATACACGTTATAGATGTATCTGGAAGCACAAATGAAAAAGGGGAGCCTGTAGCTCCGGGGACAAGGGATCCTCAGGAAGACATATTATTCCTAGAGAACGAGCTGGACTTTTGGTATCTTAATATATTAAATAAGTCATGGGAAAAATTCTCAAGAACAGTAGTCCAGACAAATACTGAAACAGAGAAAGCGCTTAACAAGCAATTCTCGGGGCTTGGCAGTACTGAGGAAATGATAAAGCAGATACTAAAGCAGCTCAATCTTCTTGAGAAGAAGCTTATCAGCTGGTCTAAGGATGACTTGATGGGCTTTGCTAAGGCATTAAGGGCGAAGACAAAGCCAATGATTATAGCTGCAAACAAAATAGATGTGAAGGGCGCGTGGGACAATTATGAAAGACTTAAGAAAATAAATCCAGACAAACTAATAGTTCCGTGCAGCGCAGAAGCGGAGCTCGCATTAAGGGAGGCATCAAAGCATAAGATGATAAAATACATCCCAGGAGAAACAAGCTTTGAATTAATAGGCTCATTTAATGAAAAACAGCAAAAGGCACTAGAATTCATTGATGCAAATGTACTTAAAAAATTCCCTGACGGAACAGGTGTGCAGAAAGTAATCAATACGGCAGTATTTGATCTGCTAAAGTTGATACCTATATTTCCTGGTGGAGTAAACAAGCTGGAAGACCAGTATGGAAACGTAATGCCTGATTGCTTCTTGCTTAAGGATGGGAGCACTGCACTTGACTTTGCATTTAAGATTCATACTGATTTAGGAGAGAAATTCATACGGGCAATAGATGTAAAGACAAAAAGAACAGTTGGCAAGGATCACATATTGAAGTATGGGGATGTAATAGAAATAGTGAGTGATAAATAATTATGCTATAAATAAGTCTCTTTTTCTGAATAATTTTCGTGTTTTTTGTAATCTTGGCGGATTGGAATTAGAAGGGGATATTAACACAGGAAAAGTTCTTTTTTTATGGTATATGAAAAACAAACTTTCAAACATTTTGTTATATACTTTACTATGGTATTGCTATATGTTCAATCTGCATATTCACAACAGGATGTTACTAAGGATTTGTCATTACAAATAACATTACAATCTGTTGTAAACTCTTCTAATTATACAAAGTTCATCAAATTGACAAATAACGATGATGCCATCGGTGTAAATGATAATCTGTCAGTGATTGTATACGTTAATCTTTCTAATGATTATAATTATACATTCTGGAGTGTTGCAAAGACTATAAACTCATACAGCGAGGCGGGCTTTGGTACTGTGAGCATTATTGAGGGAAGCTATACATTGTGTGTTTGGATAGATGCACTGAATTTCCAAGATTATATTATAGAAAATAATTTGGAGTGCAAAAATATTACAGTGTATTATTCTGAGTCTTTGCCACAAAATTACAGTGGGCAATTAAATGAATCAGCTAACTACTCTTTTGAAGGTATATTTAACAGTTCAGCAAATGATTCACAGGATATCTATCAAGACGAATCAGGGGAAATCTTAGATACGTCCAGAAATGACTCTGTCAATATGAGTGGAAATTTATCAAATAATTATAACAATTCCTCTGTAAACGAAACTGTAAATGTTTCAATTAATAACTCAAATAATTATCTTAAAAATGAATCTAATTACAGTTATGCGGACCAATCCGGTGAAGGAATTAATAATTATACAGTGAATCAGTCAGATAATTCTACTGCTTTGCATGATTGTAGTTGCCTACCACAAATAGAAACTAATAAAGATATATTTGTTCTAGGAGAAAAATTAGAATTTAATATAATTGACTGCAATAATTCAGTTTCATCTTCAAAATATAATTTTCCTATAGAATATTGGATTGAAGATGGAAATGAAAAAGTAAAGTCTGCTGTTAATACTACGAGCAAAGCAAAGAAATATTACACTCCAAAGGACTTTGAGGGACAAAAATATTTTGTCATAAAATCAAGAATAGAGGGATGCGAAAATGCATCAGGCAAACTTATTGTTTTTGTCAATGAAGATAATTTATCTCGCGAGACTAATATAGAAATATCTTCGCAGGAAGAAATATCCTACGAAAATCCAGGCATTTATTTTATGTATGTGTCTGTCTCTGGATTCAAGGGAGATTCAGGAAAAACTCTCTTGTCGGTATGGCTGGAAAATGAAGGAATCAAATTCTCGGAAGTTACAAAGATATATGTATTTAGAAAAAACTCTTATTTTGACCTTAAAATACCTGTTGTTGCAGATTTGCAGGAATCTGGAGAGTATGAAATTGTTGTGGAG
>CAZOPU010000002.1:14547-41863 GCA_964581965.1 uncultured Methanosarcinales archaeon | reverse complement strand
CCAACGCACTCTCATTAGTAGTAATAGAAATCAAACTAGATACAGACAAATTAACAATACCTCCACTAGTAGGAGCAAAACCAGTAACTGCTACATCAGATCCAACTTTATTCAATACCATGAATGTCCCGAATAAAGAAACAACCATAACCGCCAACAAAAACATAGCCAACGTTTTATTAGACAAATCTTCCATCCTCAAATACACCTCGCAAACATAATGTAAGAGTAATACTAAAGTAGGAAGTATATAAATCTTTCTAAACAAAAAATAGACAACAAACTAATAAAAACAGTTAAAAGTCAAATGGCAACTAAAGCCTAAAAAAAATAAAAAAATAATTTATGGAATACTTGCCGTAAAAGTCAAAGTGGCAGTCTTAACACCAATACCCAAACCATTAGGAACACTAAGCAAAAAGTTTGTGACAAAACTGTTAGCAGGACTGGTTGCAGCCAAATTACTACACGCCCTATAACCAGTAGTCGTAGTATTAATAGTAGTCCAAGTTACAGGAGTAGCACAACCACCAGACCAAGTAAGCAAACCTGCATTACTTGTGTTAAACTGGAATAAACCATTCAATGTATAAGGCAATGCACTATTATTCAAAAAAGTACACGAAGTATTTCCGCCCCTAGGTGCACAAGCATCACTAGCAAGACTAACATTAACAACAACGTTACCATCATTCCTAACAGAAATATTATTTGCATTAAAACCAGTACAATAAGTAGGAGTATCCTGGTCATCCATAGAAGTCAAGTTAATAGGCCTAGACTCATTCAAAGTACATGAACCAAAATTAACCAACGCACTCTCATTAGTAGTAATAGAAATCAAACTAGATACAGACAAATTAACTGTACCTCCCGCGGTAGGAGCAAAACCAGTAGGCCCATGACCAGTACTTACTTTGTTAAGCACCATGAGTGTACCAAACAAAGAAACAACCATAACCGCCAACAAAAATACAGACAGCGTTTTATTAGACAAATCTTCCATTCTTAATTACACCTCGCACCCTTATTACTTGATAGTTTCCACAATTAAAGTGAAAAGCACTTAATTAAAAAAAAACTGAAATAAAAAATGTGCTTTTATAATATTTAGTTACATTAACTTACTATTGCTGTATCATTAAATTAATAGTTTATAAATATTTCCATTTGAAAAGAACAAATTCTGCTAAATAAAGTTCTAAATATAACTCTTAATAAAATAATATCAAAATCCTAGTTCTTAGAATTATTAACTATTTCAAGCTGAACCTTAGCAGAACCCGCACCACTAAAATCACTTATATCAGAATTAATAGGCGTAACTCCTAAGATGAAATCAGTAATAAAATCTGCCTTTTTCTCCAGAACAAAAACTTTCATCCCGAAAGTATAATTCTTCATGACTGCATCCGTAGGAACAAACATTCTTATTTGGACAAAAACAGGCTCATCCTCTTTCACATATATATTCTGTGAAGAAACATAAGCCCAATCCTCAAATTCAGGATCTATTGTAATATACATATACCCGCTTTTCTCAGATGTAAGAGTTAATTCTCTTAATGAAGCCCCTCCTGGAAATGCAGTTCCAAAATGAAGCTTGTCCTTATCCAGATTAAAACCTATATAATCACTAACTCCAATTGTTGCATTAATCTCATTTACACTAAGCACATCATCTCCATAAGATAAATAAACAAAAAAAACAAACCCTGAAATAACAACAAAAAGAGCAATAAGAGAAAAAAGCACAATTCTTATTTTTCGTTTTAAAACTAGATGCTTGCTTGCACTAGCTTTTGTTGATTTAGAATGTCCGCCACTTAGTTTGTATCCTTTACTCTTCGCTAATGCCACTTTATTTGTTACCTGACCTTTCAAAGTGCATCACTTTTTTGTTTTTTGCTGCTGTAATTGCTGTTTTTTCTCTGTTTTAATTTCCTCACGCACAGTTCCAGTAAATGACTCCTTGTGGCCGCCAGGACCATTCTTACGCCTTAATAAAAATACAATCAACACAACGAGTATTAATGCACCTATAGAAATTCCTGCAATCAAATAAGTTTTTTGACTAATTTCTTTTTTCTCCTCAACAACAGGAACAACCTCTTTAGCAATTATAAATTCTGCAGGAAACGATGTTGATGAATCATCAAAATAAACAGTTATAGTTGAATCATATTTGCCCTCAGGAAGAGCCCTTACATCTACAAACTGCTTTAAGACAACAGTCCCAAATGGGGTCAGCGTCCCTGATGGAGTAGTTGATTTTATTTCAGAATAATTTAATCCTTTAATAGATATAACTCCATACACATTCTTAAACTCTCCATTCCACAAGTTCCTAATTTGGAGGCTTATCTCGTTTATGTTACCATACGTTAAATTCTTTGGACTGTACTCATCCAACGCGACAGATTCATATCCTATATTAAATTTAGTACTCAATTTCTTTGTATTATTAAGGAATTTAACTGTTAATACTCCCTCATAAACACCGGGAGTGAATGTGTTTGTAGGAAGAGACTCATAATATGAATCAGAAGGATATACTTCAAGCCTTTCAACAAAACCACCACCTAAATCCCTTTTGAAAACACTTTCCCCTTTATCTGAGAATATTTCAAAACCTGCAATGAATGAAGTTCTTTGCTCTCCCCTTCCCTTAACCTGCCAGTATAACTTTGATGATTCCCCCTCATTAACATTATCAACACTGAACTTAGTTATATCCAAATATTGACCCGGGTATGATGCATCTATAGATACCTTAAATAATACTGCAGTAGTTATTGAGAAAAAACCACCTTCCCCCTCTGGGCGCTCCTTTAATTGGATTCCAAACCAATTAGGACCATATACATCTGCATGCGGAGGTATTCTTACTCGCACCCTAAGGTTGTTCTCTTTGCTTACATCAATTGAATTAGTACTCAAAGTAACATATTCCTCCATTTGAGTAGAGTTAAACAAAACTACACCATCAGGAATTCCAAAAGGAGTGCTGTACTCAACAAGCTTTATATCTATAAATTTTGTATTTGGAGAACTAGCCATAACTTTAAGGTCAAAAGACTCATCAATACCAGATTCTTTATCATATATATAATTAGCTGTTGCAGGAGAAACACCCAGACTTAAAACTTCAGAAGAGCAGAAAACTAACAAGAACATTACAGCAAAATAAAGTCTCAAGCCTCTCATTTGAAATACCTCTAAAAATAATAAAAATTAAAATAAAAAAAATATTTATGATACACTAGCTGTGTAAGTCAAGGTAGCAGTTTTTATTCCTGTGCTTAATCCTTGAGGAAGCCTGATTAAGAAATCAGTAACAAAACTGTTTCCTGGACTAGATGCAGCCAAGTTTGTACATGCTCTATATTGTGTAGATGATCCATTAAATATAGTCCAGCTTACAGGACCAGAGCATCCTCCTGTCCAAGTGTATCTTCCAGCATTTATAGTCATAAACTGGAATAAGCCATTCGAAGTGTAAGGCAATGCGCTGTTATTCAAGAAATCACAGGTTTCGTTTCCTCCTCCAGGTGCACAAACATTGCTTTCAATGCTTACGTTAACAACAACGTTTCCATCGTTTCTAACAGAAATATTAGTTATATTAGAACCCGTATAACTAGGACAATATATAGCCGTATCTTGGTCTCCCATTGAAGTTATATTTACAGGCCTTGATTCATTCAGACCACAACTACCAAAATTAACCAAACTACTTTCATTTGTTGTAATAGATACCAGACTAGATATAGATAAATTAACAATACCTTGACTCGTAGTGGCAAATCCTACAATCTCGACAGAATTCATCTTGTTTAAACTTAGGATTGTTCCCCCTAATGATATAACCACTGCCGCTAAAAGCAAAACCGCCAATGCCTTATTTGATAACTCCATTTTATTCCTCCCACTATTATAAAATCAGTTTACTATACTAAATACAACTCTTCCAGTTGCCATATTATTGTTAACACCAGAGTTTCCATTTGCATCAACTATTGTTAAAGAAACCTGCCCTTGAGCAGATGTTGATGATGATGCCCCTTCGTTTAAATTTACAACCCTGTGCACGCCGGATGTTTCCTTTATGACAGTAAAAGTTCCCAAAAGAGAAACTATTATTGCCAACATAACCAAAACAATCATAGTTTGCCTAGAAACATCTTTTTTCTCCACAGGTCTATCTTGTCCTTCTTGCTGACTAACTTGATCCATTTAATCACCCTCACTTATAACTTACGAATATAATTAAAGGACATATTTCATAAGATTATATATAAACTTTTCTATTTTGCCTATTAACACAAATAAGCAAATTATTTTAATCAAAAAAATAGTCTGCTCCTCTAGATACTAATGTAAATAAAACATCTAAAAACCTAAAATATTATAAATGCCTTAAAAATTCTAGAACTAGAGGGCCTGTAGCTTAGCCTGGTGGAGCACACGACTGATACATTGGCACATCGGACCTGTTCCGGAGTCATTTGCTGATATCGTGAGGTCCGGAGTTCGAATCTCCGCGGGCCCATCTATGATATATGTAGATGTGCATGCGCACCTTGACTTTCCTGAGTACTCAAAAGACTTAGATAAAGTGCTTGAAGAATGCGATCATAAAGGAGTCAAGGCAGTAATAGTAAATGGAGTCGATGTTGAGAGCAATCGCAGAGTTATTGATCTTTCTAAAAAACATTCAATTATAAAGCCAGCACTAGGATTTTATCCCACACATATTGTTGAAAGCAAATGGAAGGATGTGGAAGAAGAATTGGATTTCATTCTTCATAACAAAAGCAAAGTTGCAATTGGAGAAGTTGGTCTTGATTACAAGTTTGGAGAAGAAACACATCCTAATTTAAAGATGTCTATTGAAGATCAAAAGAAACTCCAGAAAAAAGCATTTGAAAAAATAATAGAAATAAGCGAAAAAACAAAGAAACCAATAATTGTGCATACACGCAAAGCAGAGGAAGACGTAATCCAAATGCTTGAATCAAGTTCTCTTAAAAATCCTGTACTTCACTGTTTTTCCGGAAAAAGAAAACTCTGGCAGAAAGCAGCTGACAACAAATGGAACTTCTCAATACCTGTAACTGTAATTAAGCTTCAACAATTCCAGGAAATGGTCCAGTATGTAAATATAAACCAGTTATTGACTGAGACAGACAGCCCATATCTAGGACCGATTCCTGGAGAGAGAAATACACCCGCAAATGTTGCACTTACAGTAAAAAAGATTGCAGAACTCAAAGGATTCGATGAAGAAGAAGTTGCGAATAATATTTTCATGAATTATCAAAGATTGTTTCTATAAACGACACGCATTCGTTTACCCTGCACTAGTATTCGCTTCGCTCATACCGTAATCCCTTACAGCATTTGAAATTAAACAAGAAATAAAATAATTACAAATCCTCAACAGATTTTAACGGATAACCATTCATCTCCAAGCCTTTCTTGAAAGAAACAATATTGCACTTAGTACATAAAAAAAAAGGCCCGTATTTCCCCTGCATAATATCTAAGTATCCTCCGCAGGAACACATCATGTTTTCAAGCAGTGCTGTTTTATGCCTTGTGCAGACTGGAACTCCCTGCTCGTTTTTTACAATTGCAGCCCCTCCGCAGAATGGACAATGAGATACTTTCTCGTCGGCATAAACTTTTCTTGCTCTGAACATGAAAAAATCTAACTTAGAGTTCTTTAAAAAATTTATTAAAAAAAAGAAAAAAAATAATATTCACTTGTTCTTTTTGTTCTTGCTGCTTGCAACCTTTGTGGATGCAGGAGTTATCTTTGCTTCAGTTTTTGCTTCAGTTTTCAAAGGCATTGCTTTGGAAAATGCAGGAACTGATTGAAGCGAAACGTCCTTTATAGCTGCATGCGCTGCTGCGAGCCTTGCAATTGGAACTCTGTATGGACTGCATGAAACATAGTTCAATCCAACCATATGGCAGAACTCAACTGATGATGGCTCTCCACCGTGCTCTCCGCAGATTCCAAGCTTTATGTTAGGTCTTGTTTCTCTTCCCTTCTCTACTGCCATCTTTATTAGTTGACCGACACCGTTCCTATCAAGAACTTGAAATGGATCTTTCTCAACTATTCCTTTCTCTATATATTCAGGAACAAATGATCCTACGTCATCCCTTGAAAATCCTAGAGTCATCTGAGTTAAGTCGTTTGTTCCGAAGCTGAAGAATTCTGCTTCCTGCGCAATTATGTTAGCTGTCAAAGCCGCCCTTGGAACTTCTATCATTGTTCCAATCATGTATTTGACCTTTGAGTTTTCCCCAAGCACCCTCTTAGCAACTGAAAGAAGTATTTCCTTCTGATGTTTTAGCTCTGCAATTTTTCCTACGAGAGGAACCATAACCTCAGGCTTTACTTCTGTTCCTGATGCTGAAACTTCTTTTGCTGCTTCGAATATTGCTTCAGCCTGCATTTCAGTTATCTCGGGGAATGTGATTCCTAACCTACATCCCCTGTGTCCAAGCATAGGATTAACTTCATGAAGCTTTGCTATTTTCTGCTTTAATACATCCACAGATATCTTCATTTCTTTTGCAAGATCCTGAATATCTTTTTCCTCTTTAGGAAGGAACTCATGCAATGGAGGATCAAGCAGTCTTATTGTTACAGGCTTGCCTGCCATTATTTTGAAAAGATCTGTGAAATCTTTTTTCTGGAATGGTTTTATCTTTGAGAGTGCTTTTTTTCTTCCCTCTAGGTCAGGAGCAATAATCATTTCTCTTACTGCCTTTATTCTTTCTCCCTCAAAGAACATATGCTCTGTCCTGCAAAGACCTATTCCTTCAGCACCAAATTTTATTGCCTGAGAAGCATCCTTTGGAGTGTCTGCATTAGTTCTTACACCAAGCTTCCTGTATTTGTCAGCTATAGCCATTAATTCTCCAAATGCACCTGAAAGCTCAGGATCAACTGTAGGAACTTTTCCCTCATATACCAAGCCCGCAGTCCCATCTAGAGTTATATAATCTCCTTCCTTGAAAGTCATTCCTCCTATTTCAAGTATTTTCTTTTTCTCATCTACTTTTGCTTCGGAGCATCCTGATACACAGCATTTTCCCATTCCCCTTGCAACGACTGCAGCATGAGAAGTCATTCCTCCTTTTGAAGTTAGTATTCCCTGAGCTGCATCCATTCCTATAAGATCTTCTGGGCTTGTATCATTCCTGACTAAAACAACAACATCTCCTTTCTTTTTCATCTCTACAGCAGAGTCATTTGAAAAAGATATTTTTCCAACAGCAGCACCTGGAGATGCAGGAAGACCCTTACCTAGAACTTTATGTTTCTTCTTTGCTATAGGATCAAGCTGCTTATGAAGAAGCTGGTCAAGACTTTCAGGAGCAACTCTTAGAACCGCTGTTTTTTCATCTATAAGTTTTTCTTTAAGCATATCCATTGCTATCTTTACAGCAGCGGGAGCCGTTCTCTTACCATTCCTAGTCTGGAGCATGTAAAGCTTTCCTTCCTGAATTGTAAACTCCATATCCTGCATATCCTTATAATGAGATTCAAGTTTCTTGTATATTGCCACAAGCTCATCGTATGCCTTTGGCATTGTCTTTTTTAGCTCAGTTATTGGTTTAGGCGTTCTTATTCCTGCAACAACATCCTCTCCTTGGGCATTCATTAAGAACTCTCCATAAAATACATTTTCCCCAGTTGATGGGTCCCTGCTAAAGCAAACACCTGTTCCTGACGTCTCACCCATATTTCCAAATACCATAGATTGAACGTTTACTGCAGTTCCGAGAAGACCTTTAATGTCGTTTAATTTCCTGTAATGAATTGCTCTATCATTGTTCCATGACCTGAAAACTGCTTCTATTGCTAAGAAAAGCTGTTCTTTCACATCTGAAGGGAAATCCTTTTTAGTCTCTTTTTTTACTGCTTTCTTGTATTCTGCTACAACCTCTTTCAAATCAGCAGCAGTAAGCTCAGTATCGAACTTTACTCCTTTTGTATGTTTTTTATTGTCCAGAATTTCTTCGAAGTCATGATGGGGAACTTCAAGAACTACATCTCCAAACATCTGGATAAACCTTCTATATGAATCCCATGCAAATCTTTCGTTTCCTGTTTTTTTTATAATGCCAGCGACAACTTCATCATTCAAACCAAGGTTAAGGATTGTATCCATCATTCCAGGCATGCTTGCTGCTGCCCCGCTTCTTATTGACAAGAGCAAAGGAGCATCTGCTTTTCCAAGTCCTGAATTCATTGCCTTTTCAAGTTTTTTCAAATTAACTTCTATTTCTGCAATAGCCTTTGCAGATATTTTTTTACCTGATGTATAATATTCTGCACATGTTTCAGTTGTAATAGTAAATCCTGGCGGGACCGGAACTCCTAAATTAGCCATTTCTGCAAGGTTGGCGCCTTTGCCCCCTAGAAGATCTTTCATATCTTTTTTTCCTTCAGTCATTCCTGCACCGAAAAAATATACTCTCTTTTCCATTTTTTATCCTCCTATAAAGAAGCATGCCTTTAACATTTAGGCAATGCCCAGTTTTTCCCCTAAATCAGATTTTGGTACTTATTATTTGCTTAAAAGCCTTGCGGTAAAAGGTAAAATGAAAAGTAATTTATATTTAAGTAATTACATTATCTAAAATAGCTAAAATTAAAAAGGTGCACGATGAAGATAGAAATAGATACTATAAATGATTCTGTTGATGAGCTTAAGAAAACAATCGCGATATTGCAGGAAGCACTAGAGCGTAAGACAGGAGTCACAGCAGCGGGAATAAAAGCCCCACCCAGACCATCTGAATTCAAAAAAGAGGAGCCTAAGATAATATTTGAGGATATTCTTGATGTTCCAGGAAAAAAATCAATAGTAGTACCCGCTTCCAAAGGCAAGGAAAAGTTAGATATTAAAAAAAGAAAAGTTCTAAGGCAGGATGAAAAGGAAGCAGAAAAGGAAGAAGAGGATGAGGATAGGCATCTCCCTAAAATACAGTACAGAGATTACTGGTAAGGCTGTATAAATCTCTTGTAAATTAAAATCACCCAAAAACATTTTAAAAAAAGAGCGCATTCCGTAAATAATGAACACTAGATCTTTAAAAGGACTAAAAAATAAAAATTCCTCTAAATTTGAAGGGTATGAATTTCTGGAGCATACTGCAGATGCTAAGTTCAGGGCGCATGGAAAGAGTTTTGAGGAAGCGTTGGCTAATGCAGGAAAGGCAATGACAAGCATAATGACAGATATAAATAAAATAAAACCTAAAAAAACAAAGAAAATATCACTATCCTCAAAAACAAAAGAGTCCCTAGTCTATGATTTTTTTGAAAAATTAATATTCCTCATAGATACTGAGGGATTTATAGCCAGGGAATTCAGAGATATACATATAAAAGAAGAAGGAAAAGGAAACAGCAAGAAATATGCTCTGACTTTAATGATTGATGGAGACAGTGCAAATAATTATGAAATACACACCCAGATAAAGTCTGCGACATACAGCGACATGAAATTAGAGGAATCAGAAGAAGAGTGCATTATACAGGCAGTGCTTGATATTTAAATAAAAGGCTTAAAATGAACAACGACGAAGAAATGGAAGTTAATGAAGGAAAATTAAGAACTAGACTAAGTGAAAAAGATAAAGTGAGACTTAATCCCAGAAAAATAAACAGCTACTCATACATTGTTGATAAAAAAGACAATATGAATGTTCCATTGAAGATTTTCGCATCAGAAAAACTAATTAAAAAAATGATGGAAGACAACTGCATCCAGCAAGGATACAATGTTTCTTGCCTTCCAGGAATAAAAGGCTATTCAATAATGATGCCTGATGCACATCAGGGATACGGGTTCAGTATAGGAGGAGTTGCGGCATTCGACCATAAAAAAGGATGCATAAGCCCGGGAGGAATAGGGTACGATATAAATTGCGGAGTCAGATTGCTCTCGACAAATCTTACAAAGGAAGATGTAAGCGAGAGGATAAAGCCACTCCTTGATTCATTATTCAAGAAAATTCCTCCAGGAGTAGGAGGAAAATCTCTTTTTAGAATAAACGATGATGAATTTGATTACATTCTAAAGAACGGCCCTGAATGGGCTATAAAAAAAGGCTATGGAATAGAAGAAGACTTGGAAAATTGCGAGAGCAATGGAAAACTAGAGGGAGCTGAACCATCCAATGTAAGCAAGGAAGCGAGGGCAAGGGGAAGAAGCCAGCTAGGAACGCTAGGCTCAGGAAATCACTTCTTGGAAATACAGTATGTAAATGAAATATTTGACAAAAAAACAGCAAAAACATTCGGAATAACAAAAGAAAACCAAGTAGTTATACTAATACATAGCGGATCAAGAGGACTAGGACACCAAGTATGTTCTGACTACCTTAGAAAAATGGAAGATGAATACCTTGAAATAATGAAATCTCTTCCAGAAAAAAGCCTAATCTACGCCCCTGCAGACAGCAAACTCGCAAAGGAATATTTTGGAGCAATGTGTGCCGCAGCTAATTTTGCATGGACAAACAGACAGATGATAACCCACCAGACAAGGGAAGCGTTCAAAGAAATATTTGGAGACAAAGTAAAATTAAGTGTTGTCTACGACGTAGCACACAACATTGCAAAACTTGAAACACATAATATTGATGGAAAAAATCAAAAAGTATGGGTGCACAGAAAAGGAGCGACAAGGGCTTTCGGTCCTGGAAACAAGGAGCTTCCTAAGAAATATGTTCCCACAGGGCAGCCCATATTCATCCCTGGAAGCATGGGAACATCATCTTATGTTCTAGTAGGAACAGAAAAATCCATGAGCGAAAGTTTCGGAAGCACAGCCCACGGAGCAGGAAGGCTCATGAGCAGACATGCCGCAATCCAAAAATGGACAGGCGAACAATTGAAGAAGGAGCTTGAAAACGAAAAAATTTACATAAAAGCATCATCAATAAAAGGACTTAGCGAGGAAGCCCCTCTTGCATACAAGGATGTTGATGAAGTTGTAAAAGTAAGCGACGACGCAGGCATCGGCAAACTCGTCGCACGCCTCAAGCCAATGGGTGTAGTAAAGGGATAGAATAGAATTTAAAAAATTAAAATTAAAAATTAATTTATTATAACAAAGTCTACAAATCCAATATCTTTCCTCCTGTTCCGACGTTGATTACTAGAGTTGTTCCTATGTGCTCCTCTAGACCTTCTGCTTCGTGTACATGGCTGCACAAAAGAATGTCCGGCTTGAATTGTTTTATTGCTTCCATCACTCCTGTGCTTCCCTTTACAAAATTAGAGAGAAGCTCCATCTTGCTTCCTGAAGGATGGACGTGAGTCATCATTATTTTCTTTTTTGAATCAGCTATATATTTATGGCCTTTTTTAAGTGTCTCGAATATTTCTTTCTCAGATATTCCATGAATTCCTACATTAGCAGAGCCGCAGCCAAATATCCCTATGTCTTCGTATTTTACAGAGTATCCGTGCATGTGTCTGGCTTTGTTAATATATGCTAAAAATTCGGCAGTAGCGATGCTCTCGTGATTTCCTGATATTAAAAGCATTTTTAGGCTTTTTTGCCTAAATGGCTCTAGTATATTCTCTATAGAGTCCTCTTCTGCTATGTCCCCACAAAGAATAACAAGATCCACTTTTTCTTCTGCTGCCTTTTCAGAAAGTTTTTTGGCAACACCTATATCCCCATGAATGTCTCCTGCACCTAGAATTCTCATTTTAACCTATTTGGATTTCTCCTTAACAGTCCTATCGCTTATTCTCACATCATCATCGTAGTAATGTATTATTGTTGAAGGTGAACCATGTTTTTCTCCTTCATATAATATAAAATCAACACCTTCTTTGATTCCATCGTTTAAATCCTCTATTGATGTCATGAAATTTTCTCCGGTAGGATTAGCGCTTGTTGTTACTATTGGAAAACCAAGCTCTTTTACAACATCAGAAATCCAATGTTCAGGAATTCTTATTCCTATAGTATCAGTTCCCTGATTTACATTTCGTGCAACTGCATTTTTATTTTTTAGCTTTAGAATAAGAGTAAAGCAATTCTTTTTTCCAGCTATATCTATTTTCTTTCCCAGAGATTCAACATAATGCTTATGTTTTTCTTCTACAACACAATTTTGGTAAACCCACTCCTTTGAAGGAGCAATTACAGAGAACGGCTGAAGGGTGCTTTTCTTTAATTTTCTTATTTTTGCTACCAATGAATCATTTGTAGCATCGCAGCCTATTCCATAAATTGAATCTGTAGGATAAATAAACACCTTTGACTTCATAAGCCTAATATATCTTCTTCTTGAGTTTTCCAGTTCTTCCTTTGAAACTATCTGCATAAGACGGGAAATTAAATCTTATTTAAATAGTTAATTGAAAAAATTAGGCGAAAACAAGTTATATAAACTTCATTGCTTATTCTTAATAAATGATTAATGAAAATGTAAAATGTATATTTGTTCATGGTTGTCCTTCAAGAGAGGAAGAAGCAATGGATCCAAAGACAATCACTTATGATAAACACTGGATGCCATGGACAAAAAAAGAATTAAAAAGCCGAGGAATAAGAACTGAAACGCCCTCGATGCCTTCTCCATGGAAACCAAACTATGAAGATTTTAAGAAAGAATTTGAAAAATATACAGTTGACAAAAATACTATACTTATAGGGCATAGTTGTGGATGCGCATTCTTGGTAAGATGGCTAGGAGAGTCTAAAAGAGAAATTAATAAACTAATTCTTGTTGCTCCTTGGAAAATCCCTGATGAAAATGACGAGGGTAGAAAATTATTTTATAATTACTCTGTTGACAGGAATATTAAAAGCAGAGTTAAAGAAATAGTAATGTTTACTTCTGATAATGAAGAGGAAGATGGTAAAAAAAGCCTCAAGATATTTCATGATACCTTGGGAGGAAGAGTCATATCATTAAAAAACCATGGGCATTATACTTTAAATGATATGAAAACAACAGAATTTCCAGAAATTCTAGATGTTATTTTAAAATAAATATTTGCGAGAGCTAGAACTCCCGCAAATAATGGCTTGTTGGGAAACTTTGAGCATTAATCAAAACAATATTCAAAAATATCTCTGGAGTTTATGTAATTATCAAAGTCAGATATAAACTCCTCGTCAAACGACAGATTAGCAAGCACCTCGTTTGAATGGCTACGCATAATCATTTTCGGCCACCTGCAAGTAATAGTCTTCCATATTATCATCTTCGGTTATCATGTTTTTTTCCATAAGTATTGGAATAAGCCTTGACTCATAGTTAGGAAATATTTTCATTTTTTCACCTCCATTGTGTTCTGGCATGAGCAAATGTTATTGCTTTTACTTGATTGAATGTTATGTCTCTTATCAATTCAAGCTCGTTGTATTGGGTTTTTTGTAGGGCATCCATTTTTTATCCACCTCGATAGAAAAATATTCTTCTTTCGGGTTTAAATACCCCGCGCGGAAGAATGTCCAGTGCATATATGCATATGTACAGTGCTAACCAAGAAAGTACATACAAAACACATAAAATTTTTTAATTAATACTTAACCCTTAGTTATATGCGACTAATAATTATAAGACACGGAGAAACAAATGATAATGCTAACGGCATTTGTCAGGGTCAAAATGATAGCCCGTTATCTGAAAATGGCATAGCACAGGCAAAAAGCCTTGCACTGAGATTTAAAGACAGAAAAATAGACGCAGTTTACTCAAGCGACCTTCAAAGAGCAGCAAATACTGCTTTAGAAATCCTGAAATTCCATCTGATTTAATACTTCAGCAAGACCCTAGATTAAGAGAAAGATATTTCGGAGCATTTCAAGGAAAACATCGCTCAGAATATACATTTGACTGGAATAATCTTCCAGAAGACGTGGAAACTCATGACCAAATCTATAAACGGACTGAATCCTTCCTGAATGACATATACAAAAAGCACAAGAATGATACTGTGATTGTTGTATGCCACGGAGGTTCGAAAAGAGCATTACTATCAATAATACACAACAAAACTACTGTAGAATTTGGATCTTTGGATAAAATACACAATACTTCAGTATCAGAATTCGATGTTGATGAAACTGGAAACAAAAAAACTTATCACTTGAACTGCACTGAACATCTAAATAAATAATTATCTTAAAAATATTTGAACAAACACATTGCTAACCAACATTTTTAAACAATCAAAATAATATTAGCCGAATGATAAACAGAAAATGGCATCTCAAGAACAAAATGCCAAAAAATGCTACATTCGAGCAGAAATTAAATTGGCACGTTGAGCACAATAAGAACTGCAGCTGTCATCCAGGATTTCCAAAAAAGCTTGAAGAAGAAATAAAGAAAAAAGAAATAAACATATAACTCAGACTGTCTAGTAATCTTTAAGTGTTTTCTCAACAATTGTCGTATTCCCTCCAGCACCTGTTTGCTTAGATGTCTGGATAAACTTGCCTTCTTCTAGTTTTGCAATCTTCCTCTGAAAAGTTTTGTAAGAAGAAGCGCCTCCTTTTTTCTCATATAATTTAAACAAGTCACCTATCTTTTTTCCAGAGTTTTCCCTTATTAAATCATAAATAATCTTTGTTTCCCGCTCTAGAAGATCTGCATTTTTAATAGTGAATTCTTCCAGTTTCTTTACAGCTTCAGCCACATGAGCAGAAGTTATTTTTTTCTGCGACTTCTCCTCTGCCTGAAGCATAGATTCTTTCATTAGAAACAATCCTGTCCTTATATCCTTTAGCTCAGCAGTTTTCCTAGCTATAACTTCAAATCCATCATTCTGAAGAACATCAGGATAAAATGCCAGATTAGCCCTCTCCTTTAGAATATCCCTTGTTTCTTTTTCATTGTAAGGCTTGAATTCAAGCATTTCAGGAATAAGCCTTGATTTTATCCTTTCGTCTATTTCCACAAGGAATTCCCTGTAATTTGTAATTAGAAAAATGCTTTTCTTGTGTATTTCCTCAAGAACAAAATAAAGAAAATCGAAATCCTCCACCTGATCTATCTCGTCAAATACTAAAACTGCTGATTTCTTGTTAAGTATGGATGAAACAACCTTATACAATTCCACAGTTTTCTTGTTCTGAGTAAACCTATACCCTAAGATATCGCACATCTCAAGCATAATCTTATATGTTGTGTTGCTTTTCCAGCAATTAATAAAGATTATTTCTATTTCATCCGTTTGCTCTTCAAGATCCCTTAAGACAGACCTGCATGCAGCAGTCTTTCCTATTCCTGGAGCACCGTAAATAAAAAGATTTCTCCCAGGCATCCCGTTAAACAAAGGCCTTATGCATGTTGCAAGGTACTTCTGCTGGGCTTCCCTATAAGGAAGAAGTTTTGGAAGAAACTCATATTCAAGAGCATCCACATTCCTCACAAGAGTCTGGTCAGACCTCAACACATCATCAAACAACCCCATAGTAAAAACAGATACAAAAAGATTATTTAAAAACTTTGCTCGAAAAACCGCAAAAAAAGAGCTGCACTGGCCATAAATACAAAAACTTAATAAATAAACGCAGAGTAGTTCATAATACCAGCCAAGCTGGAAGAGGATGAACATTATGACAGAAGGAAGATGTATGAAGTGCAAAGCACAGGTAGAAATCAAGGATCCAAAAGATGAAGTAATGAAAAATGGCATGAAGGCAGTTAAAGGAACCTGTCCAAAATGCGGAACCAAAGTATTCAGAATCCTAGGAAAAGCATAAATAAGTTTTTTATTTTACTCTTAATATTTCTATACTGAAAGTTCAATAATATAAATAAATAGAAAGAACTCTAAAAAAATAAAAAATCAGCTTCTAAACGCGTCCTTACTTGGAGTACCACAGTAAGGGCACTTGTTAGGTCTGTTATCCTCAGGGTCATACTTAAATTGGTATCTGCACTTCTTGCAGGAGTGCATAATCCTGCCATCTGGAAGAGTTGTATTTCCTGAAGGCTCTTTCGCAGCAGCTTTAGCGGCAGCAGCTTTTTCTATCAACTCATCCGTTTCATCCCACCCTGCAGGAGGCGCATTATTGCTTGACTTTAATGTAATCCCTAATCCAGATTGAGAATGACCTGGCTGGTTTAAGACAGGAGACCTGGGCTGTGCTTTTGGCAACTCGTTGGGAACATTCCTTACAGAGGGATTGCTACCCATAGAGCTCTTAGCTATCTTGCGCTCATTAGCGCATGCCTTGCAAATAGCCATCTTCAAATCAGGATCTATTGTGAACTCGCTTGAAGGCGCTTTTTTTCCGCATTTCCTACATGGAACCTGAACATCCATCATCATAATCACCAAGCAGGGTTAACTTAATTGAGTATTTATACTTTTTGATATGAGAAAAGCCTACAAGTTGTAATTATAATAATAAATATAAATACAAAAGATAAGATTAAACATATAATCTAAATACATCTAACAAGAAAACTAACAAAAAGTACAAACCACAAAAAATAACTAAATTAATCTATTCCTTCTTGGATTTCTTTTTAATGTCTAATGCATGGGCTCTTTTATACGTCTGAATGTCCTTAAATCTTCCCTTTGCATCGCGGACTGCGTAGAGTTTTGTTCCGGTACTAGATCTATGTGTTGTTCTTGTAGCCATTTTAAACCCCCATTTACTAAACTTACTATGATTTAATGTTTAAATATTTAGTGAATTTTAGATTTTAGTCAAACAGCAAACTATTAAAATAAACAGAAAACAACAATATAATGACAAACGGAGGATTAAAATGATAATAGTAATGACAGGCCCTCAAGGCTCAGGAAAAGGGGTACAGGCAAAAAAACTGGAAGAGGAATTTGGCTACAAGCATGTTTCTACAGGCGATTTATTACGAGAAGAGGTAAAAGCAGGAACCCCTGAAGGGAAAGAGGCAGATGGATATATGAAAAGGGGAGAATTTGTCCCATTCGAGCTTAACAATAAGATATTAAAAAAAGGTCTTGAAAAAAACAAAGGCAAAACAATACTTCTTGATGGATACCCAAGATATGTTGCCCAAGCAGAGTTTCTTCTTAGCATAGGTGATGTAAAAGGAATGGTTCTCCTTAAAGTAAGGGATGAAGTCTCAATCCAGAGGATGAGTGATAGAAGGCTCTGCACTGCCACAAACAAGACATTCATAGCAAGTCAGGTTACAGAAAAAGACATCGAAGAATGCAAAGAAGCAGGAGGGGAAATAATCCAGAGACCTGACGACCAGCCAAGGGCAATAGCAAAAAGGCTGTCTGATTACCATAATGAAACAGAACCAGTCGTGGAATTCTTCAAGAAGAAAAAAATACCAGTAATTGAAATAAACGGCGAGCGCAGCATAGACGATGTCCACAAAGACATAAAGAAGGAGCTAAAGAAAATAATAAATTAAATTTTGTTTTTTATTTTCTATAATTTTTACCTATTATTTGGCTCTATCTTCCCTTAGATAAACTCCTGCCTTGAAAATTTCATCTAGAGTCATTGAATCTTTTATTTTAATGTAGCCATTTATTGTAGATGCAATTCCTCCAAGGTCTTCCATGTGCGGAAAGAAAATGTGCATTGCATTAAGCCTCGTTTCCTGGTCGAGCAGTCCATCGCAGATGTTTCCCTTGCATTGCCCAGGAATAAATGATATAAGATAGTCTTTCTCAAAATCAAAGAATTGCTTGTCATAAATCAAACCTTTATATGCCTGCGAGCAGGTGTTTGGTGCAGTAAGTTTTCTGCTATGTGCATTTGCCCTCAACATTTTCTCAGAAATTAAAACACTTTTTCTGTTCTCGTCCCTTTCCTGTGGAATTACAAATGCCTCTGAAAGATTACTACTTTTCAATATTCTTTTATACTCGGCAGGAAGTTCTGCATTCTTATAAAATACCCTTCTTTTTCTTTTCATCCAATCAATATAGGATTTTGTCATAACTCCATTCTTGTCTTTTTCTGGAATCTCAACAATATCATCTACAAGAACAAAAAGCCCTCCTTCCCCATCCCTGTCAATTGCATGTCTAAGTAGCTTTGCCCCAATCTCAAATGTATAATTGCTGAATATCCCCCATCTTTTATTATCCACAGAAATAGTGCGCATACCTTTAGAATCATCTGTGTAAACCATAGGCATATGACCAGCTAAAATTTTGAAAGATTCCCCTCTTGAAATATCGATAAAACGTTTTAGAATAGACTCGAGTTCATCCGAGTTTTTTATTTTAATCATTGAGCTCATAAATCACCATGATTTATAACAGGCGTACTGGTTGATTGTAAGAAACCAACCGGAAAGCAAAAAGAGGGTGTGTTTTAGAGGGTGAGAGGTGTTCTAAAAACGCGAGCTTCCCGGTCAGTTTTGAGTTTGATTTTCTTTTTTGTCTTGATAAACTTTGGCAGGTTTTCTGGAATTGTATTCCTTGACTGCGTCAACAATCTCTTTTTTCTCGTAATTGTTAAGCATGTCCCCCAAATCCATGTTTATCACCAAAATGTAGTATGTATAAGCTACTATTTAAATGTTTCGTTTTTTTAACCACTTCAGAGTGATAATAAATACCAGTAAAGCTTATAATCTTCCCCGAAGTCCAAAAATGACAAAATGAACAAATTAACACTAATAATGGAATCCTCAATACATAACAAAGGAGTATACGCCAGAGAAGACATAAAAAAAGGGACAAGAATAATAGAATACATAGGAGATAAACTAACAAAAGAAGAATCAGAAAAGAGAGCAGACGAGCAATTAGCAAAGGCAGAAAAAGATCCTAACCACGAAGGTCTAGTATACATATTCGAGCTGAACGATGAATTCGACATAGATGGAAATGTTCCTGAAAACGATGCAAAATACATAAATCATTCCTGCAACCCAAACTGTGAAATAGAAAATGATGGAAAGCACATATGGATTGTAGCAAAAAGAGACATAGCAAAAGGAGAAGAATTATTCTATAACTACGGATACGACACCGAGGACTTTGAAGACCACCCCTGCAGATGCGGAGCAGAAAACTGCATAGGCTACATAGTCGCAGAGGAGCACTGGGACGAAATAAGAAAAAAGCTTGGAGAAAAAAAGAAAAACAGCAGGGAAACAGCATAAAAAAATCAATCCAGCGACTTTATCATATCTATCATTTCTTCGGCATATTTTCCATGCGGTACAAACTTCTCAGGCATCTCTTTCAATCCTTTTATTATACTCTCAACAGGAAAGAACCTCGCATCCTGAAGTTCTTCCTCCTGAAGCTTAAGTTTCTTTTCCCCACCATCAAACTTCATAATATAGATATACTCAAACTCCGCATTTTTCAAATTTCTAAACTGATGCTTACTTTCCCTAATCCTTACGAACTTCAAATCCTCCTCTTTAGCATTAATTCCCAACTCTTCTTTTATTTCCCTTAATGCAGAAGTTACAGGCGTCTCTCCCGCACTGACATGCCCTGCAGAAGAAATATCCCATCTATCAGGATAAAGATCCTTGTCCTTAGCCCTCAGCTGAAGAAGAATTTCTTTTCTTGAATTATAAATCCATATATGCACTGTTCTGTGCCAGAGCCCATCTGCATGAGCCTCGCTTTTCATCTTCTTAATATTAAGAGGCTCATTTTTCTCATTATATATATCTATTAATTCATCAGCCATAAATACTTAGAAAAACAATAATTTAAAAATTTTTATAAAATAAAAGAATTTAATAAAAAATAAAAAAATACTTACTTCTGGGCATACATCTTAAACCTTTCAGGATCATAAGACCATTCCTGAGGAAGTTTTTTTGTAGCCTTATAGTGCTTTACAAGCCTTCTTATCTTTGAGTCAGTCAACTGAAGACCCCTCTTTGATGAATAATCCTTTTTATTCACATCAAGATGTTTCTTAAGGAGAACTGATTTTTTTATCAAAGCCATAAGATCTTCTGGCAATTCAGGCTCTAATTTTTTCTCTTTTAATATCTGGCTTACGCTTTTGCCAGTTATAGCCTTTACGCTGGGAATACCATACTGATCCCTTAAATGAAGACCTATAATACTTGTTTTCATTTCTTCCTTTGCATACTTAACTACCAAAAGCTCTACTTCCTTTGGCGTATATTTAAGCCATCCGGGAACTGCTTTTTTTCCCGGTTTCCTGCTTCCAGATTTTCCTTTTGCTCTTGAATGCATTCTTGCCATTCTTTTCAACTCCAATTCGCCTGCAGCAATCTTTAATTTATGCGCAGCAGTTTTTTATGGTCGGAGAAAAAAACAATTAATAAATTGTTCTCGAGGAATCAAAACAGATTCTTCTCCGGCATAAGCCAGCGTTAACCAACTTATCCATGACTCATAGAAATAGAAATTAGTTTATAAAGGTTTTTGTTCATGCTCCTCGAATACGATTTTAACCCTTAAAAATGTATCCTCGCTAACAAAAGTAGCCGAGCATCTTCCTTTATCCTCTTTACATTTCTTAAATCCATATTTTCTTATAATCTCAGAAAATTCATATTTTAAAAGTCTTTTAAGAAGAATAACTTTTCTAGAGTATTCTTTTTTGTCTAATATTGTGCCATTTATTTCTATAAACATAATACTAGTACCAATATTAAATTAATATCTCTTACGCGGAAAGATGTCCTGTGAAGATATATTGGCGATATATAAGCATTATTTTAAATGGAGAAATTATTTAATTATTTAATATAAATTCTATATTTTATAATAAAATATTAAGTTTTTCTATGATAACCATTATATATTTATTACCACATCTAAATAGTAACATTAACAAAATTAAAAAGAGGATTAAAATGAAAAGCAAAAAAATAATGACTGGAGTTTTGGCAGGAGCTCTAGCTGCGGCAACAATTGCAGGTAAAGCACAGAGCAACATTGAATTAATGCAAACTGCAGACAAAACAACAAGCAGAGTTAGACCTAACTTGTTCTACAAGCTTCCAGGAGGAATAAAAGGCTACACATTCATAGAGTTTTACGAGGATGGAAAAAGCTACTACGCAAAGACAGGACTTACAAAGAAAATTTCAGGAAGTCTTGATGCGAGAGCAGACATAATAGATATGAGCTTTGCGAAAGATCAAGTAGGACTAGGACTTGAGTACAAATTACCAACAGGAGAAAAGACTTTTGCAAAAGTAAAGGCAATGCCCGTATACTTCGGAATGGATGGAAAATACATCCAGTCAAAAGCAGTACTTGGTTACTACTTCGAGCAGAAAGTCTATGTTCCACTAATAAAGGATGCGAAGGTAGTTGCATTCGGAGAGATTGATGTCGCAGCAAAAGGAGGACCAAAATGGAGTTACGGAGAGCTTCATGCACAGAAATCACTCGACGACTTCGTATTAGGAATAGGCGTAGACTTACGCAGCAAAGGAAAACTTATCCCACAGCCGGAACTTAGCGTCAAGCTTGGATATGTTTTCGGACAAAAATAAACAAATGAATCAAAAAAATGAGGTGATTAAACATGACAGATGAAAAACAAAGTGAAATTAGCATTGGAAGAATAGTAGATACATTGAAGAAAAGGTATGCAGGAGAAAAAGTACTTGAAAGGATAACAATACCTAAGGAAACGTTGGAACAAGCAGTCCAAGAAGTGTATCATAGCGATAATTGCAAGAGTAGCTGGTATGGTATAAGCGTATCAGCAATAGCTGATCTCTATACTGCAACGGGAATTATTCCACAATATACTTTAGAAGAGCTTTCAGAAATCGATGAAAAGATGACAAGAGCTACAAGTACAACTGCCGGATTTGGTATTGGACATGAAGATGCAGGACACTTCATAGACTATAAGACCATAAAGGAAGTAATTCCACTTGACAAATTACCTCAATACAAGAAGACTGTTGAGGAGATATATGAAACATCCGTAGGATTTTGCTCACTGGATCTATTCTGTCTCTATGAAGCTACAGAGATAAAACCTGATTTTGAAAGTATAGCTGCAGCAAAAGAGATGAAGGTGCAAGACATAATAGATGACCTTTATCTAAGTGCACAGGAGCTATCAGGACGTTATAATGTAGACGCAAAATTGGTGTATGCTATGAGTGGGATGCTTCCATCCCCTAAAATTCAGGAATCTTTACTTAAGAGTTATCTAGAGTAAAAAAATCAAAAAAATGAGGTGAAAAAAATGACACTCGAACAAAAACTAATGGAAATTGGAATCAAGAGAATACTTGTAGCAGACGACAGGGCTGAAAACATTGAGGCTGCTAGAGAGTATTTCAAAGACTATAAATCAATACAAGTAGATTATGCCTGGAGTGCAGAGGAAGCAAAGAAAAAGATTCAGGATGCATATTCTATACAAAAATATGATTTCGTATTATCTGATATGCAGATGGAAGAGAAGACCAGCGGCCAGGATGTAATGAGAGAAGCTGCAAAGCACCAAGCATTAGGAATAGTTATCACATCAAGAGGACCTGGAAGTCACGGAGCTAAAAGCTGGGGCGAAGGAACAAGAATGGTTTGTCCTTGTGTTGAATACATTATAGAAACTCCAAAATCGCAGCCTGAAACCTGGGAAAAAATAGTAGAAAAATCATCGGAATACATAACTGAAAAAGGACATGATTTTTTTGCTTCATTGAGGAGAGCTTCAAAGTATTTAACAAAACCCTCAGATGAGATGTCTGAATTGATAATGTTTGGTTATGATTTTAAGGAAAAATTATAAAAAAATAATTTGGGTGAAAAAAATGAGTAAAGAACAAATGGATGAAATGGATATTGAAAAAATAATTCAGCTATATGACAAAGGCACACTTTCAGTAAATGATGTAACTACATCATCAGAAACAGCTAAGCAGTTAAGCAAATACTGGATGGACTTTTCAGACGCTGAGAAATACAGACAATTGAAATCAACAATTGAGCAAGACGAGCACTTCGACAAACTTAGAAGTTACTTCAGCGAAAAGTACAGCGGAAAAAGATTCATAATAAAGCAAGATGACCTTGAGGTAAGAGAAATATTCAAGGATTTGACAGATCTTGAGAAATTTATGGGACTTGCATATATTGGATTAGAGCATGGCATTGCATACACTGACTCAAGAGCAGTTAGTATACATGGTTATGATGCTTCATTCATAAACAATCCTAAAAAATACATAGAATTTTTTGAAAAGCACGGAGAAAAAGATGTTGTTGAGTTTATCAAACAAGTAGAGGCAATTCCAGACAGAAGAGAGAAAGGCAGGCAGAGTTGGAGAGATGTTGTTGCAGTGGCAGAGAAATTCAAGGACAAGTTCGGCTCAAGCTACGACTTGCACACGTATGGATGGGGATATAGTGCGCACCAAGATGGCTCATGGGATATTAAGCTTTACAAAAAAGAATGGGAAGATACCTTGCTAGCAATTGACCTTATTGAAAAAGGACATGAAAAAAAAGAATTGCTATATCGTATTGGGGACTGGCATCAGGGTCAAAGCTATTCAAAAATAGTGAATACTTTTGCACTAGGCCACCTTTTGAGGACTTGGGATGAGGAAACAGCGATTGATGACGCAATAGGAAGTGACTGGGATTTAAATTGGAGAGGAATGGCAGATGTGTACCTTACCCAGAAAGGTAGCTCAAGCATAACCAAGCACAATGAAGACGTCGCAAAATTCAAGGAAATCTGTACTCAGGCAGAAGTCCTTAAATCAATTGAGGACTCCATAAAAATAGACGACAAGAAACTGAAGCAGTACTTCGGAACAGATGACTTGTTCAAATCATACTCCAAACTGGAGCCAATTGCAAAGGAGTTGCAAGGCAAAGAAATATATGCCACAGACAAGTACTTGTTTGCAATGGCAGGAGGAAGCAGGGTAGAAGGAGATTACTTCTACTTCCCACCTGAAGTTGAGCATTTCAATGATCCTGACTCTGTGAAAGGACTAGTTTTCAGCAACCTTGCAAGAGGAGAAAATGCAGAGACTCAGTACTTTGATGAATTTGTCTTTGTAAAAGATGGAAAGATGACAAAGCACACCTTTTCACCACACTACAAGTCAAGTAAGCTTAGGATAAGCAGAGATGAATCCCAGAGAGTAAAATCAGTTGATGATGTAGTTGAAACAGAAGAAGGATTGCTTGTCAAGTACACTGATGGATATGATGTAAAAAAAGAATACAGAGTAAAACTCTGAAATTTTTTATTTTTTATTTTTCTCAAGAAATGGAATAAAAATGATATTTGATGTAAATCTGGAAAAAACAGGAGTAAAAAAAATCCTTATAATAGACAAGAAACAGGAAAACTTAGAAGCAGCTAGAGCATATTTCAGCTATGACCATCAAACAAGAGTAGATTATGCGCAAAGCGCCATTGATGGAATCAAGATGATACATCAAGAATATTCAAAGAAAAAATATGACTTAGTTTTAACTGACTTGAATAATGAAGGAGACATAACTGGTACAGATGTGCTAAATGAAGCATTAAAGCATCAGGGACTAGGGATTGTAGTTACAGAATATACTAACTCTGAAGAATATTCCTCAACAAAAATTATTGGTCATGGAATTGAGAAATTATTAAATTATAATAAAACAAATCCCTTATTTTGGAAACAGGCAGAGCGAGTGCTTTTTGAATTTATTCTGGGAGATGGAAAAGAGTTTTATGAAAAACTCCAAAGATATTATACTTATGTTGGAAAGCCAATAGAAGACAATTGCAGAATTGCAAAAAAGCAATGAATTAAATTATCTACATCACTTTTTCTTTGTATAGCCTAAAAAAATTATCAATTGTTAAAAAAAGCCTGTCCTTTACATTCTTAGATGAAAATATTCCCTTAGCATCTGAATAGCTCATTTCCCATGTTCCATCCATAAGTATTTTATTTGTTATGAATGATATTGCAATAGAATTCATACCTCTGTTCTTTGCTGCAATTATTTCATTCACAGTAGACATTCCTATTGCATCTGCTGATTTCTGTCTATGAATCATTGCTTCGCTCTCAGTCTCATAATCGGCGCCAGGAATTGCAATGTAAACTCCTTCATGAACATGTTTAGCATTAGGTCCACTCGCTTTTCTTAGGAGTAGTCTTAACGAAGAATCGTATGTGGAATAACATCGTTCAAATCCCAATATATCTTCTTTGCCATCCACTCTTTTAAAATCATATTTTTTCCCCTGATTCGGACTAGGTATATACTCGCTAATGTGGGACTTGAGTATCATTATGTCCCCTATATTATACTTAAGATTCAAAGCCCTAGCTGCATTTGTTACAAATATATTTTTTATATTCATATCTGCAAGTACATTGACAGGAAATACTGTCTGAAGAATTCCTGAATTAGAGTATTCTGGAGCCACCTCATAATAATGTACCCTTCCTTTAAGAGCTACAACACTAACTCCTTCTATTTTTCCTGCAATTATCTTTCCTTCGTGACCTGGAGAAGAAGGTTTCTCAAAAAAAGGAACTTCCTCAAACAATAGAGTTCTTGGTTTTTCTATTAAATTTTCCAGATCTCCCAATTCAGAACCCAAAATTATTCCGAAATTAGGAACAACCCTGTCACACAGGTTTAATACTCTGCGCGCAGCTTCGGCTACATTTTTCTCATAATTATTTATGTATTCCTCTGCTTCAGTAATTGATTTTTTTGGCATTTTACATCAGATAACATAAATCCATTTATATTTTTATCGCTTAATAGTGATAACAATATGGCTAAGCTCATATAAATAAAAGAATAACTTGAATAAAACAAAAAAAACAATAAATAGAAATTTATTCGTCTTCAGGAAGGTTTATTTTGACACTACCCGCATCAGGACTATCATTTATCATTTGGTCAAGCTTGTCCTTGAGCTCCTGCTCGCTTACCACTCCTTTTTCAATAAGCAAATCAAGAAGTATGTTTAGAACATGCTGGTTTCCGTAGACAACTTCCTCTAGTGTAAGCCTATTAAAGTCCTTTTCTATGTTCATTTCTTCCATTTCTTCACGTTCATGTTCTTCATGCCCATGACTGTGCCCATGTTTGTGTTCATCCTTTGCCATGTAATTCACCTTAATACAGGAAAAAACTATTTAATATAAATCTATTTGTTCAAAAAATAAAAAAATTAAATTAATTCTCCAATTTCCATGGATTCGTTCTCATCTACAATCTGCTCATCCACATATTCATCAGGGTTGCCGGGAATATCGCCACTCTGAACCGCATCTGAAGACAAGTCCTGCGTTTTTTCCTCTTCATTGGAGCACCCTGCAATCATAAGTGCAAAAACAAGCAACAAAAAAAATATTGCAATAAATGTTTTTTTCATTAATTTCTACCCCTTTTCTCATTTTTTGACTTATCTTTTGATTTATATTCTTTTTCGTAGTTATCATCATTTTTTCCAGAGGAGCCTTTTTCATCTTCATCACTTTTTCCATTATTCATTTTTTCTTTCGAGAGAATCCTAAGCTTCGCCTCTTTCTCTTCCCAGGTCAAGGATTCATCATTCAATATTTCATCCATTTCCTCTTGGTCAAGCCCCAACCTATTACCATACATAATAGTCTTCTTTAGGATTGCTTTTTCTTTGTTATCCTTTAAGTCATGAAGGACTTCTTTTTTCTTTTCCTTAGTCAAACTTTTATACTCATTCTTTAGTATTTCCTTTAGTTCTTTAGCCGAGACATTCTCATCTTTCATCCTATCTTCTAACTCATCCTGTGAAAGTCCGAATTTTTTCATCAACTCTGCCGATTTATGATAATTGTATTTCTTTATCTTGTCAATTAAATCATCATCAAGCACCTTCAATTCGGCAGCATGCCTAGACATTTTCTTTGGAATTTCTTTTTTTATGCTTTGAATCTGCTGAGGAGTAAGCAAGCTATAAAGCTCCTTCTTGAATTCAAATGTAAGATTTATTGCCTCAGCCTTAAGCTCAACGAACCTTTCAGTTGAAACATTAACCGGATCTTTTGAGAGCTCTTCATCTATTTCATCTTTTATTTCTTCTAAACCCTCAATTTTTGCCTTAAGCACTGAAGTGTTTACATCAATATCTGAGTTGTTTATCTCAGCAATGATTATGTTACCCATAATTATATGACTAATAAGCCTCTTTTCCAACTGAAGCAATCTTACTTCCATTCCATAGTTAAGTTTGAACATCTCTATATCATCATCGTCTATCACAGAATCATTTGTAGATGTGTTTGTGGTATTTGATGTTGTGTTTGTTGTCACATTGACAGAAGTATTAGTAGTATTAGTCGTAACATTAGTAGTAAC
>CAZOPU010000002.1:0-14447 GCA_964581965.1 uncultured Methanosarcinales archaeon | reverse complement strand
GTCACATTGACAGAAGTATTAGTAGTATTAGTCGTAACATTAGTAGTAACGTTAGTAGTAACATTTGCAGAAACATTATCAGTCACATTACTTAAAGTATTATTTGTAGTCTCATTAACAGTTGCGTTAATACTCACATTTACAGATTGGTTTGTTCCAGTCGTATTGCCTTCGTCAGCTGAGACAAATGCGGAGACTGCCAAAACTGCAAATAAGAGTGCAAAACTCAAAAAAGACAATTTGCCTGAATTGTTAATTTTCATTTTTATCCTCCTTTCCGGCTTACCGGATGAATACTGAAATGTGGAACAATATATAATTATTTCCTGGAACAAGCGGAACAATATGGAACAAACTCATTTAATCAAGTATTCATTATTGCTTTTAGGCGAATTCCTCATTAATTCTAATCATATTAGTCAATCCCCTTGATTGCTTTACAATTATATCTTTTTTTAACAACAAATCTATGTTTCTTGAGAGTGTTGCCTTTGGAATTCCTAACCTGTGCTGAATCTGTTTCTGAGTAAGGCCTTCCCTGTTCTGTAGAAGCAAATCAACTATTTTTTCCTGATTTTCACCAAGAGTCTTTTTAATCAAAATAATTTTATCACCAGGACCTTCTTTAATAGTTTCCTTTGCAGACCTTCCTTTCATATTCAACCTATCTTTAATATTCCTGTTTTGTTTTTTATAAAATAAAACTGCAAAAGCAATTCCAACTATAACTAAAACAGCAATTAAATAAATAATAAGAGCGACAGATTTTCTATTATTGCTTATTTTATACTGAACTACGAAATTTATCTCTCCTGAACCAAGTGAGACTATTTTTATTCCATCATCATAGCTTACCCTGGAGCGCCCATCTGACTTGAAATAATTGAACTCTGCCCGTCTGGGCAACCTTACTGATATTATGTAATCAGAAAATTCTTTTTCTGAAGAAAGATTAAACAGCCAGTAGCTTCCTTTTTTGCTGGTGAAATCCTGATAAATACCAGGATATAAAGAAGGATCATTTGTTATTCCTTCTATGCTCACAATCCCATTATTATTAATATCAATATTCAAATCAGCATAATATTCCTGGGATTGTACAAGTGCTGCGAATCCCAGCAATATTGCAAAAATAGTTATAAAAATTTTAATCCTCAATAATAATACCTCTCCTTATCTAAGATTAACATATTATTATTTAAAATGTTTTCCCAAAAAAAGGACATTTCTTCTTTTTGTATAATTTCTTCTAAAATGCAAAGACAAACTACTCAAATTGCTTATTTAAAGCAAAAATCAGCCATATAGCCATTATAAACTGTTTTTTCAGTTAAATTTAATATCGTAAATTATAAAAACACCCACAAAATTTGTCAAGTGACTAAACCATGAAGCTAAGCGTCAAAGGAAACGGCGGAGCTCTAACCGAAATAAACATAAGAGACAAAGATGTGAAGAAAAAAACACCTGAGCCAGTTGAAATTATCCCTGACTCCCTGACTGAGCAAAGAGAGCTTACTATGGATGTGTCTAAAAAAGAAGGAGTTCTAAAATCAATAAAAACAGGAATAACAACTAACTTTGCATCCCCATTCGGGCTTGCACTAGGATTCAGCCCTACAATTGTAACTCTTCTGACTGCGGTGCCTCAATTATTGGGATCTGTTTCTGTACTTTTTGTAGAGGGCCTTATTAAGTTCCTGCACAAAAGAAAAAGACTCATGGTACTATCTTCATATTTAGAATCATATACTTGGCTTCTAGTTCTTGTCATGGCAATATTATCTGTCAAAAATCCGTGGCTCTTGATTGCATTAGTTACCCTTGATGCCATATTCATAAACATCCAGTATCCTATATGGAACTCAATAATGAGCGACACAGTCCCCAATGAACGGCTTGGAAAATATTTTGGAATAAGAAATCTTTTTGTGGGAATATCCAGTCTTTTAAGCGTTATTATTGCAGGAGTAGTTCTTAACAAAACAGCTAGTTTCAATCATCCAATACTCGGATTCTCAATAATATTTGCAGCAGCATTCATATCTGCATATACTGCTACTAATTACCAGTCAAAAATGATAGACCCAAATCCTAAAATAAAACAGGATTCAAAGCATAGCTTTAAGGAATTTATAACTACAATAAAAGAAAATAATTTTGGAAGGTACACATGGTTCTTCGCCACGTTCCAAATGTTTGTATATATAGCGTCCCCTTTCTATGCAATTTACATGCTAAAAGTCCTTAACTTTGATTACTTAACATATACAATAGTCTCTACTGCCGCGTCCGTAAGTGCGTTGGGATCAATGAAAATATGGGGAAAACTGGTAGATAAATACGGCTCAAAGAAAATTATGTCAATAACAGCATTCATTATACCATTTAGCCCAATTTTATGGATGATTACAACAAATTGGAAAGCACTTGCAGTAATAGAGGCAGTATCTGGAATAGTTTGGGCTGGATTCAACCTTTCCTGCTCTACATTCATGTTTGAATCTGTAAAACCCGAGCACAAAGTAAAATTATACACTTACAACAAAGTCCTTTATGGAGTAGGAGTATTCCTGGGCGTCATGATAGGTATTTTGTTAATTAATATTCCTCCTATATTTTTCTCATCAAGCATACTGTTAATATTCTTCACGTCAGGAGCCCTTAGGTTTATTACTGCGCTCATATTTATTCCCAGAATAGAGGAAGAAAAAGTTATAACCATAAACTTCAAGACAGGTCCTTTCTTCAAGCAAATTATAACAATAAGGCCAAAAGAAGGAGCCTCTTTCAGGGTTGGCGGAAGCCATGAATTACCAAAATTGGACGCTAAGTTCATTCAGCAGAAAAAGAAACAGGCAGAGAATAAAAAAGATAAAATGCAAAAACCTTTAAACAAGGAAACTAAATCTATTGAAAACCAAAAAAAAGATAAAACGCAGAAACAAATTAACATAACAAGAGACAAAAATGAGAAAAAAGATAGAAATACACAAAAAGGAAATCCTGGAGCTTCTCAAAGCGTGGCTGGCGATAAGCCTCGCATTTACAATAATCCTCTCAAGCCCATTCGTAAATAAGGTTACGCTTCTAAGCGTTCTTGTATATTTCGGAATAGCACTTTTCACAGTCGGTCTTGGATTTTTATTCCATGAGCTCGCGCATAAACTAGTTGCACAAAAGTACAATTGCGAGGCAGAATTCAAGGCAGATAACCTTATGCTTCTCTTAGCCCTAGGAATGAGTTTCCTGGGATTCGTGTTTGCTGCACCAGGTGCAGTCCATATAAAAGGATACATAAACAAAATGCAGAATGGAATAATTTCTCTAGCAGGACCATTAATGAATCTTATACTTGCACTTGTGTTTCTGCCAGGAATGATTTTGCTTAACAATCTCCCAGGATTAATATTTACATATGGTTTCATAATTAATTCATGGCTAGGACTATTCAATATGATTCCTGTGGGAAATTTTGATGGAGTTAAAATCTTTAAGTGGAACAGGAAAGTATATTTTATTACCACAATAACTTTGCTAGCCATGACAATATTTGGAATGCTTAAGTAAATTACTTTTTAACAATGATATTTAGAAAAAGAATATATTATTGAGCTATCTTCCTACACTCATATAATTGAATCCAGCGGACCTCATTTCTTCAGGATCATATATGTTTCTTCCATCAACTATGTTAGGAGATTTCATCAAAGATTTCATCTTCTCCTTGTCCAATTCCCTGAATTCGTTCCACTCAGTAACTATTACAAGGCAGTCTGCATCTTTTAAAGCATCATAAGGATTTTTCTTGTATTCAACATCCTTAAGAATAGTTCTCGCTGTTTTTTCAGCTTCAGGGTCAAATGCAATAATCTTAGCCCCTTCTTTTTGGAGCTGCTCTATTACAACAATAGATGGAGCTTCCCTCATGTCATCAGTCTTTGGCTTGAAAGCCAAACCCCACACTGCAATTCTTGCATTATTTAAGTCATGAACAAGACTTTTTATTTTTGGAAGCAGCGATCTTTTCTGCTCATAGTTAACTTTTTCTACTGCCTCTAATATAACTCCCTTTACTCCATGCTCTCTCATTGTCTCCCTGAATGCATTTACATCCTTTGGAAAACAACTTCCACCATAACCTACCCCTGCCTGCAAAAATCTTGAGCCTATTCTTTTATCCAGACCCATTCCTTGTGCAACCATTTTTATATCCGCACCGACTTTTTCACAAAGCTGTGCAACTTCATTCATGAAAGATATCCTTGTAGCAAGCATAGCATTGCTGGCATATTTTATTATCTCTGCACTTTTAACATCTGTAAATATTAAAGGCTTATCTGTTCTTACAAGTCCTCCATAAACTTCCCTCATTATCTTCCTTGCTCTGTCTGAATTTGTTCCAACAACTATTCTGTCAGGATTTGTAAAATCGTATATTGCCGCACCTTCCCTTAAGAATTCAGGGTTAGAGACAACATCAAATTCAATGCTTTTTGGCTGATTTTCCCGTATTATTTTTTCAACAACCTCTGCTGTCCCAACAGGCACAGTGCTTTTGTCAACTACAACTTTGTATTCATTCATATATTTTCCAATATTTTTAGCCACTTCCTTAACTGATGATAAGTCTGCTTCGTGGTTTTTTCCAGGAGGAGTGCCTACCGCTATGAATATTACAGTTGAATCTTCTATTCCTTTTCTAAGATCTGTTGTGAATGATATTCTTTCCTCTGATTTGTTTCTTCTTAGCATATCTCCTAATCCAGGTTCAAATATTGGAACGCCCCCATTATTCAAGAAATCTACTTTGCTTTTATCTGAGTCAACACATATTACATCATTTCCCATATCTGCAAAACATACTCCTGCAACAAGTCCTACATAACCTGTTCCTACAACCGTAATTTTCATAAATTCACCTTTTTATTATTTCTTTAATAACTGGAATTCCAAATGCACCAATTACATGTGCCATGCTGACATAATTTTCCCCATAATTATATCCTCCAGTTTTGCCAAGAGTTCTAAAAAAAATATTGTCTTTCATTGAACTCACTATTTCTGATGCTGTTTCCCCCTCTAAATTCATCCACATCCTAGAGGTCCCTATCGCAAAAAGATAGCTTCTGTTTACTGCATGAAGATCAGTTCCTGTAACAATAGGTATTCTGTGACTAGATAATTTTGGTGAACTATATACAAATTCGTATACTTTCTCATTTACATCATGGTATTTTATTTTATTTCCAAATAAATTAAGAACTTGTTTAAGACCCCATCTTAAATCTGGCCTGCAGTACCCATTCCATTCTAATGCAATTTCTCCAGAATATTCCTTGCACAGCTTTTCTAGCTCTTTTTCTTTTTCCTCTGAAATGTGACCTGCAGTCTTGGTTTTTTCGTTGTCTACAAATGGATGTGCAATTACAACAAGGGCGTTGTTTTTTAGTCCTTCATTAATTAGATTTCTTATTTCTGATTTTGGAGATGCCTCTATTGAATGCCCTATTGTAAGCAAGTGAAATCCTTCCTTTGTGGTATATTCCCTTGCATTTAATATAAATTTGTCATCATATCTTATTCCTGCATTGTCCATTAAGGCATCAGGAAAATATCTTTTAACTTCGCCGCTTATATTTTTGTAAATTGATTTATCTAATCCTTCGAGCGCTATTACATCCAGTCCATTTGTGTCTATTGCACAGAGCAAATCCGTTATTTTGTTTTTTTCAAGAAATGGATGAGCATGCAACTCCACATTTGCATCATTTAGAATAAACTTATTCTCTTTTTGTTCAGAAGTTTCTTTTTTCATAAATGTGTGATAAACAAACTAATTTATAAATTTTATTGAATTAATTCCTCTAAAGTGGTTAAAATTATTATTTTAGAAATATTCCAAAATTTAACTCGAGCGCAACCATAGGCATTTCAATCCCCCAGTTCTGGAGAACTAACGGATTTATTTCACCAAAAATACCTACTTTCTTGCCCTCAACAAAAACTTCCGCCTGACGACCAGAAATGAAAGAGCCGCTGGCACTTTCCTCCAAAGAATATTTAATATTAAATGAATTCATAACATACTCTAAAATCTGTTTTATTTCAGTAAAACTAGCAGATGGATGCGCAGAAACGCAAGAAATCTTTTTCAAATTCTCAGAAAGATTGTCTTTTTCGTTATTTGGGACAACAACATCATTTATCTCAAATATCTTCTGCGGATAAGACTTGCTCCTGTTGTTTGAAAGGAATTTTATTAGCTCAGGCATTAGCCAGCATCTTACCATATTTATGGTTTTTTCAGTTGAACTTCCAAGCCTTATGTGATCTTTTTCTCCTATATTCATTTTCCTAAACTGGTCATCATCAGAAGATAAAGCAAGAGTGAATGTCTGCACATATCCAAGACCCACCATTAATTTCTTAAGGGAATCCTCAGGAGCGGATTCTGAGAGAACGCCTCCTATTGTGGAAACAAGAGTTAATGATGGCTCCATATTATTGAACCCATATGCTCTTGCAATATCATCTATCACATCTATATCATGCCATATATCTGTCCTGAATGAAGGCACAGAAACTTCAATAACGTCATCTGATTTTATTTCTGCATCGTACATCATTTTTCTAAGAAGCGAAACACATTCCTTTGCGGAAACACCAGTCCCTAGTGTTTTATTTACATTCTTTACATAAATAGTTCTGTATTCAGGAGTGAAATCAGGAGTCATTATTTTTTTGTCAGAATAATTAAGCTCCACTGATTTTATTTTTCCTCCCATATCTTGTAACATGGCCACAATTATATTCAAAAGAGTTTTCAGTGAGTTAAAATCAGAGCCGCTGCATTCTATGAAAACTGCCTTTGTATCCTCTGTCACTCTTCCAGTCATCTCTGAATTTATTATAGGAGGCATAGAAAGTATATTTCCCTCAGAATCCCTGAAGAAAGGATATTTCTTATGCCCTTGAAGCAAATGAGCATATTCTCTTCCAGTAGGATGCTCTTCTAGAATTTCCTTTCCATTCATTTCCCTGTCCTCACCAAGAGGTCTGAATTTTATATTCTCAGGCAAATCAGCAGAATAATCAATAGGAGGAACTATTTTCTCAAGAGGATAAATTCCAATAGCTGCTTTCTTTCTTCCTCTTGCAAATGTCTGGTGAAGTTTTTCCTGCATCCATATAATTTCTTTTATTTTTTCGTCATTAAAATTAAGACCGTCAACAACTGCAGCAGCAGTAAATGGCCTTACCTCATTAACTGAGCTATCTATGAATATTTTTACTCCTGAATGCTCCACTCCGTATTTTGGCATTCCAGGCTGAATATTCATATATGCCTTAAGAGCCCTGGCAACACCATGCAGGGAAAGCATATCTACACGATCAGGAGTTATTCCTATTTTAAGAGCATCATCCTTAAGGTCCTCTAATTCCATACCCATATCAAATAAGATGTTATCTAATTCTTCCTCTGAAATGTCTCTTCCAAGTTGCTTTTTAAGCTCATTAAAACTTGTATCTAAAGTTACCATATTATTACCTGTTTAATTATCATTTTTATTCTCTACTTTCACTTCGTCAGGAAACGAATACGACCTCAGCCAATCTATATCTGAGCTAGATCCCAAAATATCCCTTATGTTATCTCTTCCATAAACCATCATTGCAAGTCTTTCAACTCCAAGTCCCCATGCAATCACAGGCACTTTTATTCCATAAGGCTCTAGAGCTTCAGGCCTGAACATTCCTGAATTTATTAGCTCTATCCACTTCCCAAGCTGCTCATTATATCCTAGTGCCTCCATGCTCGGCTCTGTGTAAGGATTATATGTGGGCCTGAATTTTATTTTTGTTATCCCCATCCTTCTGTAGAACTCTTTTATGTAACCCATTAAGTCTCTAAGTGTAAGGCCTTTTCCCATTATGAAACCCTCTATTTGATGAAACTCAGGAAGATGAGTTGAATCCACAGCTTCATTCCTGAAAATCCTGCCTACACAGAAATATTTTGCAGGAGGCCCTACTCCCTCACCTAATGTTCTGAACGTTGTTGCAGTAGTGTGCGTTCTTAGTACTAGTTTTTTTGCAAGCTCTGGATCCCATTTATATCCATAACCTTTAGATCCTGATTTTCCTCCATTTTCATGAACTCTTGAGACCTTTGATGAAATCCTAGGAAGCTTTCCCTTATAAGGCAGGTAGAATGTATCCTGCATTTCCCTTGCAGGATGATCCTGCGGAATCCACATAGAGTCCATGCACCAAAATGCAGTTTCTACCCAAGGCCCTTTCATTTCCTTGAAGCCCATTTCTATCCATATCTGCTTCATCCTGTCTATAACCACATCAAGAGGATGCCTTCTTCCCCCAGATATCTTTGGAGTTGATGCGTTTATGCTATATTTCCTGAATTCTTTTCCTTTCCACTCTCCGCTTCGGAGCATTTCAGGAGTCAAAGACTCTATTCTTTCCGAAGACATATCGAGAGACAGTATTTCTTTTCCCTCTTCAGTTAAGTTAAAACTCAAGCCTGAAATTTTTTCAGTCGATACAATTTTTTTTCTTTTTGATAATGCATCAAACGCGAATTTTTGCTCTGGCAAAAGACTATCTGCATCTAATGGAAAATCATTCTTAAGAAATTTATATTCTAATGACTCCTTGCCGAGCATGTCTTTTCCATATTCAGTTATACTTATTCTTCCTCCTTCAAAAAGTATAGCCGATTTCGACTTAAGCAAGCCAAGCGATGCCATTATCTCATCCTTTTGAAGGATATTTTTTGCATTTAATTCATCCAAAGATAATGAGCCGTGAAGAATATTTTTAAGAAATATTATTTCAGGAAGACCATGTTCCCTATACTTTTTTCCATTTTCATCAAGAACTATAACTAACTTAGTGCTTTTTTCAGTACGAACTAGTTCCTTAGCTTCCAACCACTGAAGTGCCCTCCTTGCCTCTATTTCCTGAACCCCTGCCTTTCTGACAAGATTTCCTATTTCATTAGTATCTTTAAGGAAGGGCAATATTTTTCTTTCCAATGGATGAAGCTCTTCAGCAACCCTCTTGATATCCATGACACTTAGGCCTACGGGTTTATTTATATTTTTTCTTATTAAATTAAGCTAGAAAGATAATTCACCTTGCTTCAAATGCTCCCAAATCTGGATAATTGCCAGAGTAAGGAAGACCCACATTTGTACCTTTATCAATTAAATCAGAATCAGACCTTAGCTTCAAGAAATCGATATCTGGCAATGAGCCATCCTGTTCCCTAGAGTTATCAACAAGGGAAATATCTAAACTTAAAAAATCTGAATCTGAAACTGTCACACCTAAGTTCCAACTATTGCTCTTGACATTAGTAAGAACTCCTAGATCTATATCATCTGGAACATTCTTATATGCTATATTGTTTTTTATGTAATAAGGAGTATTAGGTACATTAAGATGAAACCCGCCAGACCATGATCCAGATATACCATTATGATAAGCTACGCAATTATATATTTCCATGTTCTGTTTAGCTTCATTCTCATTGAATCCCCAAGCCAAATTATCAAAGGCCAGAGAATTCGTAACTGTTTTTTTCACAGTGTTACGCCAATCTGATGCTCCGATAGCAGATAATCCTAGCTTGAAACCATTACCATCGCCTCCTTTAGTAAATGTATCAGGAATGAAACCATTGTACCATGCCCAAGAATTATTCACTATTACATTACCCTCATTATCATTCAAATCTATTCCATCATCAGTATTCCACCAGAAACGGCATCCGCTTACAGTATTTGTAGTTCCCGCAGGTATAGAATCACCTACTTCCAAACCATCAGCATTGCCATACTTGTCATCTTCAGTATAAGGGTCTTGATTATGATGGAAATCGCTGTTGAGTATAAGATTTCCTGTTGAGTCTCCGTTCAATTTCATCCCATGACCACCGTGGTGAATATCGAGCTGCTCGAATATATTGTAACTAGAATCCTCAGACCTCAATCCACTGACAACGCAACCATTACCAGACGGTTGCGCAAAACCCTTTATCTCTAACCCTTTGAAATGAACATAGTCTCCAATGAAGAATATGCCTACAGCATCATAGCATCCAGTAGGATAATTTGAGCCTCTTGTAATAGTTGGTTTTTGTGAATCATAAGGATATGCCCATATCTTTATCATCTTACCAGAACTTCCGCTTTTTCCACTTAAATACTGTCTTGAGCTATATGTGTATGTTCCTCCTCTCATATAAATTGTGTCTCCAGGAGAAACATATTCCCATGCATGATTTAAAGTAAACCAAGGATAATTAATAGTGCCATCTCCAGTTCTATCGCTGCCTGAAGGAGACACATAATATATTTTGCCAGTATTACTTTCTGGAGGAGAAGACTCTGCTATGCATATTCCAGTAATCCAATTGCCTGAAGAGCAAGTGACTGTTCTAGTTCCTGAAGCTCCGCTACTCGTAGTGCAACTAGTTAATGGCTTAGTTCCTGTGCAAGCAGTTGATGTACCTGCAAATTGCATAACTCCCAATGACGCAGAAGGAACTCCTTCTCCCGATAAAGTAATTATGTCACTTCTCTGAGCTCCAGTATTGACACCTGCGCTAACATAAATTCTGTCATCTCCCTGGCCGCTAGTTTTTGACAAAGATACCCAAGATGGACTATATGAAACTGACCATGCGATATTTGAGGTGACTATGAAATAATCACTATCTCCTGAAGCAGAAAAATTGTTCAAATAATCTACACTAAGATAATAATCTCCATTTAAATTATTTTCATTTACAGTATTATTTATTATTAATAGTTGCCATCTGTTATCATGGCAATTCCAGCCATTGTTATATGAGCAAGTGTAAACAATTATATAATGCTCCCCCTCGCCAAATTCAGGCAAGGTCTTAAGCGCAGAACCCTTCAACCAAACACTGCTAGAGCCATACAAAGAACCAGACAACGTAAAATTCCTCCAAGAACTTCCATTGACACTATAATAACCAATCTTATAAACAATATCATCAGAAACAGAAACCTGACCACTTATAGCATTATAATTAAAACCCTCTTCGACAGAACTAAAATTCCTATAAACAGGATGAACAACAAAACCAGTAACAGAGCCAGAATTATAATCAATATAATTTTTATTTCCTGTTTTAAAATTATCTAGAATACCAAATAAAAGAAGCAAACTACACATAATTAAAAGGAACAAAATAAGTCTCTTATAAAAAACCTCACCCATAATACATATCGAGAAAACTTAACCTTAAATAATTTTCCAAATCCAAAACAAAAATATCACTTAACTTCAAAAGCCCCCAAATCAGGAGCTTTACCAAGATACGCTCTATCTACATACACTCCCTTATCAATTAAATCTGAAGTTGATTTCAAACGCAAGAAATCAATATCAGGCAAAGAACCATTTATAAATATAACGACTATATTCTATAATCCTAACTCCTGAACAATATTATCGAGGAGTATGGTTGAAGTGTGACACTACCAGAATAGGATACTCCTTTATGATCCAAGTAAGTTCCACTAAGAGCAACTACCTTGTTATTGTTCGTAGGATTATATGCGAAGAAAACGTTGGAACTAATCAAATTCGACAGGCGATAGGATCTTGAATCATGCCCGAAAGTGCTCACCCAATTGCTGAGAGTATAGGTCTGATATATCTGATTAGGCGGGGTCACAAATACCTCAACCTTGCCTTCCTTGTTCATATAATAATAATTATCATTGATATTGCCTAGGTGTCTGATCTCCTGATTGATGTCGTTGTTATAGAGAGCTACAGATTCTCCGTTCTGATCCAGAGTATATCCTAATGCATAAGATACTGATTCATCAATCTTTGTGGATACGAAAAGGTTATTGCTTATATCAAGGCCAGATATGATGCCACTCTCAGGCCATCTCTGAATAGAAAAGAATGTTGGCATCTGATAAAATTTGTTGTTGGTCAACACTATATTAGTACTAGGATTCATGTGTATTCCAGAACCACTGACATTTATCACAGTATTTCCAGAAAGGACTGTATTAGCAGTGTACCCGTCAACGTATAGTCCGTTGGCCTGAGAATATGTTCCACTAGTACCACTAGGTGCACCGATGGCATTTGCGACAATATTGTTCAGTACCTGCTTACCTGTACTCTTATCATTATATGTATATATCCCTGCACCATCATCTTTTAGGAATGAGTAATAATCAACATAATTGTTTCTAACCACAGTATTTGTCCCACCAAAATTTATAGCCATATATCCTGTCCGAAGTATAGTATTATATTCTATAACTCCATAAGATCCTACAGACTCTATAGCATTGTATTTTTCATCACCACTGCCACCGGCACCAGCTATAGTGGCTGTATTAGTGATAGTGTTGCCGCTCAAAGTATTGTATGAAGCTTCCCTGTCAGAGAAGAATATGGCGTTGTTATTGGTGTAATCTATCTTGGTGTTCTTCACAGAGCAATGTGCTGGATAATGCATATATATTGCATCCTTGCCTGAGAAGGATATATCACAATTCTGGATATTGAAATAGTTCGGAGCATTATAAGCGTATATGACATTGGAATTTATACCTCTGAATGCTATCCCATCTATAGTTATATAGTCATAATTGCTAGAATATACTCCCCTATCCAAAGTACTGACCTCTACCTTGTGGCTGCCGGGACCTGAGGGTCCGAAATACATGTAAAATAATTTCGTGTTAGGATTATAGTACCAATCACCATAATCATCCAACGTATCCAAATCACCCTGTATGAAATAACCCCATCCTACCCTAGGATCATATGCTGAAGAAGATGTAAATGTCAATGATGTACCGCTATGACTTGTTATCGGATGCCTATCGATTATCCAATGATTCTTCCTTATGACTATCTCAGCCCCATCCCAGTCGGGAGTTGAAGGCAATGATGAATCTGATATTTGACCGCTTCCTGAAACACTATCAATAGTCATCCATTCTGTATCAGGCCAACGACCCATCCAATACTGCACGCCATCAATCAATACCATCTGAGGAGGAGATTCTGCAGAGATTATCTTTGAATATATGCCATTACCTTCATTAGTCCAACCATTGATTGTAGTAAATCCACTTATAGTAGGTCTCTGAGAAGCAGTGCCATACACACCATATGTTATGGGATTACCGGAAGCTCCAGAATATTTTATATTCAAAGTGCCATACCACGTATCACCGCGCCTAAACAATATAGTATCTCCCGGATACAAAGTCTGCTCGTTAACCCTAAACAAAGTCTGCCAAGGTGCTGATTCTGACTGGCCATCATTATTATTACTGCCAGAAGCAGATACATAATATGTAGTGCCAGAACCTTTAGGAGTATTAGTAATAGTATCATTAAATGCTGTAGGAATAGTACATTGATCATTGCTACATGTACCTGAGCACGCCCCACAACTTCCCCCACATCCATCAGAGCCACATTGCTTATTAACACAATTCTTAACACAGGATTCATTGCTATAAATTAGTTTGACTGAAAATGAATCAATATTACCGCTGGAGCGCTGAGATTCATATGTGTTTCCCCACATTCTAATATACCTCGTATTCTCAGGCACCCTAGTAACTATTTCCTCCTTCCACCAATTTGCACTATCAGTAACGCCACTATCTGCAGCTATCGAGACAACTTGTTTTGCAGAATTCAAGAATAATATCTGTATTCTAGACAAATCTTGGCCAGGATATTCAGATGATACAGCCCACCCTGATGCATTCACTAATACTTTACCTTCATCTATATCAGTGCTGTAAATACTTAAGTCTATGTCCTGATATATAAACCCATTCACGTCGCTAGAGCCGTTAGTATACGCACAATACATTCCATCCTTAGTTCCAGCCTGACCATTTATAACATCATGTCCAACATACCAATATGAACCTGAAGTTGTCCATCCTGTAAAATCACCAACCTCAAATCCTCCATTAGTCATCAATTCAGTATTCCAAGATTTTTTTCTAGTAGTGTTTATGTTATTTATTATTAACAATTGCCATTTATTACCATGACAATCCCAGCCATTATCATATGAGCAAGAGTAAACAATAACATAATGCTCACCCTCACCAAAACTAGGCAAAGTCCTCAATGCAGAGCCCTTCAACCAAACACTACTTGAACCATACAAAGAACCAGACAACGAAAAACTTTTCCAAGCACTTCCATTAACACTATAATAACCAGTCTTATAAACAATATCATCAAAAACAGAAACCACACCACTACCAACACTATAAGAAAAACCAGACTCAGCAACACTAAAATCCCCATACAAAGGATGAGCAGCAAAACCACTAATAGCATTCCCCTCTTTTATTTCTACATTATTGACTGTGAAACTATTATTC
>CAZOPU010000001.1:0-46729 GCA_964581965.1 uncultured Methanosarcinales archaeon | reverse complement strand
GCTCATAACCCAAAGGCCGTTGGTTCGAATCCAACCCCCGCTACAACCGGTAAAGCCAGAGAGAAAATCTCTGGCTTTTTTCTTTCTGAGAGCTGCCAGATACATAATAAAAATATATAAGAAATTAAAAATAGTCATATAATAAAAAGATATTAATCTGTTTTTACAATAACACTCTTTTTCTCGTCTGATTTTGCGCCAAAAGGATCTTCTTTTGTATACTTGAACATTTTTGCAACAATCAAATCCGGGAATGATTGTATGTTTGTATTGTAAATATTTACATAGTCATTGTAGAATTCCCTTCTATCAGCTATTTCATTTTCTAATGCTGTGATTCTCTGCTGGAGCTTTAAAAAATTCTGGCTTGCCTGCAATTTTGGATAATTCTCAGCAACAGCAAACAAAGATTTTATACTCCCACTCATCTCATCGCTCAGCCTCGCCATTTCTTCCTTTGATGATGACTTCATCATTGTTGTACGCATTGCAGTCAGAGACTCAAGAGTTTTCTTTTCATGCTTCATATATCCTTTTACAGTTTCCACAATGTTAGGTATTTCATCGTATCTCTGCTTTAGGAGAACGTCTATATTAGCCCATGCTTTCCTAATATTATTCTTCAAAGAAACAAGGCTATTGAATACTGAAATTATGTATATAATAAGAAAGACCACAATAATTGCCAATACTATAAATAATATTTTATATCCATCTTCCATTAAATCACCTTTTTGCTTTTTTAACTTATCAAACCTAAATATGAATTACATTATTTGCAATTAATATTATCAACACAGTCATTATAATAACAAGCATCCCTCCTAATATAAAAAGAGGATAAATCATTAAATTAAGTTTATTAAGCGTGTCTTTTTCGGACTTGCAGGAGATATAAAAAAATCCTGATCTACCCTTTCCTATAAACAGCTTTTCATGTCCCACATCTGATTCTTTTCCAGATGATAATGCTTCCCCTATAACATAAATATTATCCCCTGTGAATATTGCCTCCTCTGTGTATTTCATATTCTTGTTAAGACCAAAAAAATTTTCGAATTTTATGTTTTTTTCATTAAGAAAATCCATAACTGCTTTGCTAGGGTCTTTTCTAAACCTTGACTGCTCTTCGAATGTTTGAATCGCATTAAAACTTGCACCATCCGGACAGACCAAAACCTTTCCAGTATCATCTTTAACAATAAAATCAGGCCTGTATTCAGTTGAATAAACAGTCACCCATTTTCCGCTTTTTCCGTTATTTCTATATTCCTGTATTAGGCAGTTACAATAAACGCATTCTTTTTTAGTTAAGGGAGAAATATTTGAAATTTCCTTGTTCTTTCCACTATCTTCTTTTGGAGCAGGCAGTGCAATTCCATTTATTTCAACCAAGCCAAGGGCGAGGCTTCTTATCTTAGAAGTTGGAGTGTTTGCTATTCTTCTCTTTTGACTCAAAAATTTGTAACCTACAAAAATCAAGAAAATGCCAAATAAAAGAAAAATAAACAGTGAAATCATCATTTTTTTACGGCGTAATTATTACATTGCCTCCAGTCTTCTTATTCTTTCATCTATTGGAGGATGAGTGGAGAAAAGATTCTTTAACCATCCTCCTTTCTTCCTGAAAGGAGTACTAATGTAAAGATGAGCTGTTGCCCTATTTGCAGTATCAACTAGAGGATCAGGGTCATCTCTTATTTTTTTAAGGGCATTAGCTAGACCTTGAGGATATCTTGTTAATGTGGATCCTCCTGCATCTGCAGAAAACTCCCTCTTCCTGCTTATAGCCAGCTGAATCAACTGACCTATTATTGGAGAAAGAATTGCAAGTACAAGTCCTATTGCAATAAATATTATTGTAATATTTCCCCCTCCTTCCCTGTTATTTCCTTTGCCTCCCCATAAAAATGTCCTAAGAAGCAAATCGCTCAATAGCATTATAACACCAACCATAACTGCAGCAATCATCATTGCCCTTATGTCATAATTCCTTATATGATACATTTCATGGGCAATAACCCCCTCCAGCTCCTCACGGTTCATTTTTTTAAGCAAGCCAGTTGTTACTACAATTGCCGAATTCTTTGGATCCCTTCCCGTGGCAAAGGCATTCATCGCATCATCTTCTATAACATATGCTTTAGGAGTCGGAAGACCTGCAGCCAGAGCCAATCCTTCCACAGTATTATACAAATAAGGATATTCTTTTTTTGTTACAGGCTTTGCATGGGAAAGCGAAAGAAGCATGTTTGCTCCTGAGAACCATGCTATCAATGCATATACCAAGCTAAAAATGACTGCTAATATAATCCCAAGGACTGCGTTTCCCCATAGGGCGCCTATTATAAGACCCAAAATTACTATTATTCCCATGAACAAAAAGAACAGAATCAATGACTTAAAATTATTATTTCTTATCTCGTCAAAGTTAACAAATTTCATTTTTTGCTGGGCCATGGTGCAACCTCTGTATAATGTAAATTAAAAAAAGAATGAAAAAAATTAATCGAACTTTACCTTTACATTCTGCCTTTCTGTTTCTTCTACCTTGAAAGGATCTGTCTTCTTGAAGTTAAGCATTCCTGCGAATATGTTGTTAGGGAACAGTTGTATTTTTGTGTTGAACCTCATTACCATGTCGTTGTAATGCTGTCTTGAATATGCAATTTTGTTTTCTGTTCCTGACAATTCTTCCTGAAGCTGCAGGAAATTCTCATTTGCTTTTAATGTAGGGTAATTTTCTGCAACTGCAAACAAAGATTTAAGCGTATCTGAAAGCGCATTGGAAGCTTTTGCTTTTTCTGCAATTGTAGATGCATTCATCATTGCAGTTCTTGCCTTAGTTACTTCAGTAAAAACTGATTTCTCATGCTTAGCGTATCCCTTTACAGTCTCTATCAGATTAGGGATTAAGTCAACTCTTCTTTTAAGCTGAACATCAATTTGAGCCCATGCATTTTCAATCTGGTTTTTAAGCCTCACCAACGCATTGTACAATCCCCATATAATAAGGAGAATAAGTACAACCACTCCTATCAATATCCATACTCCTATACTTAACATTTTTTCACCTCATAAAAAGTTATTTTGTCTTTGCAAGCTTAACATCCTCTGCTTTAACAGTCTTTCTTCCGGCGTGTATGGAATATTTGTTTGCGTCCTGTCCTATTTTAAGCGCGTACTCTTCCAATGCAATTCTTAGCTCTTCTTTTGCATCTTCAGATACCCTTTCTGCGCCTGCCTTTTTAAGGAGACGCTCCATTGCCGCAAGAGGAATATCTTTCTTTTCTTTATCCATCACAACCCCCTGAGTATTAGAAATACATTCCATTTTTATAAATCTTGCGAAAGATTAAACCTAAAAAAACTCAAAAAAAGGGCATTACGCGCTTTTTTAGGAGAAAAAGAGCCAATCTTAGCCTTTTATATTTATTATACTTTTTGCTATTCTTTCAACTTCCTTGGCATCATCTATTTTCTTAAGGGCATTTTTTTCAAAGCTGGAAACTGCTGCTTGTGAGATTCCCATTTTCTTAGATACTTCAACCTGAGTAAGGCCCAATTTCCTGAGCTGGAGCACATCAATTTCTTTTTTTGTTAGCATTTTCTTTTCCTATTTCTTGCCCCTGACTTTTGAAATATCTATTTTTGGAGAAGCATTCTCCTGCGATGAAGACCCATTATTTGTATTATTATCAGGCCCTTTCCTCTTAATTAACCTCAAAACTAGTACAACATTAACAATAACAATTACTATTATTGCCAATATAAGCAGCGCATTTGTTCCATCAGTGGGCGATTCATCAACTCCTTTTCCTCCCACAACAAGTCCGCTAAGCTGGTCTACAGAAAGCTTGTTCTCTGTTACAGTCACATCATATATCTTTCCCTCATCCTTATCTAAGTAATGAACCATTATGTAAAGAGAATACTTGCCATTGGACATTCCCTTTGTATCAAGGTAAACTGGAAGGCTTACTGTTGCCAAAGGCCGAACATTTATAGATTCAGTTTTTGCCCTAGATAATGAATTGCCATCCTTTGCAAATTCAACATCAGCATATATATTGTCTATATTCTCTCCCCATTCGCTCTCCAGGATTAAGTCAAACCTGTTTATCTCTCCAAGGGTAAAATCGCTAGAAACAAAATTGACCACCTTTACGCTCGGGCTCCCTATAGAGAATGATGACTCTGCCTTTGCAGAAGCCTCATCGCATATAACAGACATCTTGGCAGAGTACTGCCCATTATTAACGTCTGGAGTCCACGGAATTAGAATATTCTCTATTCTCAAACTAGACACATCTATTCTGTTAGATATTAGAGAGACAACTTTTGCATTCATGGATGTATACACATCTACAACTGCAAAACAATTCTTTGCAGTCTTAGACCCTTTGTTAACAACATCTATGGAGAATGAATTTTCCTTTCCCTTTATGAAATTAGGAACGTATGGATTTATCTTTATGTATGAGCCATTTCCTGGAAGTGTTAATTCCAGCCTGGAAACAACACCCACATATGCAGTAACTCCTGTTTTAGTCTCCCCGCTAGTTTTAACACTTATCATAACAGTGTATTCCCCAGGAGATACTTCTTCAGTCTCAGGAATAAAGAACTTGACATAAACAACCTCATCATTCTTCTCTGAAGTGAATGAAACAACTTGCTTGCTCAGTGAAACATATTTAGCTAATTCACCACTTACATCTATACTATAAACAGTATCTCTATGCTCATCATTCATTATCCTTAATTCGTATTCTATCTGCTTGCCATCATAAACAAAAGGCCTTTCTCCTGGAGCAATCCCCAATGCGCAAACTCCATGAACTGAAAAAATAAATAGTGCTATCACAGGCAAAATAAGACAAATTGCTTTGTAAATTATTGATTTTTTCATGTGTCCACCTGTGCAAGGAAAACTATTGATGATGATTTCTGTCCCGGAGGCTCATATAGAGGAACTGTAACATTTATGTCTATGCTGGCATTATTTCTAGTGGCTGAATAATTCATATATCTGATTAGATTAGTTACATTTGTAACATTGAAGTATGATGTTAAAGAAGAGCTGTTGAAGCTTCCATCAGACTTAGGGGTTACTCTCATCTGCCAATAGCTAGTGTTTAATGATTGAGTAGACCACAGACTTCCGGAAACATTCATCTGAGATATCTTTACGTAAGTGTTGCTTGTGCTCTTAAGCAGCAAAGGAGTAGGTCCCCCTGTTGCATTTGTACTGTTGCTTACGTTTGGATTCATAGCAGGGAATGTAACATTATCAACAAGCAAAACAATATTGACAGAAGTTACAAGGGTAAAGTTCCACGTATCACTCCACTCTCCTTCTAAAGTTCCATCTGTAGCTCTTACTTTCCAGTAATATGGAGTGTATCCTGTAACAAAAGGAAGCTCTCCTGCATCATAAAGCTGAGATGTGCTTGATATTCCTGTCTTTATATAAGTGGATGTTGCAAAGCTACTGGAATTAGAAACATTAAGTATGTATGTAATGGGATTTCCATCTGGGTCTGTTGCTGCATTCCATGAGAAAGTAGGAGTCCTTTCAATGAAAGATCCATTCCCATCACCTGGATATATCAACGTAACTTTTGAAGGAGCGCTATTTGCAGGGAATGTGAAATTATCTATCATGTTTGTTAATGTCGATATGTTAAGTGAATGATTTACCGCGTTTGATGACTTAGTTCCATTTATAGAGTAATTGCTGTAATATGTTCTAGTTCCCCCTATGTTTACATAGTCAATTATTTCCTGTCTTGTAATCCATCCAGTTGAATTTGTTAGCACACTAAACTGTATGGATCCCGTTCTGTTTGCCCCTGTTATATTTGCGTTTGGAACAGCAGTATTGTTTGTATAGTTAGCGTATGCCTGATAATACCATTTCTTTATCAATTGGTTTGCAGAGCCCTGAACTGTTTCATCAGAAAGAGTATATGAGCAATTTATGAATGTATTATTCACGCTTCCTGCCGCACTGTTATAATACACATCCTGACCGCTGTTTCCTGCGATATTTCCACAATCCCTGAATACTGTATTGTTGGATGTCTGTACATAAATTCCATGGGCTCCAGTCGCAGTTTGGTTGATGAAATTATTTCCATACGATAAAAACAAGTAAACTCCCTGTCCACTAGTTGATGTTCCCGTGCTATTTATCAGAGTGTTGTTGTTTGCAGAATATGCAACAAGAATTCCTATACCTCCTGCGAGATTATTACCTGAATTGTTAATTAAACTGTTATTTACTGAATTAGACAAAGTTATTGCACTTTCAGTGCCGAGTGATGTTCCGTTATTTGAATACAATGTATTATTATCTGAATGCTCATCAATATTTATTCCGTTGCTTGAAGTGCTGACTCCCTTGTTCTGTGTGAGGTTATTATATGATGAAGAGTAAATATAAATTGCAGGATTGGACCCTGTTGTATTTGCAAAGTTCCTTAGCAAAGTATTATTATTGGAATATGAAACAAGATAGACTCCTGATCCTGAAGCAGATGTCGCGTTATTGTCTATAAGCTTGTTGCTCAATGATGAATGAAGAACAATTCCGCTTCCAGAGCTACTATACACCCTATTTCTTGATATGTTATTAAAATTAGCCCCATTATATATCCACATTGCATCTGAATTGCTCGTATTAACAAAATTGTTGTAAATAACTGAAAAATCATTACTTTCAAATATTATTCCGTATCTGTTATTGTTAGAGCTAGTTGTGTTTCCGTCTATAATGGTGCAGTTCCTTATAGTTGTATTATACTGGTCAGAATAAACTCCATAAGTATAAGCCGCTCCTCCTGTTGAATAATTAATTGAGTATCCCAAACAATCAAGCACTATATTCTGGCCTGTGACTGTAAAGCATGTTCCGCTTGAGTTTACATTCATAGATAAGTTATATGTTTCTCCTGAAGCAGACAAAGTCCAGCAGTCTATTAATTCAAGTGGATTCTTGTTTAGTTTTATCGTTGCAAATATATTAGTATAATTTGTAACATTGTATGTTGTTGAATTAGGATAATATCCAAGTTTGGTTACATTAACTGTATGATTTGTCTGGTATACCCGCGTGCCTCCTACGTTTGTATAGTCAATTACCTCAGCTCTATATATGTGACCTGTCGAATTTGTTAGGTTTGAATAAACAGCCGAAGAAGTCCTATTATATATTGTTAGATTTGAATTTACCAACGGACTATTAGTCAAATTAGTAACCAGCGCATCAAAATACCATTTGCGAATTAGTTGGCTTCCTGATTCAACATATTCTTCAGTAGTATTATATGAGCAATTTATGAATGAGTTGTTTAAGCTTGTGGCATCTACATGGACATCATAAGTTGTTCCGTTAATGCTTACACAATCTTTTATTATTGTGTTATTTGCAGAAGTCAGCTGTATTCCTCTTGATCCTGTGGCAGTCTGGTTGACCACTGTAATATTCGCAGATATTCCTATATATAATCCTCTATTGCTCCCTGCTTGACTTATACCCGTATTTGAATCTAAGAAACAATTAGACGAGTCTTCTACAATAATACCTATATAATCTGTACATATTCCCCTGTTTGAAATCAAAGTATTGTTAGATGATACACCAATATAAAGTCCGCCACTTCCCCCTAATCCTACTCCCGTATTATTATACAAGTAGTTATTGTTAGCTGTGGACCAGACTGCGAGACCCATATTTATTGTACTCGTACCATTATTTGAAACCAACACATTATTTGAAGATGAGCGAATATTAATTGCATATGTAGAATAGCTTAATCCTGTATTATTTGTAATGTTATTGTAGTTTGCCGAGCTGTATAAATAAATAGCGCTTCCATTGCTAGTGTTGATAAAATTATTTAACAAATAAGAATAGTTGCTACCAGACAAATATATTCCATGCCTGGTGTTAAGCCCAGTTGCCCAATTACCATCTATTATTCTACAGTTCTTTATTGTAGTATAATTCTGGTTAGAATAAACTCCGTACGTGCTTCCAGATCCTCCTGTTGAGAAATTTATCCAGTTCCAACGACAATCCAAGGTAACATTTCGCGCAGTTACATTAAAGCAAGTCCCTGTAGATGAAAGATTTGAAGTCATATTATATATTGCATTAGCAGTAGACAATGTCATGCAAGGCATATTGATATACTTGTTTGTGGATACTGCAGTTCCATTCTCAAATCCATCCCATGGCGTTATTGTACAATTCCATGTGTCTCCTATGCTGAGGTTTGTAGAAAGAAGAGTATATGTAGTTGAAGTTGTAAGTCCTGAAGAGAACTTAAAAGTCGTCCCATTGTACCATTGGAATGTATAATTTCCAGGAGCATCTTGTGGATCTATCCATCCTCCTACTGTACAAGTCAAATTATCCAGAGTAGTTGGACTTACAGGGGTTATTGTTGCAGTTACTGAGGGAGGCGTATTTTCAGTGAAATTTCTCGTTGAGCTATTGTCAAGAGTACCAAGACTGTCATTAGCATACACTTTATATGTATAAATCCCTCCATCCACTGTAGTCATGGTCCTATAACAGTATACACTTATACCCGTTCCTACTTTTGTCATAGAATAATTTGTAGTGCCGTTCCACTGCAATGTACAATTGGAGACATTCATTCCTGCAGATACACTTACATTTATTGTTACGCTATTAGCTGTTTGCCTGCTGTTATCTGCGGGAGTAGGTGATTGATATGTTACAGTAACAAATAAAGTTCTTGTTGTAGCAGGACCATAATCAGTTCCATTTCCAGTCCACTTTGTAGCCCAAGTTGATACATTTATAGGATAATCTGCTCCCGTGTCTCCCCATCCATTGCTATTACTATCAAATACATTCTTTGTCGATATGTTATCATAATAGTTACCTTGTGCAACACCTGTAACTGATGTGTTGAATGTGTTCGTATTGTTTCTATTATTAATATAATACCCGCTTGCATTAGTAAAATTGTTCCAGTAGAAACGGTTATTTCCAGAAGTCAAGTCTATGTCAAGCAAAGTTGATGTTGCGTTTTTAAAAGTATTATTTATGAAAACGTTACCTGAGCAAGTTCCAGATATTAAGACTGCATACAACGTAGCTAAACCATTTATTGTAGAGTTAGCTATTGTATTATTCTGAGAATTTGTACCAATAGCTAATCCTCCAGAGCCAGATACAGTACTTCCAGATACATTACTATACAATATTGTATTATTATTCGAGCCAGTCCATAAAAATACACCTGATGAAGTTGAGGATTGCAATGTGCTGTTAAGCACCCTATTATTTATGCCTCCTTGAAACAATATACCTACAGAACCGCTTGATATAGCTCTTGCAGCTGTAATAATATTATATGCCCCAGTCACATAAATACCATAATTGCCTGATGATGTCGCATTGAAATTAATTATTGAATGGTTATTAGAATATACTCCTAATCCATGCCCAGATGTGGCGGTTCCTGAAGAATTCCATAATGTATTGTTATGAATGGATGAACCTAACATTACTCCTGTACCAGATACAGATGTTCCAATAACAGATATTAGCGACGCATAACTGGAGTCTATTCTTATTCCCATATATCCGCCTGTAGATGTTCCATTAGAATATTTTATAATATTATAATCAGAGCCAACACATACATAAATACCTGTTTCGTTAGATATTCCTCTTGAATTGCTTATTGTGTTGTTAGGACTATAAATCAAATATATTCCCCAAGTTGAATTAGAAACACCAGTTGTATTTATTATTGTATTATTAGATGAATAACTAATATAAACTCCCGCACCGTAAGGTGTAGCGTTTGCATTAGTATCTATTATCTTATTGTAATTTGAGCTAGCGTAAATGTATATTCCTTTTCCATTATCTCCACTTTCTACATGCTCTGTACTTATCGAGTTGTTGAAGATTGTTCCATTAATTACACCAATATAATATATTCCTGTTGAGAAATTCCTTATGATACAGTTCTTCACAGTTGTATTGTATGAATTAGAGTATACACCAAATGTGCCTGTTGCGTTGTTTCCAGTTATTGTATATCCTTTACAGTCAATAGTTATATTTGCAGCAGTAACATTAAAGCATGTCCCTGATGATGTTGCGTTTGATGAAAGGTTATATGTAGTGCCTGCTGCAGAAAGCACAGAGCAAGAAACTGCAGTTACTGCAGGACCATAATCTGTTCCATTACCCATCCACTTAGTCGGCCAAGTAGATGTATTAAGAGGATAATCTGAGCCTGAGTCTCCCCATCCATCGCTGTTAGCATCAAATATATTCTTGGTGGATATATCATAATAATAATTACCTTGGGCAACTGTACCGACCGACGTATTGAAGCGGTTCGTATTGTTGCCGTTGAATATGTAGTACCCTGAAGTTTGAGTGAAATTGTTTCTGTAAAAAGTATTATTTCCTGATGTAAAGCTTATGTTAAGAAGAACTCCTGTGCCTGTACCTGAGACAAATGTATTGTTTACAAATGTACTGTTAGATATGCATTGCTGAATATAAATAACACTAGATGCATTAGAATTAAAATAATTATTTGAAACAGATATATTCCGTGATGAGCTACCACATGCCGCATACACATCAAGAGAGGTATTTTTAGAGATTAAACTTACGTTTCTTAAACTTAGCGACGGACCATATGTAGTAATACCGTACGAAGCTGATGTTATGTTGGAGTCCGCAATTGAGATGTTATCTCCATTATAAGCATATATAGCGTATGATGATGATGTAGTGCCTGTCTGGTTTAATGTAGAGTTGTAAATGTATAAGTTATTAGCGTTGTCTGTCTCAAATTCACCTGTTAAACGAATATTTGTCATAGTTAAATTACTCATACTTTCCAGGTATATGTATGATATATTAACCGATGACATGTATGAATTATTTGCCCTAAATGGATTAATATATGTAACAGTAGTATTTATTATAGACACATTTAACATGGCATAAGAAATACCAGGATATATACTTATATCATATATGTTGCTAGATGTAATCAGAAGGTTGCTTGCGTTTTCAGCCATTGATAATGTTTTATCTGCATATAGTTTAGTTATTGATAAATTAGCAGATCCCTTTCCAAACATAGCTGCACACACTCCAGTAGAATCACTGCAGCTTGTTGCATATGTTTGATTTATTGTTACATTATTTATTAATCCGTTATTTGCGCTAGAGTTAAAATAAATTCCTGTGCTGAAGTTTAGAATTGTACAGTTGACAACCGCAGTATAGGGAACGTTGCTGTAAACACCAATGCTTCCACTGTTGTTATTTCCTTTTATGCTAAACCCTTTACAATCTATTGTTACATTGCTTGCAGTCACAGTAAAACAAGTACTTGTGGTGCTGACATTCTGGGTTAAATTGTAAACTATGTTTGGAGCTGAAATAGTCCTACAGAATGAAGAAGTGTTAAATGTAAACACGTCAAGCACGTTGTTTTCAACAGTTATGTTATGGGATTTAGCTATTACTGCAGAACTATATGTTCCATTTATAGAATAGTTGCTTGCATAATACTTTGAGCCTCCATTATTTACATAATCTATTATTTCCTGTCTTGCAATCCATCCTGTTCCGTTTGAGAGCACACTGAACTGCCTTGTTCCAGTCCTGTTTGCACCAGTAACATTTACGCTTGGAACATAAAGACCCAAAGTATCATTTGTATATGCATCATAATACCATTTCCTAATCAACTGTGTGCTTGAATCTAGAACTTCACTTCCTGTAAATGTACAGTTAGTAAACGTGTTGTTTGTGACTGAGCCATATGCACTTCCAGAATTATCCATATAAACACTATATTCATAATTTGGCGCTATCGCTGCACAGTCTTTGAAAGTCATATTACCTGAGCCATAAAATTGTATAGCTACAGTTGAGCTTCCGTCGGTTCTTGCAGTTAAATTATAAAAAGAATTATTTCTTGCGTCACGAAATAAAAACAAACCCGTGCTAGACCCACTATATACAGTAGTATTATAGAAAGTATTGTCTCTTGACCCATAATTAATATACAATCCATAATAGCTTGTGCTTGTAGCGTTAACATTCCTGAATGTGTTATTGTAATTATTTTCCCACATCTCTATTCCAGCAGCGGTATCAGATATTCCCTTAATATCCTGCAAATTATTATAAGATGAGTGATACATCTCAAATCCAGCACCATTCTCTCCTATACCTGTACTGTTCGATATATTGTTCCAATATGAATTCATGAAATAGATTCCCGGATTATCGCTGACAGCCTCCTCACTCGTACCACTATTATTTATAAATCTTGAATAGTTAAGCGACTCAATACCAAATCCATAATCTCCATTACTTAAAACAGTATTATTTGCAATAAGAGAATATTTTGAGATAACCCAAACTCCTATAGATACAGATGAATAAATAGTATTATTAATCAAAGATGCATTATCCTGGAGAAGATCTATTGCAGGATTCCAATCATCATAAGATGAGCCATAGTAAATAATACAATTCCTGACACTACTATTTACATAATTTCCAGTCTCTCCAAAATAAACTCCGTAATTCCCCGCTGAAGACGCTGATGTACCATATGTTACTGAGTAATTATTACAGTCAATGGTTATATTTGATTCCCATATTTCAAAGCAAGAATCAACGTCTGTAACGGACGTATTGAGAAAATAAATCCTATTTGGAATATTAAGATTATCATTACATCCGCTCAGCGAATATCCTGCGTTGAATGTCCTGACTGATGTATTTGAGCGCTCCCCTTGCGTGTCTACGGAATATATTGTATAATTGTGCGTTCCAGGCAAGATGTATCTTAATGTACCGTTGAATTTGTTTACCCTTGAATCATACAATGCTTTTATTTCATCCGGAAAAAATGTCCTATTGAAAAAAAGAACCTCATCAATGGCTCCTCCGTAGTATCCGTTGTACCCATTTCCTAATATTAAACGCTCTCCTGCGTTTGAACCAACTCCCCCAGTATATGTTCCGTCAGCAACTCCATTTTTGTATGCCCTCCAAACGCTTCCATCATATGTCAGTGCTAAATGAGTATAATTATCATCATTCACAGTCTGTGTAATCCTATCCGCTCCATTTAAGTACCATACTGTCTGTGTAGATGTTGATCTTTTCAAAAGTATCCAAGGCGTACTATCCCCCGTAGCTCCTGCCAACTGAAAAATTCCCCTAGTGGACTGCGCCCCTGTCGGCTTTACAAAAAGGGAGATAGTAATATTACTGCTGAAATAGCTTTTGCTAAGAGGAGAAACTATGTAATCATCGCTTCCATCAAAGTTAAGCGCATTACCCCTTATTCCCGCTGATAAATTTGATGCACTTATTCCTCCGCTGAAATTAGCAAATAAATTCCAAGTTGAGTTGTCATATATTCCAGATGAGTTATATGAGTCCATTGCAAAGTATCCTACAAGTGTCCGGTCATAGTCCATCCATGAAGAGGTGTTCCTATCAGAAGGACTGGAGATGTTTGCGACAATGCTTTGCAACTGAGGACTTACAATCGCTCCATTTGCTGGAGTAGGAGGAGATTCTATTGTTATTCTTGGAGCAGTACTATTATAATATAGAGTTATATTAGCAAGAAGATTGCGCAGGGCAGTTAAATTGTAAGAAGATGAGTTTGAATTTAGACCATCTCCAGTAACACTTACATTATAAGGTGTACTGTAAGTTGCCGTACCATTGTAATTAACATAATCTGTCAGAGCAGTCTTTGTGGTCTGTCCATATTCATCCGTAAGCTCATTATACACACTTGAAGACGAAACATTGTAAACAGTGACATCGGCACCATTAACCCCTGTCCCAGAGGACGTTACATTAACTGTCAAGTACCATTTCCTAACAAGGTAATTGGAAACTCCGTTTATTGATTCATTTGCATATGTACAATTCAAAAGTATGTTATTGGTGCTTCCTGATTCATACATAACATATACATTATATACTGTTCCATTCACATAGACACAATCCGTAAAGTTATTGTTGCTTGCTCCATTAAATCTAATTCCATAAATTGAGCTTGAAGCATTAAGGTTCGTGAATGAATTGCTCTGTGAATTATAAACAAATACTCCTGCGTATGGACTACTTCCCACTCTGCAAATGCCTGTATGATTTATGAATATGTTATAATTAGAAGAGCCGGTAATTCCTGTTCCCTCGTTTGTCTCAGATAATCCTTTATTTCCAGTCAAGTTATTGCTTGTGGATCCTTCCAATCTTATTCCCTGTGAATAATTGCTTACACCAGTATTATTTGTCAGGACACAGTAATCAGAATTGCCAAGATGAATTGCGCTTCCACTAGTAGTATTTACAAAATTATTTGTAAGTATAGAATTATCCGCATCTGACAATTCAATTCCGTACCTAGAGTCATAGCTTGCACTTCTATTCTTATCGTATATATTACAATTTGATATTACTGTACCATCCTGATTTGAATAAATTCCATAAGCAATTGGGTCTGCCCCATTTGCAGAGGAATAATTTATCCAGTAATTATTACAATTAATTGTTACGTTCTGCGCAGAAATATTTATGCACGTTTTTGTTGAGGTTATATTAGCAGATAAAGTATAGTATGCATTTGCAGTTGTTAGATTCGCGCAAGCAGACAACATAGCTCCTGTAGCGTTAAACGTGAAATTATCTCTTATATTTCCAAGAACAGTTATGTTGAATGTGTGCGCTATCCTTGAGCCATTAGATAATGTAGCGTTTATTGAATAATTGCTTGCAAGGTATGCAGTTCCGCTGTTGTTTACTGATTCTATTAATTCCTGGCTTGCAATCCATCCTGTTGAATTTGTCAATGTTGTAAACTGCAATGTTCCAGTCCTGTTCCCTGCGGAGATGTTCACACTTGAAATAGGAAGTGTTGCAGTATCATTAACATATGCAATATAATACCATTTCCTTATAAGCTGGCTGCCAGAATCAACAGTTATCTTTCCAAGACTATATGTGCAGTTTAGCATAGTTACATTAGAACTCGAACTAGTAACCCAAATGTCGTCATCAAAACCAGATATGTATAGACAATCCTTGAAAAGAGTATTGCTTGACCCATCAACTGTAATTGCATTGCTTGTTGATGTAGTTGAAGAGGTATTTTGTCTTATAATTGTATTATTAGCAGAATCATGAACATAAGTTCCGGTACCTTCAGTATCCACATTGCTTATTCCCGTATTGTTTGTGCAAGTGTTGTTTCTAGAATACGTGGACAACACAAATCCATCATAGCCTGCACCTGAATTGTTTACCAAGACATTATATGAAGAATTGTAAAGATGAAATCCTGAATACCATGTACCACTTATTGATGTTCCATTATTATTTCTAAATTCGCTGTAAAAACAATCTACGCACCTAAAAGCATGAGTGCCATCACTTATACCTGTGTTATTTATATAACGGTTCCAGTTATTGTATTCTTCCATTACAAATCCTTCACTAGCTACCGTACTATGGCCTATGTTATTAGTAAAGTTAGTATTATTGACACTTATTCCATAAATTCCAGGACCGCCACTGCTATTTCCTAAATTCCTGTCAATATTACAGTACTTACACCTGACAACATAGAAAGCAGTACCACTGTCTGCTATCGCAACACTATTTGTCGCATTGTTCCCTATTCCCTCCACATATATTGATGGAGAGTTTGCATTCACATAAATATTATTCATACTAGAATTAGTTGCACTATCTCCAAATACAACTCCTACATTCCAGTCACCCACACTCGCCATAGCTCCATCAAGAATATTACAATTAGAAACTGAAATATTATCATTATTTCCTATAAATCCGTATGATGCAGTAGGCGCACTGGTTGAGAAAGTTATCTGATGACCTGCACAGTCAAGCCACACATCATCTGTGATTGTTTCAAAACAAGTATCTGGATCAGTTACATCCATTCCCAAAGTATAATATCCTGTACTTAAAGCTTCATCACAAGCATATAAAGGCGATGAAAGAGAAGTAAATGTTCTTACAGTCGTGCTGTTCCTACTTCCTGAAGTGTCCACAGCATATATTGTATAATTATGAGTTGATGCAGCCAATTCAGAGAAAGTAGCGTTTAGCTTGTTTGTTCTGGCATCATATAATGCACGTACTTCTTCTGCAGTCAGCGTTCTGTTAAAAATTATTACTTCATCTATTAAACCATCATAGTAATTTAGTGCATCTCCTGCCCTTCTTCCTATTGCAAAAGTATTTCCAGTACCTACACTCCAACCTGTGCTTGATGTACTACTACGATCCGTCCCGTTAATATACATTTTTAACTCATTTGAATCATAATCAAAAGTCATAACTACATGATGCCATGCATTATTAGACACGCTAATACTTGTTGTTGTACCATATTCACTAGAACCATATACTGGCTGATAAAATCCTGTAAACCCTGAAGATTCCTGTACTATTCCAAATCCTCTAGTAGCTCCAGATGCATCTCCTTTCTGAAGAAGTCTTAGATAATTAGTGGCTATTGCATGAGGATATACCCATACACTAACGCTCACATCCTCTGCATCATCAAATCTAGTTGGAGATATGCTTGCATAAGCTGTGCTTCCATCAAAATTGAAAGAGTAATTTACTCTTCCCGCACTTGCATCAGAGCTGTCAAGTGTTCCCGCAAAACTAGCAAAATTTCCCCAAGTTGAATTATCATGAATTCCGGTTGAATTATAAAAGTCCATGGAATAATATCCTAACACACTCCTGTCAATATCTACCCATGCTGAAGAATTTAGAGTGGATGTTATATTCGCAAGAATAGTGGGTGCATTAACTATAGTAGAACCATTTGAAGGAGTAGGAGGAGATTCTATTGTTATTGTTATGCTGGCCTCAACCATGTATGTTCCGTTAGTTTCGTTAATTCCTACCTCTCCTTCTGAAAGGTTGTTTGTTATATTGTTAATTACAGCATTAAATGCATCAACTCTCGCGAATTCTCTTTCAGATGTATTAATAAGAACTCCTGTATGAACTAATCTGTCGTAAATTTCCTTTGGAGAAAACGATTCCGTTCCCATAACAAGAGATGCAATTCCAGAAACTATAGGTGTAGACATGGACGTGCCGCTTAATAAAACTGGCTGGCCATTCAAGTCAACAGTGTTTATTTCTGTACCTGGTGCGAGAAGCAATGTTGCGTTGTTATAATTTGTCCCGCTCCACAAAGTATCCTGCTTAGTACTTGCACCAACTCTTATTGCACTGCGTGCACATGCTGGGCTCTTTATCATACTGGTATATCCGTCGTTTCCTGTGGCAGCAAATACTACTATTCCCTCATTTGACAATTCATCAACTTTCTGTGCAACAGGATTGTCATCACAGTATCCCTCGTATTCTCCTCCACCTAAACTCAAGGATACTATATCTGCATTTTCATCAAGACAGTAATCAAGTCCTGCTATTATATCTGACTCATATCCCATTCCAGATGAGTTCATAACTTTTACTGCAATTATTTCTGCACCAGGCGAGATGCTTTTCAATGCGTATCCAACTGAAGTTCCGTGGCCGTTGTCATCTTCTGGAAGGGAATCATTATTAACAAAGTCAAATCCATAACTGTAATTAAACACTACCGAGTTAATTCCAGTATCAACAAGACAAACTTTTATTCCTGAGCCATTTATTTCAAGGCTTAAGTTATCTAGTGCAAACTGCTTTGCTTCCTCTATCCTTGTTATTTCCTTTGAATCTTCTATAAGCAAGGATACAGGATTGTCAATATATAATGCAGCTATATCCTTGTTGTTCTTCAGGATTTCTATATCTTTAACATCCATAACAACAGATTCAATTCCTGCATCAAGAAGGGATTTCTCTACTTTTATTTCATCTGCAGAAATTACTTTTTCTGCGAATTCTGCTTCCTTTATCTTAGAATCAAGAGAAACCAATTCATTAATAATATCCTCTTCATTAATCTCTTCGTTAATACCTTCATTAATTTCTTTATTAGTTTCTTCAGCAGGAGCATCTTCTATTGTTATTTGTTTCTCAGAAGAGGAAACTGCTTCTTCTACAGGCAAATCCAAAGGCAAAGCAGAATCATCAATATTATTTAATGATATTTCTTCATCAGCAGATACCGAATTCTTTTCCACAATTAAATTTTCAAGCTCTGAGTATTTCCTTTCCTTTGCTTCAATCAAATCAACTACGCTCTCCTCTGCAAGCAACTTGACAGATGAATCCTTTACATCATCTATGTATTCTTTTACTGAAGTAGGCGCAGATTCTTTTTTATATTTCACAATAACACGCACTCTGGAGTCAGTGGAGTTTTCAGATATTATCTTTAGGATGTTCTCATCAACTATGAAAGGAAGAGGCTCTTCTTCTACAGAGGCATTTATCAAATCTGAAATGTTCACAGGCGACTCATTTTCAGCAGGAGGAACAGAAATATTCTCAGTAAGATTGTTTTCCTGCATGAGACTTGAAATGTTAATTGATAAAATAGGATAAACGTAAATATCAAATTCGTTGCTTTCTATAATTACATCATCTTTTACAGCGTAAACTTTCCCCATCCACGACCCTTCATTAAGTCCTATTATCTTAAGGGATGACTCGCTTATCTCGTAAGAATATCCTTCTGATGATGTGAAATCAAAGAATATTCCAGAACCAGAGAAATAATCGTTAAGATTTATGTTCTCATATTCCCCCACTGTAATATTAACAAATGTGAAATTGTCCTTTAAATAAAATCCAGATTCAGGGAGAACAAAACTGAAATTATCTATGAATAAGGAGCCATCAGAGATTTCAAAAAGAAGATATTCTGCGTTGAATGGAAAAACACTGCAAGTCTCTGCGCATCCATCTTCAACAGATATTTTTTCGGATAATACTTCTGGCAAAACTTCTACTGGTTCAGTTTCATTTTCTGACTGATTTATATCCTCTGCATTTTCAGGTGAGCTCAATTCCTCTCCAGTTTCTCCTGTAATTTCCACTGCGACATTAATATCTGCTGAAATGTTTGATTCGTTATAGGATACATTTTCACCTGTCTGAATTTGTGGCTCTGATAAGTTGTAAGACTCATTTTCTTCGGTTGAATTCTCTTCGCTGTAAATTGGAGGAGGCAGCTCAACTTGCAAGTCTGATTGAATCTGCTCTGCTTGTTCTTCAATAAATGTTTCATTTGTTTCATTAGTGTTATTCGCTTCTTCCAGACCAGAAATATTTTCAGTAATATTTTCAGGCGCAGGAGCATCATATTCTTCAGTTATCTGCTCAGCAGGTTGCTCTTCTGTCTGCTCAATAGTTGTAATTTCTTCCTGCAGCGGCTCAACTGTCTGCTCTACATTTTCATTTGTGTTTTCAGTTAGTTCCACATTTGGCACTGCAGATGTCTCTCCAGTCTCTACCAGAGAAATTTCTTCTTCTCCATATACAACAAATCCTGTTGCTGCCGGAGATGATGTATCTTCTTCCTTGAATTCATAAACTAAAACCTTTGTCTCTCCAGAGACCGCATAAACTTTCGCATAGCCTTTTCCGCTGAATGATCCAGATATTCTTATGGAAGAAACCTCTTTATTGATATCTATTCTTTCGCCATCCAGAATATTCCTTCCTACAATTACATTTTCAAAAGGAGTCTCTGATGAAACTATGTTTCCTGTAAGGAAATTCCCGTTGTCAGAATAAATGAATGCAAGTACAACTGCTGAGATAAATAAAGCAAAAAATAGGAATATCCTGATGTAATTAGATTTTGGCTCTGATTTAGTTGTATCTGATGTATTAGCAGCAGTCTTCGCCATCGCACTGTCTTTCTGAGGAGAATGCTGCCCTTTCATTTTTTATCACCCTCAGAATTAATTTTAAGCTGGACAACAAGTTTCAGTATTTGCTGCGAATCGTCTATTTTTCTGTGTGCGTTTTTCTCAAAGCTGGAAACTGCTGCTTGGGAGATTCCCATTTTCTTAGATACTTCAACTTGGGTCAAGCCCAATTTCCTGAGCTGAAGCACCTCTATTTCCTTCTCTGTTAAAAGCAAAAAATACTCCCTCCCTATAAACGCAAAAAAATTAAAAAAATAAATGGGCCACTTAAAGTGGCATTTATAAGTAATATAACTTATATTTGGTTTATATATTTTACTAATTTTAATACTAATATAGACTTTTCCTCAAAATGAGCATAAAAAGACTTTTATTTAATAAATACCTCCGCAAAACCAATAAACTAAAAAACCTATAAAAGTAATATAACCTATATAGCTTATATTTAATCTGCTTTTTTGCGGCAAAATATAAGAAAAATATATAATTTGTACCTACTTACAAGGACTAATGAGTGAGGAAAAAAAGAATTTTTTCAAAAGACCAAGTGCTGCAGAAATACTTAGAAGCACGGATAACAAGGAAATAAAGACTGAGTTCTGGGAAAATATAACTGAATTAAAAGAAAACGAATCCTTAACCTTAATTGGAAAATTATTCCCTTACAAATTTGAAGGACCTGATCACTTTCTTAAAAGCGGACCATTGATAACAGTACCGACTAAAGAAGAGCACAATCCAACACTTAAACCATATGAAATAAGAGAAAAAGTATTCGACAGCCTCCCAAAATACAGGTTAAGGTATGCAGGGTTTACGTTCAACCCCCACTTCGGAGTTGACAGAACCTCAAGAGTAATAAGGCTCAACGACATTCTTGAAGCAGCAAAAATGTACGCATACGCCCCCTTGAGCGAGGAGCAGGTCCCATTCCAGGCATCAATACAGCTTTTGGAGATTTATGATTCAGTAGAAGGAGTTGCAGAAAAAGGAGCGAGCATCATAACCAAAGTCCCATCAAGGACTAAAGGAAAAGGAAAATACACATTAAGATTAGACCATGTTCCTGTTGCAGATACAGTTGAAAAATTTAACATCGCATACATGCTCAAGACAGACCACGTGTGTGAAGACAAGCGCCATGATATTAAATTCCCTGCAAAATCCAGGCCAGAATTCATATCTGAATACAGAATGGATGCGCACGAGATAGTTGCCTACTTTGCAATAATTGACCATTACATTTCCTTAGCGAGGAAAGAAAAGCAAAGGACAGGCGTGCTTCCCCAAATTATCCCTATCCAAATGAACCTTACAGGAATACCCACTCCTGCGCTATGCAAAAACTATGATAACCTTCTTCACAGGGTTCTTTTAAAAGAGACTCCTGATTCAAACCTTACAACATTGAAAGAAGGCCACATAGAAGCACTGCTCTGGGAAGGAATGATAAAAGAAGGATACAAAAAATGCTTTTTCAACGACACAGGCGAAAAAATAAAGGATTTCAAATGGACAAAATACAAATAAACACATACCAAATTATATCAACAAAAGTAAAGGAGCTCTGAAAGTAAAATGAACGGACAACCAGTAGTTATTGGAGGATATTACATGCATTACAAGAAAAAAGTGTACAGACTTCTAAAGTTTGCCTCAACAGACAACCCCTCTGAAAAGCATCCATTCAACGAAGATATTGTAATATATCAACCCCAGTACCCAAAACAAAACATCCCTGATGATACTCTTTGGGTAAGACCTACAAAAATGTTCTTTGAAAATATTGCAACCCACACTCCGAGATTCAGATACATTGGAAAAAACGAAGAGGAAGTAATGCAAATAATAAACCAGCATAAATTAGGAATAAATCCTGAGTTCAAGAAGCAAAGCATGCTAAGCGAAAGTAAAGCAGAGCTGGTTTTCATGCAATATGCAATAAAAGGATTTGCAATTCACAGCGAAACCCTCGACACAATTGTATTATATTATAAAAACGGACTTAACAGGCTGTTGGCACTTCCTGAAAAAGAGTTCTTTGAAGCAGCAAAATCATTTGTAACCCCTTCAAATGATATTTTGTCGAAATACATTAAAGAGCTTGATGACGCGAAGAAATTCCTCTGAAAATGAATGATCAACCTTATGTAAAGGAAGGATTTTACCTCCACTTCGAGAAAGGACTCTATAAAATAGTTGATTTCGCGTACAATAAAAACAAAAACGAGCCTGCAACCCCAATAGTAATATACCAGCCGCAATATGATTCCCTCAAACTTAAAAAAGACACATTATTCTCTCTTGAGATAGACAAGTTCCTCGAAAATGTTCTCGTAGAAGATAAATTAATCCCAAGGTTCAGGCATCTGGGAAACTCAGAGGAAAAAGTAAGCAGACTAATAAAAGAAAATAACATAAAGATAAAACCCAGGCCGACATACACCAAAAGCAGCATGCTTGACAGGGAAATAAAAGAATTATTTTTCGGAAATTACATAATAAAAGGATTTGCAAAACATGCGGAAAAGGATGAAACACAAATAATATTCACATGGACCGGCTTCTCCCTTTTATATCTTATATCCATGAAGAATCTTCTAGCGCAGACAGGAATAGACCCTTATAATAATATAATTTCAAAGCACATAAGCAAATCAATTTGAAAGAGCAATTTGAAAAAAAGAATCAAACTGATAATTTAATTAAATCTAAAAAAGAACACCTAAAAAATAAATAAAATTAATTCTGCTGCTCTTGAGCCTCATTGCCCCCTTCATAATTAGGAACTGCAGACTTGTTTATTATCATTATATCCCCTATGTTCTTTACAAGCTGATGAGGGACTATAACTCCTTTTGCAGAGCCAAGAACTTTTGTAAGGAATGAGTTCTTTGTAGCCCTTACCTTCCATCCAAATACTTTGGAGTTTGTAACTATAACTTCTTCAACGTCGCCAAAGTATTCCCCAGAATCAGTAAAAACTCTCATATCGTATGTTTCAGTCATTCTTTTCATTTTAAGCATTTTCAATCACCTTCTCACAACAAAACCACTAATACAAAGTAAAAATGAATTAAGAATATATAAAACTTTCCCCTTGCCAGTCATATTCGTCAATAACTAATGCATTTCATATATCATTCTCAATGCCCCACACACCCTTCTTTTGCAATAAATAGCAATAATGACTTCCAAAATAAAGAAATATGCAAAATATTTATATAAAAATCAAATAAAAAAGAAGCAAGGAGGGATTTAAAATGAAAAAAACATACTTTGTATTCATACTGTTGATTGCACTGGCGTTCATTACTGCGTGCTCAGGAGATAAAGAAACACCGCCCCCTGCCGCAGGAATAGAAGACGAGCCTGCGCCACCAGCGGAGCCGGAAGCACCACCAATAACAGTTGCGCCTGAAAATCCTGCAGACAAAACTACATTCCTAGCGCCGTTGCCAAATGTAAATAATGCAGTAATAGACAGAGCCACAAATACAGTGTCTGTCGATTTCAGAAACGACCTTGAATTGCCAATAACACTTCCATTGACAGGCTCTTGGGCAAAATACTCTGAAACAGAGTGCATAAACCCACAGATAAACGCCATATATAAAGGAGAATATGTTCAAGCTCTGGTTACTGAAATAAAAGCAGGAGACACATTCACAATAAAATGGGACTGTGAAAATCCAGACAAGCTTCCTGTAGTAGGTGCAGCATTCAAGGCAGACCTTACATTTAACTACAAAACTTCTTCCGGGTTGATAAAATCACACATAGGATCCATAAACGGAAGATACAGCTAAAGCACCTTGTTTTTATTTTTATTTTTTTAATTTTACCCTACAATTCTTAAAAACATAATAAAAAAGAACTTAATCAGAACCCAAAAGAATCATTCTAACCAGTATGCCCGTTAACGCCTTAGTGGTTTCGTGCTACGCACTCAAGCCACTAACAGACACAAAAAAAGCATAATAAAAAAGAACTTAATCAGAACCCAAAAGAATCTTTCTGACCTTGTTAAAAAATTCCCTTTGAGTGTGATAATGCTCAGTTATCGTATCAATGTCTATTATCTCTTCCTTCCCGTCAACATTTGTTCTCATAGTAACATGCCTTCTGTACTCCTGCTCTTTACTGTGAGCGGGAGCCTTAACCAGCTTCCTCATAAGAAAAAATAATTCTACATTCCTTTTTACATCCTCATCTTCGGCATAAAGCTCCCGTACAAGGTTGCCTTTTTCTATAGGAGTCTTAGGAACTTCTTTCAGCTTTTTGTTTTCCACAGCATGCTTTAGCATAGCGTCAAACATAAACTCATACGCCTCAATCATCCTTCCAAGGGCATTAAGAAATACATCAATAGTCCTAGTGTACTTGAGACTCACATAAATAAGGTGGTCCACCCTTTTTAATTCTTCATTCGCATCATCTAAAGATTCCATCATTTTTCCTAGTCATCTCATATAGTTTTTCAACAATCCCCCTGACCTTCGTTAAGTATTCCTTTAAATCCTTAACAGTCAGAGTCCTAAGCTCATAAGTATCAGATGCTATGACAAACTTGTCATCCCTTGGAAACTCAACAGAGCTAGCCCTGTGCTTTCCAGATATCTCTGCAAGGTCGGATATTACATCATAATCCTTGTCCTCAAACCCCGCAGGAGACCTTTGCTTTAATATATTATATTTAGAAACAGTACCCTCAGGTATGTTATTTATTCTTTTGAATAATTTCTCATGCTCCAGAACAGACGCAAGAGCATAATCCACAGCAAGAAGAAGATTATTTGCAACGGAAACCAGAATCTTAGGGTCATTCAAAAGAGGATAACTCACACCAAGCATGTGATCTGCCGCTTTGACGCACTTCAAAGCTTTCTCCCGCAACTCCTGGAACTTCTCCATTAGAAAAACAGGAACGGGATAGAGATATATAAAACTTGCCTTGAAAATATACTTACTTGTTTGTCAACAACAAAACAGCCACTGCACAACCAGTACGCCCGTTGACACCCTCAGAGTCTCCCTTTAGTCGAGCCCTAAAACTCACTTGTTTGTCAACAACAAAACAGCCATAGCCAAATCCCCTTCTGCTTCCTCAAGGGCCTTGAAAGCCTCTTCCTTTGTGCATCCTGCTTGAGACATAACTGTTTCTATATCTTCATCCGTTACCTCAATAACATCCTCTTCATCGCTGGAGCTGAGAGCCCTTTCCTTAGAATCTCCTGAAACCTGATAACTTTCCTGTCCCTGCATCTTTATTCTCTGAACGGAAGGGTTTGTTATTAGTATTTCCCTGTCCTTGAGCCTTATTATTACTTCTGTGGCATCAATGTCATCCTGTTTTATTCCCAGCTGCCTCATTGCCTGCTGCATCTGCTTTGGATTCATCCCAGGAAACATGTGCTCACCTTAGAAACCAGTTAACAATAGCACCACTACAATAACTGCAAGTATAACAAACACCGCAGCCTGAGGAGAAATCATTACTTTTGACTGCTCATTATCAAAATACCTAGTCAAACCAGCGCCGGACGAAGGCAAATTAATCCTATTATCTTTACTCATAATACAAGAGAAAGAGAGGAGATTTAAAAATATTGCTAAAAATCAGGGAAGCGATTTAAGTATGGAAAAATACTCCACAGTATATCCTACTCCTAAATCATTCTTGTGCTCATTACTTACTCCTTCAGGCATGAAATTTTCTTTGTTAATGAAAATATGCCTCATATCATTTATTAATGAGTTCATGAACTTACTTCTTGTTTTCAAAGCGCTAAATATTCCTTCTGCATTACCCATAATGAATTCAGTCTTATCCCTTACCATCATGTTTATCTCTTTTATTCTTTCCTGGTTCATTAAATATTCGGACCTCTGACCATCAGATAAAGTTATCTCATTCCAGATTCTCTTTAATGAACCATCATATTTAGGAATATTTTTTAGCTCCTCCAATGCTTCATATATGCTATAAGCAGCATCAATCATTAAATCTACATCATACGAGCTTATTCCATAAGAGTCATTAAGAATAACATAATCAAAACTATTAATGAATGTGGATTTTATTATGTTCTCAAGCCTCTCTCTTTGGTTCTCGGGCCTGACATGATAAACTACTGAGTGAAATCTGTTGAAAACAGAATCAGGATTTACATTGGCGCCCGTTGAAGCATTATATAGACTACACATCCAGTCTATGGATGCTGAAAGAACACCTAGAGTTCTTGCATAACTTGCCTTGTCTTCATTTGAGACTGTTTGAGCCCTCGGCTCGAAAAGATCTCCAAACACATCATCATACCCAGATGTCCGTTTAGAATTCAGATTTTGCCTCGCTTCTGCGGCAGTTTCAGCGTTGCTTATCGCCCTTTCTGCAAGCTCATAACCAAACTCAGAGTAAATATAGACCACCTTTTCAAAATTAGTAATTTATAGCCCTTGAAAACCCAGTCCAGTATCCAAGTTTTCTTACTCCTGAAAAATGAGCGCTCAAAGAGCCATTTATTATGCTATTAACTGCAGACTCTATGTCCTCAGACACTCTTGATGGATTTACCCCGTAATTTTCATAAAGCTTCAATGCCATTATATCCCCAACTCCCATTACTTGTCCGGCAAGGTGCTCTATCATATCACGCTCCATCATCTTGATGGCTCTTTGCTCTTCAAGAGAATATCTTACAAATAAATCATTTTCATAAAAGCTATCTTTATTATACCAAGACCTCACTGTTGAGCCAATCAACTGAAATGACGTCTGAGTAAAATCATAGTTTATCATCATTAGCTGCTCTCTTGCGTTGTTAGCAACTCCACTGCTAAGATATGAAGGTATTCTCTGAATTCCTCCAGGCAAAGTTAATCCCATGTTCTTCCCCCAAATGTGTTTGATTAATAGAGGGAGCGAAACCAGATTTAAATTTATTATTGAAGTTTAACCGTAAATCTTGCGAATTATATACTAAAGCTTATTAATAAAAAAAAACCACAAAAGAACATTAATTTTAAAAAGTACTACTTTCCAATAGTAAAAATAGAAAGATTTATATATACTTCATCCTCACACCCATAAATAAACATAAAAAAGGTATTAAGAATGAACAAACCAACACTATACTTTTTGACACTAACAACAGCACTAGGAGCCGCTTCCTGCACATATCCTAAACCTAAAAACATAGTCTCCGCAAAAAACAACGCAGGAGAAAATATTGAAATAAGACTTGAAGTTACACCAGTCTTGTATTATACAGATAAAGGCAACGTAACTCTTCCAGACAATGATTCTACACTCACAATAACAAACATAAACAAAGAAACAAAACTAATCTATGAAAATAAAGCAAATTCTCTAAGACAGAAATCAGCAGGAGTAGTTGACAAAATAATTTCATACAAGACGACAGGCAGCCTAAGAGAAGCAATACTGAGAAACACATACATTGAATTCGTACTTGGAAAAGACAAAGAGCTTACAGACACACTTTTCGTGACCGCAGATAACGATTGGAGATCTAAAATAAATTACATAAATGATGTAATAGCAAAAGAGAAAAAAGAAGAGCTCGATAGAGTAAACGCAAAGAAAGAAAACGAGTACAACAAGCTAAGACAGAAAGTCTACAAAACAATAGACCAAATAAGAAGGTGAGACTATGAGCAAAAAATTACAAACACTAGGATTTATCGGACTGGCAGCAATCGCAGCATCATGTTCAAACTTAGTAAAAATAAATACTTCAGACAACTCAGAAATTTATATCGGAAAGGCAAACATCATATATGGAAGAGACTCCGTACTTAAATATACAGGAAATTTTAGTCTATATAAAAAAAGAAATGGAAATGGACTAGTCAATACAATTATAATGGATAAAGAAGTATTATTAAAAGAAGAAGTAATAAAAACTCCGACTAGAGCAGATGACTCTATTTTCTATGCTGCAGACAAGATATGGCACAAATACGACAGCATAGCAAAAAAACAGGCGCTTGATAACTTCAACGAGAATGCACGTAAAGCAACATCAAGAATCTACAACGCAATGGATTTCGTACAGAAGTAATTTTTTATTTTTTTATTTCTTACATTATTTAACTTTAGTAAAGCTCCAGAATAAAAAGTGTAGAGCAGGTGAACCGCCAACCAGTATGCCCGTTAACGCCCTAGGCGACATTCGTTTCACTCAGTCTTCTAATCCTAAACCTATGTTTTGTATGAAAAAACAAAAATAGAAATAAAAAGTGTAGAGCAGGTGTAAGCCACCTTCTGTATGCCCCAGCCGATAGGCGGATGGGCATTTATGGCATTCTACTAAGCCTCCAAACGGAGTTGCACAAACCAGGGCTCACAGTTTCATCCATTCTCATAAGCAAAGTCGGGTGGTTATCTCAGCCGAGTCACCTTAGCCTTCGCAACCGTCATTCCATCATATGAGGGGTCTCTTTTCTGAGTGGTTGCCATCCTTTTCAGGATCTCGCCAGGCGAGTGGTCTTTTTCTGTGGGCGGACTTTCCTCCTTCAGGGGACAGCCATTCCCTGCCCTACAAGAAGCTAGAAATACCCTTTCATTTAAAAAATTAATCAGAAAAAGCCTAGGAACTTAATCCTCATTCTCCTTGTAAGCAATTGGACAAAGCTTTGTTCTTGCGAACTCTGTCTCTACATTGTCGCAAAGCGCATTATTCTCAAGCTTTCTTGCCAAGTTAAAATAGCAATAATCTATTTGCGAGCCTGATTCCCTAGGATCGTCAAAGCCGTCAACATGAGAAATTCCTTTTACAGGACTGATTAGCTCGCAAAGCTCGGGATTCCCACTTTCATACGCAACATTCGATATGCAAAGCTCCCTGCAATAATTGTCATAATAAGGATAATTAACGCTGCCTACAAGCTCACACAAACTGACATCAAGGTTGTTCATAGCTTCCTTGTATGCATCATCATAACATAAATTATATCCTTTTATTGATGCTTTGTTTATATTGGCTATAATTACAATCACAGCAACAACAAATAACAATAATATAACTCCAAGAAAGATAACCCTCGATTTTTTCATAAGGACATATTAAGTGCAATTATTTATAAACTTTACTCTGGCAGAGGATTTCCACAGAGAATTTGCACAAAAATTATTCAACAATAAAAGAGAAAATTAAATATAACATTTTGCAACAATAATGGTTTAATCCTTGAATATTTTCTTTCTTCTAGGGACTGACTTTGCAGACACATGCATGAATATTATTATGAAAACTATTATCATCGCCAGAGGAATTAGCCCCAACATCCATTTCCTGTTAATTACCTCTTTTGCAATTATAAGAGTGTTTGATTCTCCCTGCAAAGGCTTATTTACCTGATAAGATATTTCCACAGGGCCAGATATTTTATCTAATTTCCAAACAATAAGTGCAGGACTTTCCTCCTGAAAAATTATTTCGCTCTCAGAGATTATATCTTTAAGTTTTACCTCTGATTCCCTGGGAAGCTCTTCGAAAACATAAACATCCTTTAATGTAATATACTTGTTTGGAGTTATAGTTATTTTTTTGAAATATATAGTCATTTCTTTCGCAGCCAACTCCTTTTTTTCTGTGGCAAGATGCTTGTCTATTTTTAATGAGTTCATTGTTTTTTCTTCCTGCCTTGCAAAAACTTCCTCTCCGGATATGCCCAAAGATGTTCTTATTGTCACGTCCTGCGAAATACCGTACGCCCTAAGCCTTAGTTTTTCATAATCGTCAAGTAGAACAGGGAGAACATCTCCTTTGTCCTCTTTCTTGGAGCCCCATTCATATTGCCTTATAGTTCCATTAACACATTCCTCTGAGCCCTCTATTACCTTAGGAGTACAATCAAACTGCCTCTCTTTTCCACCTACACACAGCACTTGAGTATTTGCGGGGAAATCATAAAGAGTAGAATTCAAGCAATAGTCATTTGAGCAATTAGTTTCCCTTGATGAATACATCCTTTCTTCTATCAAGAGAGGACGGTTTGAAGAGCAGAAAATGTCAAAACAATAATTATCACCCGTTTCTTCATAAATCTGAGAGCAGGCACATCCCAAATAGGTCTTGTCCTTAATCATTATTGGAAGTCCCTCCTCAGGATTTGTACCCGGACACATATCCATACCATTTACAACACCATCCCCATCGTTATCATCTTCCATCATAACTTCTTCCTGGGCTGATGCAAATAAAGATAGTGCAAATGCTGCAATAAAAAGTAAAATAAGAATTCCTGAAAACTTAACCTTTCCTCTCATATCTTTAATGTGTTGCTGTTCTTATTTAAATCTTTTATTTATTTAACCATTTAGAAAAGCTGCGTAGCATAAATACGACTTAATTGATATATATGCTGAAAGATAGCTTTAAATAGTAGAAATATATTAGGTTATAAAAAGGGGAAGATGGCAAGATTCATATCGGTTCTTAGCGGAAAAGGAGGAGTAGGCAAAACTACTAGCGCAATAAATTTAGGGCTAGCTCTTCATAAACTAGGCGCAGACGTAGTAGTTATTGATGGAAATCTGAGCTCGCCTAATCTTTCTATGCATCTGGGAAATACATATTTTCCTAAAACAATCCACGATGTAATGCACTCAGGCGAGCCAATACAAAACGCTATATACAGAAACAGCACAGGATTAAAGATAATTCCTGCAGATATATCTGTGGACAGCATGAGACTTGTAGATTTCGACAAGCTAAAGAGCAGCCTTCAGGACCTTCATTTTTTTGCAGATTATGTAATAATAGACGGCTCCCCGGGACTTGGAAGGGAAACATCCCAGTTGATTAATCTTTCAGACTCTATACTTATTGTGACAAATCCAGATAAAACATCCATAATGGATGCAAAAAGACTAATAGAATTCTCCAAAAGGATGAAAAAACCAGTAATGGGTCTTGTCGTAACAAAATATAAAGAAAATAATTATACTATACCTTCAGAAAATATTTACAATTACCTTGAAATGCCTGTTCTAAGCAAAATACCTCATGATGACCGCTTTGAAAAATCAATTCATTTAAAGCAGCCATTCATAGAGCTTTACCCAAACAGAAAAGCATCAAAAGAATACTTCGATCTTGCAAGAAAGATAATAGACGCGCTTATAATAGATAAGGATTTGATTAAAAAATAAGCCTGCTGAAGTTTATAATTAACAGTTAAGAAACATTTATAAGGAATCTGGATTGTGCATAAGTATGAGCCTCGCCATATCTGCGTATGAAAAGGAAATAGAAATAAGATACAAAGGAGTATATGATCTTGATGGAATATACAAAACTATACGCGGATGGCTGGATGATAGAAGGTATGATTACATGGAAAAAGTCCACAAGGACAAATCCACAAATCCTTGGGGAAACGAAGTTGAATGGGAAATGACTCCAGAGCTAAAAATTGACGGCTTCATAAAATATGAGATATACATAAGAACAAAGTTCTATGATGTGAAGGAATTCGAGTCTGTTGTACACGGTCATAAAAGAATGCTTACTGATGGAAAATTCTGGATAGAAATAACCGGACTTGTAAGGTTCGATTACAAAGACCGCTTTGAGTCCTCTCCATTTTCAAAAAAACTCCTTGAGTGGCTTATAAAAAGAATATTCTGGAGATACTACAGGATTCATCACATAGAAAAATTATATAAGGATATGTTTGATTTACATCTTGAATTGAAAAAATTCATGAAAATGGAGACTGCGTTTAACGCGTACTGAAAATGGAAGTAAGAGCAATAACATTCGGAGAAGGCCTGGATTACAGAGGGCTAATTGATGTACAGGACCTTTACAAATTAATAGACAAATGGTTCAAGGAGCACAGATATGACAAGAGGGAAATATGGAATTTTGAGGAAGTCTACGAGGACGGAAAACAAATAACCCTCAAGCTGCAGCCATTCAGGAGAATATCTGATTATGTAAGGATAGAAATAAGGCTTACCGTGACACTCAAAAAACTAACAGAAGTAATAATAGAAAAAAAAGAGCTTAAGATAAAAACAATGAAAGGAGAAGCGCATTTTGTATTCGATACATTCATAATAACTGATTACGAAGGGCATTGGGAAACAAGACCTATGTATTATTTTATGAAGGTGCTTGCAGAGAAATTCCTCTACAAATCTTATGTTGATAGTTTCGAGGATGTTCTTGTAAAAGACAAGGAAGACCTAAAGCACGAGATAAGAAAATTCCTCAACATACAAAGAATTGGAACATAGGCAGAGTATGGCTTCTTTTAGCGTTTTGTAATACATTATTGGATTAATTTATCCGACTTTATTATAAATGTGTTAATTTTACGTTAATTTTAAAAAAAGAAAGATATTTCGAGAATGAATAAATGCTGTGGTCGCATACACCCTAAGCAAAGCTTAGTGGTCGCGCCCAAGCAGATTAGACAAAACAATCAAAAGTATGCTGTGGTCGCATAACCTGGTAGTGCGCTAGCCTTGAGAGCTAGTTCCGTAAGGAATTCCCGGTTCAAATCCGGGCCGCAGCGCTTTTTAATCTTAAATAGGAATTCCCGGTTCAAATATTTGCGAAGCAAATGCTCCGAACGCATTGCGTGAGCGAGTCCGGGACCGCAGCGTAACGTAGCGAAGCTAAGGCACGGGCACCGAAACCGCAGTTGAGAATGTCCGGGACCGCAGCGCTTTCTTTATTATACTAATAGAAGAAGTAATTTTATTAATCCGCCAATAGCCAACAAACTTCCAATTATTATAAATATTGTTCCGAATCGCTCCGCGCTTTTATTCTGCATCCATGAATAAACAATATAGCCCGGAATTTCTTTGTTTTTTACGGCACAAATTCCCGAGTATAAAAGCGAGGTGCCTATTAGCATTTCGAAAAAAGATACAGATATTTCATTTGAATATTTAAACGGCAATTGCAGAATTATAAAGGGCACTAAAAATGACAAAATAACTAGAATTACAAATATTGAGTAAGGTTTGTTAATGTTGTTCAATAAATAGTATTTTCTGTAAGGCAAATGATTTGGGTCTTTTGGTATAAATAAAGAAATTATTAGAAGAATGAATGTGACAAGGAACAAAACAACCAGCAGATAATATATAGGATTATTTATTTCTGCTCTAATTTTTAAGACATATAATACTATTCCTATCACAAATAGCACGAGGATGTAAAAAAAACGAATTTGAAATGTGGTTCTTTTTTGCATATTTGTGAATATTAATAATTAAGTGTGTTTAAATAATTTTCTGACTGATGTTAAACCTACGTCTGACACAATCAACAGAATTAATTAAAAGAACAAAAAAATATTTTATGGCGTCAATCTATCCCTGTCTCTTGGAAACAATGTGACTTCTCTTATGTTTTGTATGTTAAGTATTTTCATTGTTAGCCTTTCAACTCCCATTCCCCATCCTCCATGATGGGGTGCTCCGTATCTGAAAGAATCTATGTATGATTCAAAGTTTTCAGGATTGAGTCCTTTTGCTTTTAGGCGCTCAGTTAACAAGTCTGGAAGGTGAATTCTCTGTCCTCCTGAAGATATTTCCATTCCTTTGTATATTGCATCAAAGCCATATGATAATTCCTCTCCTTTTGGCATTATGTAGAATGGCTTTCCTTCAAGAGGCCAGTCATGGACAAATACAACTGTATCAGGGAATAATTCTCCTAGTTTTTCCTCTGCCTCACCTGTTAAATCATGCTCTTCTAGGTGTATTCCTTGCTTTTTCATCAGCTCAACTGTTTCGTGAAATGTAATGTATTTTACCCCGGGAACTTTTAGATTCACGTCAAGAATCTTTAACTCATCGGAATTTTGCTCCATTACTCTTTTTACTATGTGCTGGACGCATCTTCCAAGAATGTCCATGACAACCTTGTCATCGGCAAAAGCCATTTCAAAGTCAAACTGTCTGCTTTCATTTAAATGTCTTAAAGTATTGTGCTTTTCTGCTCTCCATACAGTAAATACTGTGTAAACTTTTTCTACGGAGCATGCGAGCATTTGCTTGTAAAGCTGACAACTTTGGGAAAGGAGTGCTTTTTTCTCAAAATACTGAACTGGGAAAACTTCTGTTCCTCCCTCAGATGATGCTCCTATAATACTTGGAAAAACACATTCAAGTGCATTTTCCTGGTCCATGAACTCCCTGAAAGCCTTAAGGATTGTGGCCTGAACTTTGAATATCGCCTGCACATCTCTCTTGTGAAGGTCTACAAACCTGTAATCTATTCTCTTGCTGAGCTCTGTAGTTATTTTCTCGTCTTTTTTAAGTACTGGAAAAGGAAGAGGCTTTGCTACATTAATCACCTTAAGCATTGATACTTCTATTTCCTTGTTTGTTATTGTTACTTCCTCGCTTTTTACGTTAGCAGGCTTTACCTCTCCTTCTATTTCAACAACTGATTCAGGAGTTATTTTGGAGAATTCGTCAAAGAGCTTATCGTCTAAAACAACACATTGGACTATTCCTGTGAAATCCCTTATCTGAAGGAATTTTACCTTGCTCTGGCCTCTAATTCCATGAGCCCAGCCTTTAATGAGAACTTTTCCTTCTTCTAAATCCTTTATGTGTGTTCGCTCCATTAAAATCCCCCGTATAATACCCTAGAAAACCCATGGAACTTTAAAAATTTGTCTATTGTTAAAGCTTTTTATAATCTCAATATTCATTAAGCCCTTTCTGCGCGGTCTTAACTTTTCCATCTATTCCTGCAACTTTTTTGTATGTTGCCCATGACGTCCTGAAAAAATCAAATTTATTCCAATTATTTTTTAAGAATTCCACTGTCCTTGGATCGCTAGGATATCCTGAGCCGAAATCCTGCTTTGCAATTTTCTGGAGTTTTTCTATCTCCTTGTCCCTTGTTACTTTAGCGAGGATGCTTGCAGCACCAACTATTGTATTATTAAGGTCCGCCTTGTGCTCTACTACAAGCTGAGTATTTTTCTTTATCATTGAATTCAAGAATTCTGTGTATGCTTTTATGTTTGTGGAAGGGCAGTCTATTATGCATTTGTCAGAGTCAATGTCATTAATAAGTTTCGCTATTGTTTTTCCCTCTAATCTGTTTAGGTTTACAGTCCTGTCGTTAAGTGCATCATCTATTTCTCTCGGAGAAAGAATTATTATCCTGTAATCACACACAGATTTTATTCCTGAGAATATTTCCTCTCTTTTTTTAGGAGAAAGAAGCTTTGAATCCTTAACACCAAGCTCTTCAAGAATATGAAGCTTTTTCTCGTCAACTGCACAAATAGCCATAACCATTGGACCTATTACTGGTCCCCTTCCTGCTTCATCTACTCCTGCTATTATCATAATCTAAAAAGAAACCTTTTATTTAATAATTTAACTGAACAATTCAATTAATGAAGATATTTCATTTGCAGAGGATATTCTTTTTCTCAGTTCCACCCCTCCCTCAACTCCTTTTGAGAAGTACATCGCCTGATTTTTTATGTCTGAAAATTTTATCCTGAATCTCTCTGCAAGCCCAACATATTTAATGAATTCTTTTTTCTTGCATTCATCAGAGCTCTTTGTGTATTTCCCTTTTTTAAGAAAATCATTTGTCTGCCTGAATATTTCAGGATTTCCCACAGCTGCCCTTCCAATCATCACATAGTCGCATCCAGTTTCTCTAAGCATTCTCTCTGCATCCTCAGGGTATTTTATGTCTCCGTTTCCCACCACTGGAACTGATACTTTTTCTTTAAGTTCCTTTATCAATGTCCAATCTGATATTCCTGAATATCCCTGCTCAATAGTCCTTGGATGGAGAGTAATCATGCTCACACCCACATCGTCTGCTACCTTTCCTATCCTCAAAAATAGTTTCTTATTTTTTTCGACACCTGCCCTCATTTTTATGCTTACAGGTTTTTGTGAGGTAGAGACCAATGTAGAGAGAAGTTTTTCCATGTGCTCAGGCTTCTGAAGCAGTGATGCTCCAGCCATCTGGGAAGTTATATTAGGTGCAGGGCAGCCTATATTAAAATCAATAATGTCAAAGAAAGGATATAGTAGCTCGGCAGACTTTTTTACCAATTTTATGTCATTTCCAAAAAGCTGTATTCCAACAGGTCTTTCTTCCTCTGAGAATTGAATAAACTGGAGAAGTTCTTTCTTTCCCAGCTTTTCTTTTGCATCTATTGCATGAATGCTTGTAAGCTCTGTGAATACAAGTCCAGCACCCATATTTGCACACATCAGTCTGAATGCAGGATTAGTAATCCCTGCCATAGGTGCCATAAACGCCTTACTTTTGAATTTAGGAAGAGCCATACAACCAATGAAAGCCATTACTTATTAAAAACTTACCCTGTCCAATCAAAAAAATTATAAATAATAATTAAGTCACAATGTGTAATAGGTGATAACATGAGTAAGAAGAATAAGAATAAGGTGAAAAAAGTAAGTGCCAAAAAAGAGAGATACTCAAAATTCCATTCAGAAAAACCAGGAACATTAAATATAGCAATGCCTGAACTTAGCGAAGACCAGGTAAAAAGAAACAGGGAAGACGACGAAAAAATAGGAAAGTTCCTGAGATTCAATAAAAATCCTCCTACAAAAGAAATTGTAGAAAGGAAAGAAAAAAGCAAGAGATAAAATTTCTTTTTTTAATTAATTTTATTTTTTCATTATGCTTTCTGTTAAAATTGTTTTAAATCCTAGTTTTTCCCAGAATTTTTTACCCGGATTCTTATCATTTACCCACAAATATACTTCTTTTTTGTTCTTTAAAGCATGATTAAAAAGCTTTTTGCCATATCCAAATCTTCTATATTCCTTTTTAATCACTAAATCATTTACCCAGTATCTATTCATATAATTCTCAATTATTATGTATCCTATTATCTCTTTTTTTAAGAGCAGAACGTATGTAGTATATGGTTTACGGAGTCTTTTTCTAAGGTTCAATATATTATTTTTTAAGAAAAGATTAGTGGAGTAGTAAGGACCGGATGTTGATGCATAGTTAGGATCTGTAAACTCATCTCTTAAATAATATTCTCCAGCACCATCATGGTTTTTATGGGCTGAACTTTCTAGTATCTTTATCATATATTCAATGTCTTTGGAGTTTGCTTTTCTTATTTCCGTGTTCATTTTATTTTATTTCTGCATTTATTTATAATATTTTCTTAGAGCGTACATATTTATTTTTGACTTTATTTTTCATACGATAAATAGATTTATTTCTGGATAAAGTTTATAAATTGCTTCTCTTTCCAGTATTTCATAGCGGGGTAGGGCAGCCAGGAGTGCCCGATGGGCTCATAACCCATAGGTCGGAAGTTCAAATCTTCTCCCCGCTACCAATATTCTAAACAAAATAAAATATGTGATTGAGCAAGGCGAAATCACAAAGGGCGTGGACGGGCGTACTGGTCCGTGAAAATCTTCTCCCCGCTACCAATATTCTAAACAAAATAAAAATAAAATATCAATAATAAAAAAATAGAAATTTACTTTCTCATTGATGATGCAAGTATGCTTGCGGCAGCCATTATTCCTGCTGACAATATTACCCAATTTCCATTAAGGTCCTTGAACCCTGCAAGTCCAGCGCCAAATTTTATTACCCACACATTAATAAAAAAGAATAATATGCTCATTATGATGAATAAAAATGCGCTGAAAACCGTAAATCCTATTCCTATCGCTCCCAAAATCGCTCCTCTGTTCATAAAATAAACCTCCTGATTGTACAATTAAAGAATTTATTCCGCATTATAAATTTTATCTCTTTCAAAAAGAAAAGAATTAAGGGCTCGAGCAAAGCGAGACCCTTAGAGCGTTAACGGGCGTACTGGTTAGTGGAAGTAGGCTTTTAGCACGTACTGGCTTACCATCCTGTGGGTATTGAAGAAAGATGCGTTTATTACTATTTCAGATTTCATTATTTCTGCAAGCTTATTTTTGTCAAAGTAATAAGTTGGAATAATTATATTTTCAAGCTTGTCATAAAGTGACTTAGAATCCAATTCATCCTGTACTTTTTCTTCTTTAACTGATTTTTCATCTCCTATCGCCCAGCCAGTCACATTTTCTATGCATCCCTCTAGCCACCAGCCATCAAGAATGCTGAAATTGGGAACGCCGTTGTGTGCTGCCTTCATTCCGCTTGTACCTGAAGCTTCCCTGGGTCTCATAGGAGTATTAAGCCATATATCCACTCCTGAAACAATCTTTTTTGAAAGATTCATCTCATAATTTTCAAGGTATACTAATTTTATGTTGTCTCCAAGCTTATTTCTAAGAGAGAATATTTCCTTTATTATCTCTTTACCGCTGAAATCCCTGGCGTGGGCTTTTCCTGCAAAAACAAACTGTATTTTTCCCTTCTTGGATATTTCTTTAAGCCTTTCTATATCCCTGAATATAAGATCTGGTCTTTTGTATGCAGTAGCCCTTCTGGCAAAACCTATTGTAAGCGTATCTGCGTCAAATTTCTCATTGTATTTCCTGTTTATCTCATCTATGAGCACTCTTTTTGCCTTCATATGTGCATCATAAACTTCTTTTGCAGGGATTCCTGCAGCATATCTTAGCGTGAATGAATCCAGTCTCCATTCAGGAATGTGCCTGTCAAATAATTCCTGGAATGCATCGCATGTCCATGTTGCAGAATGGACTCCGTTTGTTATTGAATGTATAGGATAATTAGGAAACATCTCCCTAGATACTTCACCGTGTTTCTTTGCAACTCCATTGATGTAATTGCTGAAATGCAATCCCACCAGAGTCATGTTTATTTTTTTCTCCTCATCGTACAATTCTGGAACATTGAATGGGAATTCAGGCATAAGCTGACGTATCATTGCAGGATCAAACCTGTCGTGACCTGCGGGAACTGGTGTGTGCGTAGTAAAAACACACCTTCTCTTTATTTCCTCAAGATCGTGGAAAAAACTTTCTTTAAGCAGCTCAAGAGTAAGAAGGCATGCATGTCCTTCATTCATGTGGAATTTTTTTATTTCACTGTATCCCAAGGCTCTAAGCATCCTTGTTCCACCTATTCCTAATATCATCTCCTGGCAGAACCTGTACTTAGTATCTCCTCCGTAAAGATGAGATGTCAGTGTTCGGTCATACTCCGAGTTTCCAGGAACATTTGTGTCGAGAAATAAAATCGGGACTTCATAATCTTTTATTCCCTTTATTGTTTTTCTCCAGCACTTTACCCTTACTTCCCTTCCTTCAATTAATACTATTACTTCCGCAGTCAGAGGCTCTAGGAAATCTTCCTTTCTCCAATTGCTAGGAATTTCTATCTGTTCTCCCTTTTCATTTATCTTTTGGGAAAAATATCCTTTTTCATGAATCAAAGAAACAGCAACCATTGGAACACTAAGATCTGCCGCACTTTTTATTGTGTCGCCAGCTAGTATTCCGAGGCCTCCGCTGTATGTTGGCATATCGCTGAATAGCCCTATCTCCATAGAGAAATAAGCTATCTTCCTCACCTCTGGCGGCCTAAAGAACCTTTCCATAAAAACAAAATATGTTTTCACACATTTAAACCTTTTGTTTATTGCGGCTTTTTACACGGAGTTACTATTAAATAAGATTTTTTCACTAAGTGAGTAAGATTGAGTTGATACTTCTATTAATTGCAACATTTATTATTTACAAAATAAACATCTATGCAAAATAAAAATAAAATATACGATGCAAATCTAATGTGCAGAATCTAAATTAGCATACAGAGAAACATTTTTATAATGATTTGATTACTAATATAAAATGCACGAGTTAATTCAGTTAATAGTATTGTTTTTTGTGATTTTTGATCCGTTGCTAAGTGGAATGGTTTTTATTTCAGCCACAAAAAGCATGGACTACAAGAACAGGGTAAAGATAGGAATTTATGCAACACTTGTTGCAATGCTGATTTCTGCAATATTCCTTATATTCGGAAACTCTTTCCTTTCGTTGTTCAGCACCAACATAAATGACATAAAGATTGCAGGAGGAATACTATTAGCAATATTAGGACTTAAAATGTCGCTGGGCTATGAGCTAGCGAGCGACAACGATAAAAAAGACAAGAATTCGACAACATCTTCCCACATAGGAATTGCATCACTTATAGGCACTCCTTTGCTCACAGGTCCCGCCGCAATAACAACTATAATAATATCAACAACTGATTATGGAATACTAAAAACAGGACTGGCTGTGTTCATTGTACTGCTAATAGCGGGCATAATATTTATGCTTCTTTCAAAGTTCCCAGAAAAAATCAGCCCTATACCATTGCAGGTTACATCCACCATACTTGGATTAATAACACTTGCATGGGGAATAGATTTTATAAGGACAGGACTGGGATTCTAGCATTGCACAAACAACAATTATTCGGATAGTAAGAAGAAAAGTTTTTAATAATCCTTTTATTAAAGCTAAAAATGAAGCTAAAATATTTTTTAATTATTCTAATAATTTTCCTTGCAGCAGGAATTATTCTTTTAGAAAAATCAGGGGAGAAGCTAAAAATAATTAACAATTCAGAAAACGGATCTGTTGATGTATATTTCTGTCCAGAGGAAAATTGCAACAAGATAATATATAATGAAATTTCTGCTGCAGAAAATATAAAATGTGCATTTTTCGAGCTCAATGATGAACTTATAGAAAAAGAGTTAGAGAAAAAAAATGCGTCACTTATAATGCACTATGAAAATATAGATGATTATGGTCTAGGCAGATACACAGAGGGACTTATGCATGATAAATTCTGCATCCTGGATAACAAAAAAGTGATAACAGGCAGCCATAATCCAACTAACAACCAGAACAAGGATAATGTTTTAATTATTGAATCAGCACTTCTTGCAAGGAATTATGAAAAAGAATTTGATGAGCTGCAGAAAGACTATTATTCGGGAAAGGAAAGGACCAGAAATACAAGGATTATATTAAACGGCTATGAGCTTGAGAATTATTTCTGTCCTCAGGATTACTGCCAGAAACAAGTCCTGGAGGAATTGGAAAAGGCAAACAGCTCAATTTATTTCCTTATGTATTCATTTACAGATGAAACAATAGCAAACCTGCTTATAGAGAAGAATAATTCAGGTCTCGACGTGAAAGGAGTCATTGAAAGCTACCAGGATACAGTTCATTGGGTCTATCCTATAATAAATGAAAGCGAAATAGAAGTTGTTCTTGATAATGAAAAAACATTGCAGCACAATAAGATATTCATAATAGACAATACAACTGTAATTACTGGAAGTTTTAACCCCACAAAATCTGCAAATACCAGAAACGACGAGAACATAATAATATTAAGGCAGCAGAACATAGTAGATGAGTATGTTAAGGAATTCGAGAGGATTTATTCAGAGCTAAAATAAGCCCACACAATAAATGGGCACTATTTTGTATCCCTGAATCCTTTACTTACATTAGTAGACCAGAAAGAAGGAAGCTCATTGTTTATGAATCCTACAAATTGATCCGAATAAATAAGAGTAAGACCTTTCTGGTTTCTGTATTTTTCAAATCCGTCTGCGTATTCTGTGTATATATCCGCAATTTTTTTTCTTTCAAAATCTTTTTGCAAAAGAGATGATTTCTTTAGAAGTATAAAATCCGCCTGCCTTATTGTATTTATTTCTATGTTTGAAGAATTCTGGGATATAAACATTATTGTTAGGTTCTTGTGTCTTGCTATAAAAAGCAACTCCGAAAGAAGCTTGTTAGGATTTGACATTGAATCCCTTGACGAGAACAATATTCCTCCCTCATCTATTACAACGAATGAATCGTTCTCTATATCCTCTACTTTCTCTATTATTTGTATCCATTCAGGGAGGTCTTTGCTTTGGAACCCCATTGCGAAGAATTTATCTTTTCCTCCTTTAAGGTTTTCAAAAAAACTAAGCGCTACTGCTGTTTTGCCTGATCCTCTTGCGCCTACAATAAGCCCTATCATAGAATCAGAATTCTTGAGCTTAGTCCAAAAATCCTTGTAGTTTCCTTTTTGTGTTTCAAGGACTGTAAGTTTTGCCACTTTTTCATTTCCTGATGTCTTTAATTTGCCCTTGCCAGGATTTCTCTCTTTTAATGCAAATGAAACTATTTTCTCAGAGAGCCAGTATATTCCCTTGAAAAAATGCTTTAAGAGCCACCAAATTCCCTTAAAAATCCACCAAATACCAAGCCCAATTGACTTAATTGCGCCCACGAACTCGTTTTTCTTCTTTTGTTTTGGGGATTCCTTTTTTTGCTTTGCAGCTTTTTCCTTCTTTTTGGCCATATAATAACGCGTATTGCTTAATATATAAATATTTATATCAGCTTTCCGTTCCAACATTGCGCGATGACGAAGTGAACACCCGCTGACCTAATTGGAATGACGATCGGAAGTAACTGCTGAGCGCACCTCCTATTTTAAGTTAATTTAAAAGGACGGCCATATTCAGACTCCTTCTTGACTTAACTTCACATAGCTCTTTCCTCTATTTTTGCGAAAACTTTAAATAGTAAATAGAACTTTATCTAACCATTAGAAGTAACATTCAAGAGGGTATGTCACATGGCCGAAGAAGAAAAAAAATATTCAAAACAGTTGATTGGTAAAACAGTAGTTTCTAAGACAGGAAAAAGATTCGGAGAAGTAGGAGATATAATCTTTGAAACGACATCGGGCGAATTAATACACCTTGTACTCGTAAATTCTACTCCATACGCGAAGAAATTAGAGCTTGAGAAGAATAAGGAAGGAGATCCATTAATTCCATTCTCTGCAGTAATCGCAGTAGGCGACTTTATGGTTGTTGCCGAGGAAGATATAATTTAAGTTTTTAATTTTATATTTATTATTACATTTGTTCTTTGATTTTATGCATTTTTAAATTTTAGATACTATTTTAATAGGTGCTACAAGACCATAACATATATTAATACCCCACAATCCCAAAATTCATGGACATTCTGGCTCATTCATTATGGGGCTTGATAATCTTCAAGCTGCTTCTTTTTCCTGATTTAAATCCGTATCTCTTAGTTATTTTCTCCATAATACCAGACTTAGTTGCATTTGTGCCTCTTATAATCCAGATGATTTATAACAAATCGCTAAATTTTAAGAGAGCAAGAGCAGAAAATGAAAACACATGGAAGAAAAGAAAAATGCCTTCTTATGTGTCAGAAATATACAACTGGACGCACAGTCTTATTGTTGTAGGAACTATATTCATAGTACTTTTCTTTATCAAAAAAGAATATTCTTTTTACATCCTACCCTGGATTCTTCACATAATTGTAGACATACCAAGCCACGAAAGGGATTTTTTTGGAACTCCTATATTTTATCCTATTTCAGACTTCAAGTTCGACGGTATTCCCTGGAGCAACAAATGGCATATGATAATAAACTATTCCCTTATAATAATTGTAGGAAGCATTGCTCTATTTGCTTAAATTAATAATTATTAAATATAAAAAATACACAAAAGAATTAAATAAAAAAACAAGAAAAATTATGCTACATACTTGGACGCATAATTAACAACATTGTTCTTTACAAATCTTGCCTGCGTTCTTATTGTATTCAAGTCAGGCATAAGATTGAGTGCACCTACTGTCAATGTTAGTTCTTCCAAAGTAGGGGTCTTTTCCCCATTCTTTCCGTTCAAGTATTTCTTGTAATAATTAGGGTCGTAGAATTCCTGAGGGCCATTTACAGGCGCATCATTCACACTCTCTGCTTTTATCTCTTTCTCCTGAAGAGCCCTAAGCTCCTCCTTCATCTTGGAATATGTGTCTGTCCCTCTTATTTCCACTCTTTTAAGGACTAGCTCTGAAACAGAATTTGCAAATCTCAACGCAGTATCTGACTTCCTGAAATTAGGAAGAGAAATTATTCCTGTAGTATACTGTCCCGAGTCTCCTTTTTCCTTGTAAACGTTAAGGTTTAATTTATCTCCAGATATATGAATCCCTATGAATCTTACTTTATACGCATTCTCAATTTCCTGAATGTATGAAAAATCATCAAAACTAGAATTTTTACTCTTATCTTTTGCTCTGTGTCGCTCCAACTCGCATTTTAAGACTTCTGCAGTCAAATCGTTCATAACTTTCATTTAAAATCCTCCACTTTAAAATAGTTAATTAAGAAAACGGAAAAACATATTCAATATATAAAATTAATGAAACCTAAACAAAACAAGAATAAAATATGAACTGAATTATTTCTCAGGATACGCTTTTTTTATTAGGTCCTTTTTATACTCCAGTTTTTCCCTTATAGGAGAAATGAACTTTATTAGTTCAGACGCCAAAGCCCCCTTTAAGTCTATAGATGAAAGCTTTTTCTCTTCGAATGCTTTTTCGAGCTCGTCATAATCTGAGAAACTTATGTTTCCTCCATATTTTTCAGGCCTTTCTACTATAAACTCCCTTTTTTCCCTTTGAAGCTGCTTGAAAATTATATATTTCATTATTGCCAGAAGACCATTTCCCTCCACGACACCATCAACGCAATAAGCCTTGTTTATTTTTGATTTAACCTTTGCATCATCATCCTCGAAGTCAATCTTAGAATTGGGCTCACTGCTGCTCATCTTTCCGCTTTCCCCCAATCCAGGAATAAGTGGATTCATGAGATGTATTCTTTTGTCATATCCAACTTTTGGGAGGAACTCTCTTGCAAACATGAATATCTTTCTCTGATCAACCCCTCCAAACTGCGCATCCACATTAAGGTACTGCTCATCCAATGCCTGAAGTATAGGATAAAGAAGCCCGCTCATCTTAGGAGTCTCTAGCTGTTTTACAACTTCCGCGCCAGCCTTCTGCGTATCCCTTGTAGTTGCTAAAGTAGATATTTTATACATGTCAAGGCTGTACTCCGCACCTAACTGAAAATCAGTCCCCTTTACAAATTTAAGTTTTGTTATGGACACACCTATGTGCTTAAGCATTTCGGTTATTACAAACTCATAATATTTTGTCCTGTAATCAAGGAGCTCCCAGCTGGTTTTTAAATTATCAAGATATGCATGCATATCCGCAAATAAAATAGTAACATGGCATCCAGCCTCAAGCATATCAGCTATCTTGAACATCGGAACAAAATATCCTAAATGAGGTCTTCCAGTCGGAGCAGTTCCCCAATAAACCTTGATATCTCTTTCCTTCAAGATTTCCTTTAATTTGTCATCCCCTACAACTTCCTGGAGATCCCTTGTTATAAGTTCAAACTTTTTATTTACATCCATTATACAATCCCCTCTGGAGCTTTTCTTAGTTAATAAGAGCTTAAAAATATGCTTCATATAAAAATTTATTCTTAAATCCACCCCAAGCTTTAAAAATCCCTTTGTCTTTCTTCATTGCATGAAAACAAATGTCCAGAAAATTCCTGAAAACGGCAATAAGTTTGTTCCACAGGCACAGGCTCAAAAAGACCAAGACCAGAACAATGCAATAGAGCAGGAAAATAGGATTCTTAGAGAAACCGTCTTTCAATTGAAGATGGAATTGGACAGATTTAGGACTCCAGCGCTCATGCTTGCAGAAGTATCTGACGTAATGGAAAAAACAGCAATAATAAAACTTCCAAACGGAAACAAGTTTCTTGTAAATGTTTCTAACACTTTAAAGGATCTAAAAATAGGAGATATAGTCACGGTAGAACAAAAGAATCTTACTGTTATAGACAAAATAGACAAAGAGACAAAGGTAGAAGTTGAGCAGTTTGTAATAATAGAGCAACCTCATGTTTCATGGGACCAGATAGGAGGATTGAAAGAGCAGGAAAATGAACTTAAAGAAGTTGTAGAACTTCCATTGACAAAGCCTGAGCTTTTCAAGAAAGTAGGAATAACTCCTCCAAAAGGAATTCTTCTCCACGGTCCGCCTGGAACAGGAAAGACTCTCCTAGCAAAAGCAGTCGCATCATCCACAAATAGTACTTTCATAGAAATAGTTGGCTCCGAGCTAGTGCAGAAATTCATTGGAGAAGGCGCTAAGCTTGTTAAGGATATATTTAAGCTTGCAAGGGAAAGATCACCAAGCATAATATTCATAGACGAAATGGATGCTATAGCTGCAAAAAGAATAGACCTAGGAACATCAGGAGAGAGAGAAGTTCAAAGAACATTTATGCAGTTCCTGGCTGAAATAGATGGGTTCAAGCCCCTGGATAATGTCAAAATAATAGGATGCACAAACAGAAAAGATATCCTTGACCCAGCAATACTTAGACCAGGAAGACTTGACAGGCTAATAGAAGTTCCTGCACCAAACAAAGAGGGACTAAGGCAGATTCTCTTAATTCACTCAAAAAACATGAGCCTGGACAAGAAAATAAACGAAGATAAGATTCTAAAATTAATGGACGGATTCTCAGGCGCGGAAGTAAAGGCAGTATGCACTGAAGCAGGATACTTTGCAATAAGGGAAAACAGGACAAAGGTAATCCAGAAAGATATAGAGGACGCCATAAAAAAAGTGAAACGTCTTGAGGAAGAAGACAACAGCGAATTCATAGGAATGTTTGGCTGAATGTCACATATATTTACACAGTAAAAATACATCCAGTCATTACACACATATTTCTTTTATTTTATTATTTTCTGTTATCGAAATTTTGTGTTAAATATAATCTCTCCAAAAATTTTATTATCAAAATTTATAGATGCATCCATAAAATAAGTATTATTTAACTTTCTTGTTCTGTTAAAAGCTAATATTCCTGAGAATTTATCTGGAGATATACTTGAA